>WHTW01000007.1 GCA_009377525.1 Rhodospirillales bacterium
GGCTTTCCTGTGTAAATGGCACAGCAAGCGAGCCGCGCCGAACTTTTTGGGCATAGATGCGGACGGCGACAAAAGCAACGAGGCGAAACGGCTCAGCGCCGACGACCGGCAGGAACGATGGCTATTTGCAGGCACCTCAGCGCGCCGCGCGGCGCTGGAAGATCAGGTTGGCGGCGACCGTCAGGAGCAGGGTCACCGTCATCAGGATGAAGGCGATGGCGCCGCCGAACGGCCAGTTGGCCTGCTGGGTGAACTGGTTGTAGACCAGCGGCGCCATCATCTTGAACAATGGACCGCCCAGCAGGAAGGGCGTGGCGTAGGCGTTCATCGCCAGGATGAAGGTGAGGATCGTGCCGGCCATGATGCCGGGCAATGCCAGGGGCCACAGCACGCGGCGGAACATGGTGCCAGGCGGCGCGCCCAGGCTGAAGGCCGCCTCCTCGACGGCGCGGTCGATGCCCTCGATGACGCTCTGCAGGGTCAGCACCATGAACGGCAGGTTGACGGCGATGATGCCGATGATCACCGCCTTCTCGGTGAACATGATCTCGAGCGGCTTGTCGATCAGGCCGAGCGCCATCAGCGTGGCGTTCACCGCGCCCTTGGTGCCGAAGATGGTCATCCAGCCCGCCGCGCGCACGGCGTTGCCGGCGAACAGCGGCAGGATGATGGAGATGATCAGCAGGTGCTTGAAGCGGCTTTGCGTGCGCGCCACGACATAGGCCAGCGGAAAGCCGAGGATCAGGCAGATCGCCGTGACCATGACCGCAACGCGCACTGTCGTTGCCAGGATCGAGGTGTAGTAGGGATCGGTGAAGAAGCGGACATAGTTCGCCACCGTCGCCGCCTCGACCATGATCTTCTTGGCCGGGACGAACTCGTTCAGGCTGTAGCGAAACAGGATGACCAGCGGCGCCAGCAGGCAGAAGGCGACGAACAGCGTCGCCGGCGTGATCAGCGCCGCCGCCGTGAGGCCTTGGCCCCGTCGCTTGTCGGCGACGGGGCCGTGCGAGATGGCAACGTCGGTCATCCGTTCGGCATCAGGCCTTGAACGACTTGTTCCACCACTCCTGGAACGCCGAGTCGTTCTTGCCCATGTAGCCGTAGTCGAGGTCGACCAGGCGCTTCTTCTCCTCCTCGGTGAAGCCGATGCGCTCCTGCGTGGCGGCCGGCACCTTGGCGTTGGTGACGGTCGGGTTGTAGCCCATGTCGACGGCGAAGCCTTCCTGCGCCGACGGCGCCATCATGGCGTCGAGATAGGCGTAGGCGCCGGCCTTGTTGGGCGCGTTCTTCGGGACCATGAAGCCCGAGACGTACATCGGCACGCCCTCCTTGGGCGCCACCGTGGCGACGTTGATGCCGGCGTTCTGCCATTGCACTGAGCGCGCCTTCCACATGATGCCACAGGCGATCTCCTCGGTCTTGAGCGCCTGGGCGAAGGCCTCGTTGGAGGGATAGATACGCGCGCCCGCCTTCTTGCAGGCGATCAACCGCTCCTTGCCGGGATCGAAGTTGCTCACCGAGCCGCCCGACGCCAGGCCCGCCGCCAGCATCGTGTACTGATACTGGATGTCGATGATGCCGAGCTTGTCGCCGTGCTTGGGATCGAGCGTGTCGGCGAAGCCCGCCGGCGCCTTCATCAGCTTGGGATTGTAGAGCACGACCTTGCCGGAATAGATGTGGCCGATGCCGTAGGGATACTTCATTGCCGGGATCAGGTTGGCGGCATTGGGCATCTTGGAATAGTCGAGCTGCTCGGCCAGGCCCTGCACGTTCACTTCGTACATGTCGTTGGCCGACAGGCCCTGGATGTCCGAGGTGCCGCGGCGCAGCGCCTTCTCGGCCATCATCTTGGCCCGTCGCGGCGGGGCCTGGGCCTCGTCCTTGACCACTTCCCAGCCCTTGGGCTCGAGCAAGGGCGTCTCGATGTTCTTTGCGAGCAGCTTGGAATAGTCACCGCCCCAAGTGCCGACGACGATGCGCTTGTTGTCCTGCGCCATCGCCGGGAATGCCGTACCGGCCGCCAGCGCGGTCGCGCCACCGAGCGCGGTGCGGCGATTGATCATGAAGCTCTTTGACATTGTTGCCTCCTGTTAGTGGCTCCGTTCTCCCCGGAACTACTCGTTGTAGACCTGGCCAGCCGATGCGGACCAGCCGACATGCACGGACTGGCCGACCTCGGGCGTGAAACCACCCTCCCGATTGGCGATCTGCACGACCAGCCGGTCGCTGGGCGACAGGCGGACGTGGATGTCGATCAGGGCGCCGAGATACGACACGAATTCCACAGTACCGGACAGGCAGTTGTCGAGTCCGGACCGCGGCTGCAGCCCGATCTCGACCCGCTCCGGCCTGAGCGACAGCACGGCACGGCCCGGATTGCCACCGGCGCAGGCAAGGGCCAACCCGCCGTCGCTGCGGAAGCGGCCCGGCGCCTCGACGGTGCCGGCGAGGAAGGTGGTGCGGCCGACGAAGCCCGCGACGAAGCGGTCGGCCGGCCGCTCGTAGAGGTCGCGCTGGGTGCCGACCTGGCGCACCGAGCCCTCGTTCATGACCACCAGCCGGTCGGCCATGGTCAGCGCCTCTTCCTGGTCGTGGGTGACCATGACGGTGGTGAGGCCGAGCTGGCGCTGCAGCTCGCGGATCTCGACCCGGACTTCCTGGCGCAGCTTGGCGTCCAAGTTGGAAAGCGGTTCGTCGAGCAGCAGCACGTCGGGCCGGATGGCGAGGGCGCGGGCGAGCGCCACGCGCTGCTGCTGGCCACCCGAGAGCTGGCGCGGCAGGCGGCCGCCATAGCCGCCCAGCCGAACCAGGGCCAGCGTCTCTTCGACCCGGCGATCGATGTCGGCGCGGCTCAGCTTGCGCATCTCAAGGCCAAAGGCGACGTTCTGCGCCACCGTCATGTGCGGGAACAGCGCATAGCTCTGGAACACCATGCCGGCGTTGCGCTTCCAGGGCGGCAGCAGGGTGACGTCCTGGCCGGCCAGCCGGACATGGCCGGCCGACGGCTCGATGAAGCCCGCGACCATGCGCAAGGTCGTGGTCTTGCCGCAGCCCGAGGGGCCCAGCAGCACCAGGAATTCTCCGTCGGCAATCGTGAGCGAGACCTCGCGCACGGCATAGAAATCGCCGTAGTGCTTGGAGAGGCCGTTGAGGGAGAGGTCGGCCATGTCAGACCACCCGCGCCAGCTTGACGTAGTGGTCGGTGATCAGCATGGCGATGCCGATCAGCAGGATCTGCACGACCGACACCGCGGCGATGGTAGGATCGATCTTCCATTCGAGATACTGGAGGATGACGATCGGCAGGGTCGTCCGGCCTGGGCCGACCAGGAACAGGCTCATCTCGAGATTACCGAACGAAGTGACGAAGCCGAACAGGGCGCCGGCCACGATGCCGGGCCGGATCGCCGGCAGGGTGATGCGCCAGAAGGTGACCCATTGGTTGGCGCCGAGGTTTTGCGCGGCTTCCTCGGTGGCGCGATCGACGCCGCTGAGGCTCGCCGTGACCAGCCGCACCACCCAGGGGATCACGATCACGACATGGCCCGCCACCAGGGCGTAGAAAGTGCCGATCACGTCCATGTCGAGCCCGTTCTCGACCTCGACTTGGAAGACGTACATGGCGGTTCCCAGCACGACGCCCGGCACGACGATGGGCATCAGCAGCAGGTTGGCGAGCGGCCCGCGCAGCCTGAAATTGTGCCGCGCCAGGCAGAGCGCTGCCGGGACGCCGAGGAGCAGGCCGAACACCATGGCGAGGGCAGCGACCTGGAAGCTGATGGAGAAACCGTTGACGAACTTGCGCTGGTCGAGGATGGCCGCGAACCAGCGAAGGCTATAGCCCTCGGGCGGGAAGGACGGGATTTCCTGGCGGAAGAACGCAAGCCACACCACGAAGATCAGTGGCAGCAAGATATAGGCCAGCGCCACCGTCGCCGCGCCGTTGAGTGCCCAGCGGCGGGCGCGTCGGCGGATGATCGCGATCATTGGAGCGCGGGCCTCCGGCCCGCATCATGATCATGAGCGGGCCGGAGGCTCGCGCTTCGCATGATGAGGATCGTCATCACAGCGTGTTCTTGTGAAAGCGGCCGCCCTTCATGATGGCCGACAGGTGCGGGCCGCCATCCTTGAACAGGCCGAGATTCTTCAGCGGATCGCCGTCGACCACCAGCAGGTCGGCCAAGGCGCCGGGCTCGACGGTGCCGAGCTTGCCTTCCTGGCGCACGACCTCGGCGCCGATCAGGGTGGCCGAGCGGATGACCTCGATCGCCGACATCACGCGGCCGCGGATCTGGAACTCGACGGTCTGCTCGTCCTCCAGCGCACCGAGAAGGTCGGAGCCGTAGGCCATGCGCACGCCCGCCTTGCGGCAGAGTTCGAGCTCGGCGAAGCCGTACTTCAGCACCTCGTCGTTCTTGTCGAGCATCTCCTTGGGCATGCCGAGCTCGGCGGCGCGCCGCTTCATGGCGTCGTAGGCGATCAGGTTGGGCACCATGTAGACGCCCTTCTGCGCCATCAGCTTGGCGGTCGGCGCATCGACCAGGTTGCCGTGCTCGATGGTGCGCACGCCGCACCGGACGGCGCGCTGGATGGCCTCGGGCGTGTAGGCGTGGGTCAGCACGTAGCGGCCGAAGGCGTGCGCCTCCTCGACCGCGGCGGTGATCTCCTCCTCGGTGAACTGCAGCGATTCCAGCGGGTCGTAGGGTGAGGCCACGCCGCCCGACACCATCAGCTTGATCTGGTCCGCGCCCTGGCGCATCTGCTCGCGCGCGCCCTTGCGCACGGCGTCCGCTCCGTCGGCCAGGTAGCGGATGAACACCATGCCGTTGCAGCACAGGCATGGCGGGCCGACCGTGTCGGTGCGCCGCGTGCGGTCGCTGTGGCCGCCGGTCGGGCTGATCGACCGGCAGGAGATGAAGAGCCGCGGTCCGGGAATCAGGCCCGAGTCGATGGCGGTCTTGGTGCCCCAGTCGGCGCCGCCGGCGTCGCGCACCGTGGTGAAGCCGCGGTCGAGCATGCGCTTCAGCCGGCCGGTCGAGCGCGCCATCATCAGGGTGAGCGGCACCGCCTCCATGCGGTTGATGTAGACCTCGCTGTGATGCGTGTGCACGTGGCAGTCGATCAGGCCCGGCATCAGCGTGCGCTTGCCGCAATCGATCACGTTGGCCTTCGACGCCTTGATCGGCTTGGCCGACACCTCCCTGATGGCGTCGCCCTCGACCAGCACTTCATAGCCCGCCCGCGCTTCCTTCCAGCGGGGATCGAGCAGGCGCAGGTTCTTGAACAGGAAAGACATCAGTTTGCCTCCAGCCCGTCGTCCTGAGCGAAGCGAAGGACCTCATCGCCGTTTGCAGCCGGCATGAGATCCTTCGCTTCGCTCAGGATGACGGCGTGCCTCATTTCAACACGTTCTTGTGGAACTTGCCGGCCTTCATGATCGCCGGCAGATGGGCGCCCTGGTCGAGGAACAGCTCCAGCTTCTTCAGCGGATTGCCGTCGACCACGATCAGGTCGGCGCAGGCGCCCGGCGCGACGATGCCGAGCTTGCCCTCCTGGTGCAGGATCTCGGCGCCGACAACGGTCGCCTGACGGATGATCTCGATCGGCTTCAGCACCTCGGCGCGGAACATGAACTCGCGGCTCTGCTCGAACTGGAGCTGGCCCAGAAGATCACTGCCGTAACCCACCTTCACGCCGGCTTCCTTGCAAATTTCGAGCGAGCGCAGGGCGCCTTCCAGCACGATGTCGTTCTTGGCCAGCATGTCGGCCGTCATGCCGAACTGGGCGGCGCGCTCCTTCATGATGAAATAGGTCACGAGGTTGGCCACCATGTAGCCGTCCTTGGATTTCAGGAGCTTGGCCGACTTGGCGTTTATGAGGTTGCCGTGCTCGATGGTGCGCACGCCGTTGTTGACCGCCCGCGTGATGGCCTCCGGCGTGTAGGCATGCGCCAGCACGTAGCGGCCGAAGGCCTTCGCCTCGTCGGTCGCCGCGGCGATCTCGGCTTCGGAGAATTGCAGGGAATCCAGCGGATCGTAGGGCGAAGCGACGCCGCCCGAGCACATGATCTTCACCTGGTCCGCGCCCTGGCGCATCTGCTCGCGCACCAGCTTGCGCACCTCGTCGGCACCGTCGGCGATCGCCATGCAGTAGACCATGGCGTTGCAGCAGCCGCAGGGAGCGCCGGAGATGTCGGTGCGGCGGCGCGAATCGCTGTGGCCGCCGGTCGGGCCGATCGCCCGGCCGGAGATGAAGAGCCGTGGGCCGGGGATCAGGCCGGAATCGACCGCGGTCTTGATGCCCCAGTCGGCGCCGCCGGTGTCGCGCACCGTGGTGAAGCCGCGGTCGATCATGCCCTTCATCAGGTCGGCCGAGCGCGCCGTCAGCAGGGTCAAGGGCACGTGCTCGAGGTTGCGGATGTTGACCTCGACCAGGAAGACATGGACGTGGCAGTCGATCAGGCCGGGCATCAGGGTGCGCTTGCCGCAATCCACGACCTCGGCCTTGGCCGCCTTGATCGGCTTCGCCGACACCTCCTTGATCGTGTCGCCCTCGACCAGCACCTCGTAGCCGCCGCGTGCCTCGTTCCAGCGCGGGTCCAAGAGGTTCAGGTTCCGGAAAAGTATCTGCGGCATCAACGCTCTCCCAACTTGCGCCGCGCACCCTACGATGGCCGCCGGTTTGGCGCTACAGTTTGCGTGGTCGGAGGGAGCTTTCGTGCGGCGCGTCGTCGTGATCGGTACCACAGGGTCGGGCAAGAGCACGCTGGCCGAGCGGCTGGCGGCGCAAACCGGCCTGCGCGTGATCGAACTCGATGCGCTGTTCTGGGGACGCGACTGGCAGCCCGTGCCGCTCGATCTGTTCCGCCATCGGGTCGAGCGCGAAACCAAGGACGATGGCTGGATCGTGGTCGGCAATTACGGCCAGGTGCGTGACTTGGTCTGGCCCAGCGCCGACACCGTGATCTGGCTGGACCTGCCGCTGCCGCTGGTGATGTGGCGTCTGATGCGCCGGACCGTGCAGCGCGCGGCGACCAGGACCGAGTTGTGGGGCACCGGCAACCGCGAGAGCTTCCGCAATGCTTTTTTGAGCCGCCAATCGATCCTGCTGTGGGCAGTCAAAACCCATCGGCGCAATCGCAAGCGCTATGCCAGCGAATGCATGCCGTTGGCCAGGGAAAAGCGCGTCGTGCGCCTGCAGAACAAGCGCGACGTCGATCGCTTCGTGACGAGGCACTGATAGCCATGTCGGTCCATACTTTCTCCTGCCTCGACGGTCACACCTGCGGCAACCCGGTGCGGCTGGTGTCGGGTGGCGCGCCCTTGCTCAAGGGCAGCACCATGAGCGAGCGGCGGCTCGATTTCCTGGCCAACCACGACTGGATCCGCAAGGCGCTGATGTTCGAGCCGCGTGGCCACGACGTGATGTCGGGCTCGATGCTCTATCCGCCGACCCGCGCCGACTGCGACGTCGGCATCCTGTTCATCGAGGTGAGCGGCTGCCTGCCGATGTGCGGCCACGGCACGATCGGCACCGTCACCATGGCGGTCGAGAACGGCCTGGTGGCGCCGGCGACGCCTGGCACGCTCAACATCGATGCACCGGCCGGCCGCGTCGTGGCGCGCTACGAGCAGCAGGGCCGCTTCGTCGAAAGCGTGCGCATCACCAACGTCGCCTCGTATCTTGCGGCGAGCGAGATCGCGGTCGACGTGCCGGGCATGGGCGAGCTGGTGTTCGACATCTCCTATGGCGGCAACTTCTACGCCATCCTCGAGCCGCAGAAGAATTTTGCCGGCCTCGAAGCGATGTCGGCCGGCGACGTGCTGCGCCTGTCGCCGATCGTGCGCCGCTTGCTGAACGAGAAGATCCATCCGGTGCATCCGGAGAACCCGACCATCGAGGGCGTGAGCCACGTCATGTGGACCGGCAAGCCACGCGACAAGCGCGCCCATGCGCGCAACGCGGTGTTCTACGGCGACAAGGCAATCGACCGCTCCCCCTGCGGCACCGGCACCTCGGCGCGCATGGCCCAGCTCGCCGCCCAAGGCAAGCTTTCAGTGGGCGATGACTTCGTGCACGAAAGCATCATCGGCTCGCTGTTCGACGGCCGCGTCGAAGGTGCGGCGCGCGTCGGCAACCACGACGCCATCGTTCCCTCGATCGCCGGCTGGGCCCGCCAGCACGGCATCAACACCATCTTCGTCGACGACCGCGATCCCTTCGCGCACGGGTTTCAGGTCAACTGACGGGCGATGACCTTGCATGGTATACGCCAGAGGCGTATAGTCATCCTCCGTGAGATACGTATTCGATCCGGTCAAGGACGCGGCCAACCGGACGAAGCACGGAGTGTCGCTGGCCTTGGCGGAGTTTCTTTTTGCCGGGCCTCATCTGTCGATGAACGATGATCGCTTCGATTATGGCGAACTTCGCAAGGTGGCCTTCGGCCTCATCAACGGCCGCCTTTTTGTCTGCGTTCACGTCGATCGACACGGCGAACGACGGGTGATCTCGCTTCGAAAGGCAAATCGACGAGAGGTGAAGTGCTATGGCGAAGGGCATCAGTAAGGCGGCGCGCAAGGCGCTTGCGCGCACGAACTGGCGCAGGATCGACGCGATGACGGACGGGGACATCGCACGGCAGATTGCGTCCAATCGTGATGCAGCTCCCGATATGGCTCCGGAGATCGACGTACGGGCCATAAGGCGCGCCACGGGCATGACACAGGCTGAATTTGCCACTGCATACGATTTCAGCGTGCGAACCGTTCAGGAATGGGAGCGAGGCGCGAAGAAGCCAAGCGGCCCTGCGCGCACACTGTTGCGGGCCATTAGGTCCGATCCAGAGGGGTTACGCAAAGCACTTGCCGCTGCTTGACCAACAAACGCCAAATACACCTGTTTTCTCAAACTACGTCGGTCGCAACCATTCACCGGCCAAGCCTCTTCTTCAGATCATCGTAGTTTCGATACAGCGTCCGATCGAGCGTGCGGGCTTCGACGTGCAGTCGCGCAGCCACACTTCTCAAGAACTCCTCGCCTTCTCGATAGCTGAAATTTCGGCGCAAGAAGGGGCCGATGAGGGTCTTCAATCGATGGTCGAGCGCAAAATGATTGCAGACGAGCTCGTCACAAATCTCCATCGCGATATTGCGCGCGTACTTCTGACCGATCCCGGGAATTCTTTTCAAATACTCAATTCTCTCTTCGGCGGTTTGCAGCTTCCGGTACTGATTTCGGATTGTCGTAGGACCACCTGCCTTTCTGAACATCTGAAAAGCTGCCTCAGCTTGTGCTGCGATGACGAGTCGGAACCGAGGGTTTGGTATTTGCAGCAACAGCTTCTTCCGATCCTTCGCAGACAGCTTACTGATGCGCGCCCATCCAAAGTCGTCGGCGCGCGGCTCCATATTGACTTCCCAATTCCTTGAGCCGCCGAGAGTGGCGTAAGAGAGAACCAAGTCGGTCCAAGGCCAAGCTGGATGGCGCCCTCTTGCAAGGTCGGTCTTCCGCGATCTTGCCAGCTGCTTCGCGGTCTTTCTCGCAAAAGGACGGATGATGTTTGCGAATCTGACGATCTGCCGTTTATCGTTGGCAACGCGCAACGTATCCTCGCTTTGCTCACCAAGCTTCAAGGTGGGAGCTTAGCAAGAGCCAATCTCTTGTGGGAATAGCTCGCACTTTCACTCCGCCGCCCTGGCGAGCGTCGCCGGCGCGCGCACGCCGCCGCGGGCGAAGATCGCGTCGATCTCGGCCGCGCTGTAGCCCAGCTCCTCGAGGATCTCCGGGCCGTTCTCGCCGGTATGCGGCGCGTGCTGCTGAGCGTCATGCTGCGAGGCCGGCGGGAGGCCCGGGATGTTGGCGACCGGCATGCGGCCGAAGCCGTCCTGCTCGATCCAGTCGATGGCGCCCGATTCCTTGACGTGCGGATGCTCGAGGTAGTCGGTGTAGTTGTTGACCCGTTCGCAGAACACTTCCTTGGGCTGCAGCAGCGCGATCCATTCCTCGGTGGTCTTGGAGGGCATGGTCTCCTGCAGCGCCTTGATGATACGCGGCGCGTTCCGGATACGAGCCTCGTGGCCCTGCAGCTCGGGATCGTCGGCGATGTCCTTGCGGCCGATCAGCTCGAACAGCGCCTGGAAATGGTGCGGCCGCATGGCGCTCACCATGATGTAGCCGTTGGCGGTTTTGTAGCTGCCGGCCGGCATGTAGAGCGGCGGCGGCGCGCCGTTGGAGAACACCCATTCCATCAGCTTGGCGCCCTGGTAGGCCGCCGCCGACTTCATCAGGCTGGAATCGATGTAGCTGCCCTCGCCGTAGCGCAGCTGGCGCATCAGCGCCGGCGCCAGCGCCTGGAAAGTGTAGAGCCCGGTCGTGACGTCGACCGCGATCATGCCCTGCCGCCACGGCGTGCCGTCGGGCAGGCGGTTCATCACCATCATGCCGCTGAACGCCTGGATCAGCCCGTCGACGGTCGGTCGCTTGCTGTAGCGTCCCGTCTGGCCGAAGCCCGACACCGAGCAGTAGACGACCTTGGGATTGACCTTCCTGGCGTCCTCGTAGCCGAAGCCCAGGCGCGAGATGACGCCGGGCCTGAAACTCTCGATGACGACGTTGGCCTTGGTCATCAGCTTGTTCACCACGGCCTTGCCGTCGGCCGACTTCAGGTCGAGCGCGATCGAGCGCTTGCCGCGGTTGAAGGCGACGGAATGCGCGCAGTGATCGCCCTTGAGCTCGCCCAGCGCGCGGCCCCAGTCGCCTTCCGGCGGTTCGATCTTGATGACGTCCGCACCGTGCAGCGCCAGCAGCATCGTGGCATGCGGCCCGGCCACGCCCTGCGTGAAGTCGAGCACGGTGATGCCGTCATACGCGCCTTTGATCATGAACCCGCTCCTCCCGGTCGGCTGAACGTATGTTTACCGGTGCCGGTCGAGCAAGGTCCGGCCTGCAGGGAAGCCATGCGCATGAAGAAAAGTCACGTAAACGCGCAGACTTCTTCGTTTGAGCGGACCGCCGCGGAGGTCCAGTTAGGTGCAAATGCACTTAATTGGAGTTTGGCATGCCCGCTCTTCCCCTGCCGCTCGCCGCTCTTGCCGCCGCCAGCCACGTCGCGCCGTCGCTGGTGGCGCCGTTCTTCCGCCGCATGATGCTGAACCCACGCCGCCACGTGCGGCCGCCGCCGGTCTTGTCGTTGCCGCTGGCCGACCAGCGCATCGATCTCGGCGACGGGCTGATCGCCTGGCGCTGGGGGCAGGGACCGGTCGTCCTGCTGGTCCATGGCTTCGAGGGCAACCGCGCGCAGTTCGCCGCCATCGTCGCCGCCCTGGTCGAGCGCGGCTTCGCTGCCGTGGCACTCGACGTGCCGGCGCACGGCGAATCGGCCGGTGACGAGCTGACCGCCGTGAAGTTCATCGCCGCCATCGAACGCACCTTGGCGCGGCTGGCGCCTGTCCATGCCGTGATCGGCCATTCGCTCGGCGCCGCCATGAGCCTTTATTCCGTCGCCCACACGGGTGGTGCGAACCGCGTGGCATTGATCTCCGCTCCGTCGTCGCTGAAGCGCGAGCTCAATCGCGTCGCGTCGGCCGTCGGTCTCTCCGAACGCGGCAGGAAGGCCTTCATCGCTTCGGTCGAGGCTCATGTCGGGCGGCCGGCAGCGGACTTCGACGTCAGCCGCATCGCGGGCAAGGTCGACTTGCCGCTGCTGCTGGTCCACGACCAGAACGATCGGCAGGTTCCGGTCCTGGAATCGGCCAGAACCGCTCACGTACTGTCGGGCGCCGAACTGATGGTCACACGCGGCCTTGGCCACAATCGCCTGCTGGCCGATCCCGTCGTCGTGCGCGCCGTCGTCGACTTCGTCGATCAGGAAACGCCCACTCAAGAGATGACGGGCAACGCCTGCACGATGTAGGAGTGCGAGAGTTTGCGGCTGAGCACCGGGTCCTCGATCTCCATGTCGAAGCGCGACGAGGATCGGATGGCGCCGATCGCCGGCAACGTGCCGCAAAACATCGCGACGCCGGCCGGAAGACGCCTGTCGCCGTGCCATCCGGCAATCAGGTCACGCGGCATGCGGATCTTGGCTAAAAGCCCCTCCTGGTAAGGCACCTTCTTGCCGCCTTCCTCGATGAAGCTGCGGACGATGAGCTCGTCCCAGTGGGGCTCGACTTCCTCGAAGCGCCAGGCCGAGCGGCCGATCACCTTGGGGCAGACCTGCTTGGACTGGGCGACGCCGTAGGCCTCGAGCTTGCGGTCGGTATGGTCGGCGCCGATCGTGACCCACAGCCGGTCGGCCGTACCGACCAGTACCGGCTCGGCCTCGCCCGACGTGTCGTCGCCCACGACCTGGATGGACTCGGCCTGCGTCAGCAGGCTCGCGGCGACGCGGTAGTACAACGGCACCTTCGACGGCGGCTGCACGCCGATCGCCTTCAGTTCCTCGATGTGATGGTTTAGCGTCACGACGTCGCGGCCGGTCCAGCCGGCGATGACGAGGTCATTGATGTCGAAGGGCCGGCCGTCGAACGCCAACGCCATGTCAGAGAATGGCGAGCTGCGCGTTCAAAAGGTCGGTCACCAGCATGTAGCCTGGCGCGTGGGTGATGCAGAACTCCGGCTTCACCGTGGCCACCACTGACTGCGGGGTGACGCCGCAGGCCCAGAACACCGGCAGTTCGTCGTCGCGCACAGGCACGGCGTCGCCGTAGTCGGGCTTGGCGATGTCCTTGATTCCTAGAAGCTCGGGCTTGCCGAGATGCACCGGCGCGCCATGCACCGAGGGGAAGCGCGTCGTCACCTGCACCGCGCGGATCGCGTCGGCCGGCTTGAACGGCCGCATCGACACCACCATCGGCCCATGGAACGGCCCGGCCGGCGTGCACTGGATGTTGGTCCGGTACATCGGCACGTTCTTGTTCACGGTCTGGTGGCGGATTTCCAGGCCGCTGTCGATCAGCGCCTCCTCGAAGGAGAAGGAGCAGCCCAGCACGAACGACACCAGATCGTCGCGCCACGCCTTCTTGAGGTCGTCGACTTCCTCGATCAGCTCGCCCTTCTTCCAGACGCGATAGCGCGGGATGTCGGTGCGGATGTCGAGATCCTCGCCCAGGTTCGGCAGGCGCCAGTCGCCTGGATCGGACTGGCCCAGCAGCGGGCAGGGCTTGGGATTGAGCTGGCAGAAGCGCGCGAAGTCGGCGGCGAACTCCTTCGGCAGAATGGCGAGGTTGCCCTGGACATAGCCCGGCGCCATGCCCGAGGTCGGCTGCCGGAAAGCACCGGCGCGGATGCGGCGGCGCGCGTCGCGTCCGGTCTCGCCCTTGATGTTCGTGCCCCCAGCGCTGGTGATCGTGTCCATCGCGATGCTCCTACACGTGCTGGCCGCCGTTGATCTGGATCTCGGCGCCGCTGACATAGCTTGCGCCTTTCTCGCACAGGAAGTGGATGACATCAGCCACTTCGTCGGGCGTGCCCAGGCGGCGCATCGGGATCTGCTCCTCGACGATCTTCTCGGTGCCGGGCGACAGGATCGAGGTGTCGATCTCGCCGGGCGCGATGGCGTTGACGCGAATGCCGCGCGGCCCGAAATCGTGCGCCATTTCGCGCGTCAGCGCCGCCAGCGCCGCCTTCGAGGTCGCATAAGCGGAGCCGGCGAAGGGATGCACGCGGCTGCCGGCGATCGAGGTGACGTTGACCACGCAACCGCGCGCTTCCGACAGCTCGCTCATGAGGCCGCGCGCCAGCGCCACCGGCGCGAAGAAATTGACGTTGAACACCTGCCGCCACAAGGCGAACGGCGTGTCGATGGCGCCGAAGCGGCCGCCCGTCTCGTCCTTGGGCGAGATGGCGGCGTTGTTCACCAGCGCATCGAGCCGTCCGCCGCCCAGCCGGTCGCGGATCTCTTCAATGCCGCGGCCGACATCGTCCGGATCGGCAAGATCGATCTGCACATGGTTCTTGTCACCGCCTGGCCACGGGCAGAGCGCACTGAACGGCTGGCGCGACACGGTGATCACCCGCCAGCCGCCGGCGCTGAATTTCTTCACCGTGGCATGGCCGATGCCGCGGCTCGCGCCGGTCAGCACCAGGGTACGCGCATTGTCGAGACGGGGTGGTGCATTCATCATGAGCGATCCTACTCTGCCTCCGCGGCAATGGCGCGACAGATATTGGAAGCCGCGCTCCAGACAATAAGAGGTGGGCGACGACGGTTTGGACCGCGATCTATTGTGTGTTCCAGTGAAACTGTCATTCTACAGTCTAACCTGTTGTGTTTGATACATTTTTCTTGAACGAGATCACGCTGTGTTTTATGGTTCCGGCGGCTTGGCCCAATATTCGGGGCCGCAGGCCGTGGTTTTGAGGAAGCAATTTGGAGGTCCGCCATGTCGGACGACCGCCGGGCAAAAGGCCCGACGCCTGTTCTGCGCACACGACCTGCAACCATGCTCACGGCAATAGGCCTGTGCGTGTTCATCATGATTATGCAGTTGCTGCCGCAGTTCAGTGACGGCGGTCTCAACCGCATAAGCACCACGACGACCGCTGCCACCGCCGCCGCACGATAAGGGCTTTGGGCGCTTGTGCGCCCGCTCGGGAACGCGCATCTAGGAGCGAGGTGCGCGTGCTCATGTCCTCCGACAACGTCCAGGCCCTGACCCCCGGCACGCGGCTCGGCGACTACCGGCTCGATGCCGTGATCGGCCATGGCGGCTTCGGCATCACCTATCGCGCCTTCGACACCCAGCTCGCCAAGTTCGTCGCCATCAAGGAGTACCTGCCGGTCGAGTTCGCCGTGCGCGATGACGGCAAGGTGGTGGCGCGCGGCACTCGCTTCGCCGAGGATTTCGCCTGGGGCCGCGAGCGCTTCCTCGACGAGGCGCGCGCGCTCGCCCGTTTCCGCCATCTGCACATCGTGCCGGTGCTGCGCTACTTCGAGGCCAACGGCACAGCCTACACCGTCATGGAGTTCGAGGACGGCAAGAGCGTGGGTGAGTTGCTGCGCCAGCCGGCGGGCCGCCTGTCGCCCAACGACGTACAGCGCCTGGCCGACGGGCTGGTCGGCGGTCTCAGCGCCGTGCATGCCCAGGGCTTCCTCCATCGCGACATCAAGCCGTCCAACATCATCATCCGGCGCGACGGCATTCCCGTGCTGATCGACTTCGGCGCCGCGCGCCAGGCGATGGGCGAGCGCACGCGCACGATGACCGGCGTGCTCACACCGCAATATGCGCCGATCGAGCAGTATGCGCTCGACGGCAAGCAGGGGCCGTGGAGCGACATCTATTCGGCTGCCGCCGTGCTCCATCACGCCATCGCCGGGCTGCCGCCGCCCGACGCCGCCGCGCGCGTCGGCACCGATCCCTACCGTACGCTGGCAACGACGCACGCCGATCGCTTCGAGTCGGCCTTCCTTGGCGCGATCGATCGCGCCTTGGCATTCGCGCCACCCGACCGGCCGCAGACCGTCGAGGAATGGGCTGCCTTGTTCGGCCCTTCGATTGCGCGCGTCGCCGATGCGCCGACGCAGCGCCTCGGCGGCGCGTCCGGCGCGACGCCGCGCCTGGGCGGCGTCAGCCGCGAAGTCGATCCGCCGGCGCTGCCGCCACCTGCGCGCCGCTCGCGCAACGCACTTTGGGTCGTCGCTCTGCTGGTCGTCGTTGTCGGTGCCGCTGCGGCGTGGCGTTTCAACCCGCAGCTCCAGGCCATGATCGCCGGCACACCGAGCGCAGAACAGCCTGTCGCGACGTCGACACCGACGCCACAGCCGGTTTCGCAGCCGACGCCCACACTCACGCCCACGCCGGCAACGCCACCTGCACCTGCGCCGGACACCGCCAAGCAAGCCCTGATCGACCAAGCCGGACGCGCGGCGGTCGCGGCACGGGCCGTGCTGGAGCGCGCCGACGAAGCGGCCAGGGCTGCGCGTGCGATGGCAGGCGAGGCGCGCATCGTCGCGGCGCGGGCGGCGCGGCCGGATCTGCAGAACGCCGAGCGGCTTGCCAATGACGGCGTGAGCTATGTCGGCCAGACGAGCGACGGCAACCGCCAGGGCCTGGGTGTCGCCGAGCTCGGCAGCGGCGAACGCCAGGCCGGCGACTTCCAGGACGGTCGTCTGAACGGCCTCGGCACGGTGCGCTTCGAAGACGACACTCGCTATGCCGGCCAGTGGCGCGACGGCCAGGCGACCGGACTCGGTGCGCGCGAGAAGCCGGGCGTCGATCGCGCCGAGGGCAACTTCGTCGCAGGCCGGCTCGAGGGCCTCGGCGTGCGCCGCACGCTCGTCGAGCCCGCGACAGTGCAGTCGGGAGAGTTCCGCGCCGATCTTCTGGAAGGCCCGGGCGTCGAGACCGTGGGTGACCGGCGTTACGAAGGTGGCTTCCGCGCCGGCAAGCGCCACGGCTTCGGCCAGGTCACAAGTGCTGACGGCAAGGCGCAGTCGGGCCGCTGGGAAGACGGAAAGCCGATAGAAACAACGCCTTGATCAGCTGGCACGGTTGTTGCGCCCAAGGCGCTCAACGAGCCACCAACCTTGACCAAGCCGCTCTCCGTCCTGCTGATCGATGACAACCCCGCTCGCGCCGAGATCGTGGAAGCGGGGCTGGCGGCTGCCGGCTATCGTCTGCTGGCGCGGCTCGAGGGCACGCAGGATCTGATCGGCCGTGTGCGTGAGCTCGAGCCCGATGTCGTCGTTGTCAGCATCGACAGCCCCAGCCGCGACACCATCGAGGACATGCGGCGCACCACCGATCTCATGCCGCGCCCGATCGCGCTGTTCGTCGACCGCTCCGATCCCGCCACCATCGCGGCAGCGATGGAAGCCGGCGTTTCGGCCTATGTCGTGAAGGGCTTGGCGCAGGATCGCGTGCGCCCCGTGGTTGACGTCGCCGTTGCCCACTTCAATCGCTACCACGCCATGCGCGAGGAGCTCGACCGCGCCCGCCTGTCCCTGGTCGAGCGCAAGACGGTCGAGCGCGCCAAAGGCCTGCTGATGGAGCAGAAGGGCCTGAGCGAGGACGCCGCCTACAAGCTGCTGCGCAAGCTGGCCATGGATCAGAACAAGCGAATCGGCGAAGTCGCCCGGGAAATCGTGACCTACGCCAGGGTGCTCAAATCTTAGGCGTGCCTGTGGTTCGATCATGCTGCACATGCGAGCATCAGATTTTTGCTTGCCCGCGATTCGCTGATTTTACAATTTCATCTTAATAAATCATTGCAAGTCAGTGACTTACTGCGCCGCAGCGTGCTTGGCACGCTTACTGCTCCATCTCCTGGTGTGAGCCCAATGGCGGGTTCTCTCCGAATTTTAAGGACGGACCAAAGGCGGTCCGTTGTTTGGACAACGGCGTCCTGAGCGGTCGGCATCCTGCCGGCCGAGCGGGACGCTGTTTTCGTTTGTGGAGTGCGTACGGCATGGCCGATCTGGAGCGACCGAGGATCAAAGTCGGGTTCATCCCGATCATCGACTGCGCGCCGATCGTGCTGGCCGAGGAACTGGGTGCCTATGAGCGCCAGGGCCTCGAGGTCGAGATCCGCCGCGAGGTCTCATGGGCCAACGTCCGCGACAAGCTGGCGCTGGGCACGCTCGATGCCTCGCACATCCTCGCCCCTCTGCCGCTGGCGCTGACGCTCGGCATCGACAGCGTCAACGTGGCGGTGATCAACGCCATGACCCTGCAGGTGAACGGCAACGCGCTCACGTTGTCGAAGGGCCTGTGGCAGGAGATGGAAGAGGCGGCACCTGAGCTGGTCGGCAATGGCCGCACGCCGCTCGACGCGCGCGCGCTGGCCGCCGTCGTCGCCAGGCGCGCCGCCGCTCGCGCCAAGCCCGTCGTGCTGGCCTCGGTGTTTCCCTATTCGGTGCAGAACTACATGCTGCGGCTGTGGCTGTCGTCGGCCGGCCTCGATCCCGACCGCGACGTCCGTCTCACCGTGGTGCCGCCGCCACACACCGTCGCCTATCTTTCCGGCGGCGTGATCGACGGCTACTGCGTCGGCGAGCCGTGGAACCAGCAGTCCGAGGCGCTGGGCATCGGCCGCATCGCGCTCACCGGTCCGGACATCTGGAAGGGCATGCCGGAGAAGGTGCTGGGCACCACCGAATCCTGGGCGGCCAACAATCCCAATACGCTGAAGGCGCTGATCAAGGCCCTGATCGAAGCCTGCCTGTGGCTCGACGAGCCCGGCAATCGCGCCGAAGCGGCACGCATCCTGTCGAGCCCGCGCTATCTCAACATGCCGACCGAGATCATGACGCGCACGCTAGAACTGCCGGGCTTCCATGTCTTCCAGCGCAACGCCGCCAACTTCCCGTGGCGCAGCCACGCCGACTGGTTCCTGGCGCAGATGGTGCGCTGGAAGCAGGCGCCGGCCGACACCGACATCAAGGCCGTCGCCGACCGCGTCTATCGCACCGACATCTACCGCGCCGCGGCGCGGGACATGGGCGTCGAATGTCCGGAAGCCGACCGCCTGCCGGCAGGCGGCCACGGCGAACCGGCCGTTCCGCCGTCGGCCGAGCGGTCGGCCGCCAACGTCAACGTCTTGAAATCCAAATAGTCGAACCAGGGAAGCGCATATGACCAAGATCAACACGCCCGCCATCGGTCGTCGGGTCGTCCTCGCAGGAGGCGCCGTCGTCGCGGCACAGGCCCTCGCTCCGCGCGGCTCCCGCGCCAACACGCTGAAAGTCGAGAAGGACGAGTTGAAGTTCGGCTTCATCAAGCTCACCGACATGGTGCCGCTCGCCATCGCGAAGGAGAAGGGCTTCTTCGAGGACGAAGGCCTGTTCGTGACCCTGGAGCCGCAAGCCAACTGGAAGGTCCTGCTCGACCGCGTCATCACCGGCGAGCTCGACGGCGCCCATATGCTGGCCGGCCAGCCGATCGCCGCGACCATCGGCTTCGGCACCAAGGCCCATGTCGTCACGCCTTTCTCGATGGATCTCAATGGCAACGGCACCACCGTTTCCAACGAGGTCTGGGCAGAGATGAAGAAGCACGTGCCCAAGGGCGCCGACGGCAAGCCCGTGCATCCGATCAAGGCCAGCGCGCTCAAGCCGGTGATCGACAAGATGAAGGCGGAGGGCAAGCCCTTCAAGATGGGCATGGTCTTCCCGGTGTCCACGCACAATTACGAGCTGCGTTACTGGCTCGCCTCGGGCGGCATCCATCCGGGCTTCTATTCGAAGACCGACGTGAGCGGCCAGATCAAGGCCGACGCGCTTCTGTCGGTGACGCCACCGCCGCAGATGCCGTCGACGCTGCAGGCGGGCACCATCCACGGTTACTGCGTCGGCGAGCCGTGGAACCAGCAGGCGGTGTTCAAGGGCATCGGTGTGCCGGTGATCACAGACTACGAAATCTGGAAGAACAACCCAGAGAAGGTATTCGGCATCACCGCCGAGTTCGCCGCCAAGCATCCCGACACCGTGCTCGCCATCACCAAGGCGCTGATCCGCGCCGGCATGTGGCTCGATGCCGACAAGGACGCGCATCGCGCCGAGGCCGCCAAGATCATCTCCAAGCCGGAATATGTCGGCGCCGACTACGAGGTCATCGCCAATTCGATGACCGGCACGTTCGAATACGAGAAGGGCGACAAGCGACCGGTTCCGGACTTCAACGTCTTCTTCCGCTACTACGCGACCTACCCCTACTATTCCGATGCGGTCTGGTACCTCACCCAGATGCGGCGATGGGGCCAGATCCCCGAGCAGAAGCCGGATGGGTGGTACGCCGAGACCGCCAAGCAGGTCTATCGGCCCGATCTCTACCTCAAGGCCGCCAAGATGCTGGTCGACGAGGGCAAGGCCAGGAAGGACGACTTCCCCTGGACGACCGACGGCTATCGCGCGCCGACGGCGGAGAACATCGACGGCGTCCCCTATGATGGACGCAGGCCCAACGCCTATATCGACAGCCTGTCGATCGGCCTGAAGGGCAAGCAGACCGTCGAAGGCGCCGAAGTGGTCGGTGGCTGACCATGACCGTCGTCACCGACCCGGCCGTTCCGGCCGCCATCGCCGCGCGCCGCGAACGGCTGTTCGGCCGTATCACCAAGGCGGCGTTCTATCTCGACATCGCGGGCCTCGGCTGGCTCGTGCCGCTGCTGCGCATCGCCGCGGGCGACAGCCCGCGCCATCAACTCGGCGAGCTGCGCCAGGTCCTGCTCGTGCCGCTCGCCGGCATCGCGGCCTTCCTGCTGCTGTGGGCGCTGCTCGCGCCGCAGGTCAGGACGTCGCTCGGTGCCGTGCCCGGACCGGCCCAGGTTTGGGAGCAAGTCGGCAATCTGCTCGACGATCACGTGGCCGAACGAACCAAGGAAGCGGCCTTCCATGCTCGGCAGACGGAGCGCAACCGCCGGCTCGAGGCCGACGGCAAGGCCGACCAGGTCAAATGGCGCAGCTACACCGGCAAGCCGACCTACATCGACCAGATCCTGACCAGCCTCAAGACGGTGGCCCTGGGCTTCCTGGTCGCGACGCTCATCGCGGTGCCGGTCGGCATCATGTGCGGCCTGTCGCGCTCGGTGAATGGCGGGCTGAACCCGCTGATCCAGATCTTCAAGCCGGTATCGCCGCTCGCCTGGTTGCCGATCGTCACCATGGTCGTCTCGGCGCTCTATGTCGATCCGCTCGACTGGCTGCCCAAGTCGCTGGTGATCTCGGCCATCACCGTGACGCTCTGCTCGTTGTGGCCGACCCTGATCAACACCGCGCTCGGCGTGGCCTCGATCGACAAGGACCTGGTCAACGTCGGCAAGGTGCTGCAGCTCTCGACCGCCACGACGGTGCGCAAGCTCGTCCTGCCCTCGTCGTTGCCGCTGATCTTCACCGGCCTGCGCCTGTCGCTCGGCGTCGGCTGGATGGTGCTGATCGCCGCCGAGATGCTGGCGCAGAACCCCGGCCTCGGGAAGTTCGTGTGGGACGAGTTCCAGAACGGCTCGTCCTCGTCGCTGGCCAAGATCATCGTGGCGGTGCTGACCATCGGAGTCATCGGCTTCCTGCTCGACCGGCTGATGTTCGCCCTGCAGGCCGCCTTCACCTACGGCATGAAGCGATAACGCGGGAGACGATGGATGGCGCTCCTCGAGCTCAAGGGCATCTGCAAGGGCTACGGCGATGCCGCCGCCCGAACCGAAGTGCTGCATGACGTCAATCTCGCTGTCGAGGAGGGCGAGGTCGTGGCGATCGTCGGCTTCTCCGGCTCGGGCAAGACGACGCTGATCTCGCTGATGGCGGGCCTGGCGGCGCCGGATCGCGGCGAGGTCACCGTGCGCGGCCGCAGGATCGAAGGCGCCGGCCCGGATCGCGGCGTGGTCTTCCAGTCCTATTCGCTGATGCCATGGCTCACCGTCGCCGCCAACGTCGCGCTGGCGGTGGACGCGGTGTTCAAGGACAGGCCGCGCGCCGAGCGGGAAGCGCGGGTGCGGCGTTACGTCGACATGGTCGGCCTGGGCCATGCCGCCGACCGTCGGCCGGCGGAACTCTCCGGCGGCATGCGCCAGAGGGTGGCGGTTGCCCGGGCGCTCGCCACCGATCCCGACATCCTGCTGCTCGACGAGCCCCTGTCCGCGCTGGATGCCCTGACGCGCGCCAAGCTGCAGGACGAATTCGAGGAGATCCGTGCCCAGGAAGGCAAGACGATCGTCCTGATCACCAACGACGTCGACGAGGCGATCCTGCTGGCCGATCGCATCGTGCCGCTGAGACCCGGACCCAGGGCAACCCTCGGTCCGTCCTTCGCCGTGACGATCCCGCGTCCACGCCAGCGCATGGCGTTGAACGACGATCCGGTGTTCAAGCGCCTGCGCGCCGACGTCACCAAGTACCTGATGGATCTCGGCGTGGAGCGGGGCATCCAGGAGGAGGAACGCACCCTGCCTGACGTGCAGTCGGTGGTGCAGCTCCAGCCGCCGCCGGAGGCGGTCCGCAAGGCTGGCCGCTCGGCGATCCTCGAACGCTATGTGGAATTCTTTGATGTCGGCAAGGTCTATCCGACGCCCAAGGGGCCGCTGACGGTGGTCGAGAAGTTCCAGCTCCTGATGAAGAAGGGCGAGTTCGTGTCGCTGATCGGCCATTCGGGCTGCGGCAAGTCGACCGTGCTGTCGATGGTGGCCGGCCTGACCGAAATCTCGACCGGCGGCATCGTGCTCGACGGCCGCGAGGTCGACGCCGCCGGTCCCGACCGGGCGGTCGTGTTCCAGGCGCCCTCGCTGATGCCGTGGTTGACGGCACGCGAGAACGTGGCGCTGGGCGTCGACAAGGTCTATCCGCACGCCACGCCCGCCGAACGGCGCGAGATCGTCGAATACTACCTGGCGCGCGTCGGCCTGGCCGATGCCATGCACAAGCAGGCGAGCGAGCTGTCCAACGGCATGAAGCAGCGAGTCGGCATCGCGCGGGCCTTCGCGCTGTCGCCCAAGCTGCTGCTGCTCGACGAACCGTTCGGCATGCTCGACAGCCTGACGCGCTGGGAGCTGCAGGAGGTGCTGATGGACGTGTGGAAGCGCACGCAGGTCACCGCGATCTGCGTCACCCACGACGTCGACGAAGCGATCCTGCTGGCCGACCGCATCGTCATGATGACAAACGGGCCCAATGCCACCATCGGCAAGGTCCTCGACGTGCCGCTGCCGCGGCCGCGCACGCGCAAGGCCCTGCTGGAGCATCCCGACTACTACCGCTATCGCCGCGAGGTGCTGACCTTCCTCGAGGAGTACGAGCACGGCGCCAAGCCCAGGGCGGCGATCGCGCCGGAGGCCAGAGTGGCGGCATGACCGGGTTCGACGACCAGCAGAAGCAGTGGCTGCAGGGTTTCGTCAGCGGCCTGGAGGCCCGCAAGGCCGCCGACAAGCTCGCGAAGCGCAGCGCTGCGTCTGCCGCGCCGTCGAACAACGCCGACGCTCTGCAAATGGCCGCCCAGGACCGCACGCTCGCGGCGGGCGGCAAGCTGGTCGCCGAGGAGACCGCAAAGCGCCAGCGCCATCCGCTCGATCGCTGGGACGAGGTCGAAGGACGTGCCAAGGCCGGCCAGTTCCCCAAGGGCATCGACGTCTTCCTGACCAAGTGCCAGGGCCTGTTCTACGTCGCGCCGGCGCAGGACTCCTTCATGTGCCGCCTGCGCATCCCCAACGGCATCCTGAGCGCCTGGCAGTTCCGCGGCCTGGCCGATGCCGCCGACGCCCATGGCGGCGGCTACGCCGACGTGACGACGCGCGCCAACCTGCAGATCCGCGAGATTGGTGCCGCACAGGCGGTCGACCTGTTGAACGCGGTGCAGGCGCTCGGCCTCACCTCGCGCGGCTCGGGTGCCGACAACATCCGCAACATCACCGGCGGCGCGACCGCCGGCATCGACTGTCAGGAGCTTTTCGACACCCGGCCGCTGTGCAGCGCCATGCACCACTACATCCTCAATCACCGCGAGATGTACGGCCTGCCGCGCAAGTTCAACATCGCCTTCGACGGCGGCGGCCGTGTGCCGACGCTGGAGGACACCAACGACATCGGCTTCGTCGCCTGTCGGGTCACGGGCGGCATCGAGCCCGGGGCCTATTTCCACCTGCAGCTCGGCGGCATCACCGGGCATCTCGATTTCGCCTTCGAGACCGGCGTCCTGCTGAAGCCGGACGAGTGCGTGGCCGTGGCGGCCGCTGTCGTGCGCGCCTTCGTCGCCCATGGCGATCGCACCAACCGCCAGAAGGCACGCCTGAAATACGTGCTCGACCGCATGGGCCTCGGGGCCTTCGTGGCCGAGGTCGAGAAGGAATACGGAAAACCGCTGCGCCGCGCCGCCGGTGCAATGATCGCGCCCAGGCTGATGGCCGACAAGCACGGCCATATCGGCGTGCATCGCCAGAAGCAGGCCGGCCGCAACTATCTCGGCCTGGTCCTGCCGGTCGGCCGCCTCACGTCGGAGCAGATGCGCGGCCTCGCCGAAATCTCCGAGCGCTTCGGCGGCGGCACCGTTCGTCTCACGGTCTGGCAGAACCTGCTGATCTCCGACGTCGCCGACCGCGATGTCGGCATCTGCATCGCCGCCATCAACGCGCTGGGCCTGGGCATCGAGGCCAGCGCCATCCGCCGCGGCCTGGTCGCCTGCACCGGCAACGCCGGCTGCAAGTTCGCCGCCGCCAACACCAAGGGCCATGCGCTGCGCCTTGCCGACTATCTCGAAGCGCGCGTGGCGGTCGACCTGCCGATCAACATCCATCTCACCGGCTGCCATCACTCCTGCGCCCAGCACTATGTCGGCGACATCGGTTTGCTGGCCGCCAAGGTCGAGCGCGGCGAGGACAGCGTCGAGGGCTATCACGTCTATATCGGCGGCGGTGCCGCCTCGACCGCCGAGCAGGCGATGGCGCGCGAATATGCGCGGTCGGTGGCCTTCGACGACCTGCCGCCGCTGATCGAGTGCCTGCTGGCCGCCTGGCTTGCCCATCGCGCGGCGCCGACTGAGTCCTTCTTCGAGTTCACGCGCCGTCGCGAGGTCGCCGCCTTGCGCGATCTCGCCGGGCGACCTGCGGCGCTCGTGGCATGAACGCCATCACGCCCATCCCGTCGATCATTCCCGAGACCGCGCCGTTCTCGAGCGGGCAGCGCGCCTGGTTGAACGGCTTCTTCGCTGCCTATCTCGGTGTGAGCGGCGAAGCAGCGGGCCAGGCCGACGCGGCCGCTGACCCCGAAGAAGATTTTCCGTGGCACGACGCGTCGCTCGCCATGCCCGAGCGGCTGGAGCTCGCCCGCGGCGCCAGGCCCGCGCGCCAGCTCATGGCCGCCATGGCCCAGCTCGATTGCGGCCAGTGCGGCTACCTCTGCCAGACCTATGCCGAGGCGGTGTGGTCGGGGGCAGAGGCCGACATGGGCCGCTGCGTGCCGGGCGGCAAGGAGACCCAGCGCAAGCTGAAGGAGCTTCTGGCGGCGCTGGAACCGCAGCGTGACGACGTGCCGGCGGCGCCTGCGGCGAAGGCGGCAGCGCCCGTCGGCTCGCGCGACCGGCCGGCGCTTGCCACCCTGGTCGACGCCCATCCGCTCAACCGGCCCGGTTCCGGCAAGGATGTGCGGCATGTCGTGTTCGACCTGTCGGCCACCGACCTCACCTACGAGGCAGGCGACAGCCTGGGCGTGTTCGCCCGCAAGAATCCGCAGCTCGTGCAAGCCGTGCTCGATCGCATCGGCGCGACCGGCGAGGAAATGGTGGCGTTCGACGGCGATGCCCTGCCGTTGCGCCAGGCGCTTCTGAGCAAGGTCGACATCGCCCGTCCCAGCGACGAATGCATGCTGTTCCTGGGCACCCGCGCCTTCGACGGCGAGGAGGCGCTGAAGCTGCAGGCGCTGGCCAATGGCGAAGGCCCGCCCGAGCTGGCCGACGCCGACCTGCTCGATCTCCTGATGGCCTTTCCCTCGGTGATGCCCTCGCTGCCCGGCCTGCTGAAGTCGCTCGATCGCCTGCAGCCGCGCCTCTACTCGATCGCCTCGTCGTCCAAGGCGCATCCGCGCGAGGTCCATCTCACCGTCTCGGCGGTACGCTGGGACAGCAACGAGCGTACCCGCACCGGCATCGGTTCGTGCTATCTCGCCGACTTCGCCAAGCCGGGCGATGTCATCCCGATATTCGTCCAGAAGAGCCACGGCTTCGGCCCGCCGGCCGATGACAGCGCGGCGGCGATCATGGTCGGGCCGGGCACCGGCATCGCGCCCTTCCGCGCCTTCCTCGAGGAGCGCGAGGCCCGTGGGGCAGCATCTGGGAAGAAGGGGGGACGCAATTGGCTGTTCTTCGGCGACCAGAAGCGTAGCGCCGACTTCCTCTACGAGGATCAGATCATGGACTGGCAGCGCCGCGGCGTGCTGCACCGCCTCGACCTCGCCTTCTCGCGCGACCAGGCGGAGAAGATCTACATCCAGCACCGCATGCAGGAGAAAGCGGCCGAGCTCTGGCAATGGCTGGAGGAGGGGGCACACTTCTATGTCTGCGGCGACGCCAAGCGCATGGCCAAGGACGTCGAGGACACGCTGCTCAGGATCGCGGTGGAGCAGGGCGGCAAGAGCGCGGAACGGGCGAAAGCCTGGCTCGACGCTCTCGCCAAGGCCGGCCGGTACCAGCGTGATGTTTACTGAGCTTCCTTGCTGGGGGCGCGCCACTCCAGTGGCGCGTCATGGGAGCGCGGACCCCCAGGTCCGCATCATGGGAGCGCATTCACATGCGCGTCTGAGCGGACCTGGAGGTCCGCGCTCCGGAAAAAGAAGACGCGCCACTGGAGTGGCGCGCCCCCAGCCATGATCCGCACCACCTGTCCTTACTGCGGCGTCGGCTGCGGCTTGAAGATCACGCCGGACGGCAAGGGCGGCGCTGAGGTCGTGGGCGATCCCGATCATCCGGCCAATCGCGGGCGCATCTGCTCGAAGGGCGCCGCCCTGGGCGAGACGCTGTCGCTGGAAGACCGGCTGCTCCATCCGGAGGTCGACGGTCGCCGCGTGTCGTGGGACACCGCGCTCGACACCGTGGCCGACGGCTTCCGCGAGATCGTCACGCGCCACGGTCCCGACGCCGTCGCCTTCTACGTCTCCGGCCAGCTCCTGACCGAGGACTATTACGCCGCCAACAAGCTCATCAAAGGCTTTCTGGGCACGGCCAACATCGACACCAACTCGCGGCTCTGCATGGCCTCGTCGGTGGCCGGCCACAAGCGCGCCTTCGGCAGCGACACCGTGCCCGGCCTCTACGAGGATTTCGAACGGGCCGACCTCGTCGTGCTGGTCGGCAGCAATCTCGCCTGGTGCCATCCCGTGCTGTTCCAGCGCCTGGAGGCGGCCAAGCGGGCGCGGCCGGCCATGCGCATCGTCGTGGTCGACCCGCGTCGCACCGAGACCTGCGACATCGCCGACCTGCACCTTGGGCTGCGGCTGGGCAGCGATGTCGCCTTGTTCAATGCGCTCTTGGCCGAGCTCCAGCGCCGCGGTGCCACCGCTCGCCGCTTCGTCGACAAGCACACGGTCGGCATGGACGACGCGCTGATCGCGGCGCGCGCGAGCGACGTCGGTCAGTGCGACCTGCCGAAGGCCGACCTGGAAACCTTCTTCAGCTGGTTCGCCAGGACCGAGAAGACCGTCACGCTCTATTCCCAGGGCGTGAACCAGTCGAGCGCCGGCGTCGACAAGGTCAATGCGCTGATCAACTGCCATCTCCTGACGGGCCGCATCGGCCGTCCGGGCATGGGGCCGTTCTCCATCACCGGGCAGCCCAACGCCATGGGCGGCCGCGAGGTCGGCGCGCTCTCCAACACGCTGGCCGCGCACATGGACTTCGCGCTGGAGGACGTCGGCCGCGTCGGCCGCTTCTGGAACACCAACCGCGTCCCGCGCAAGGCCGGCCTGAAGGCGGTCGAGCTGTTCGAGGCGGTGCGCACCGGTCGCGTCAAGGCGGTGTGGATCATGGCGACCAATCCCGTCGCCAGCCTGCCCAACGCCGACGCCGTGCGCGCCGCGCTCGCCGCCAGCGAGCTCTCCGTCGTCTCCGAGGCGATCCGCGCATCGGACACCGTCGACGCCTGCCGCGTCCGCCTGCCGGCGCTCGCCTGGGCCGAGAAGAATGGCACCGTCACCAACTCCGAACGCGGCATCTCGCGCCAGCGTCCGTTCCTGCCGCCGCCCGGCGAGGCGTGCCAGGACTGGTGGATCATCGCCGAGGTCGCGCGTCGCCTGGGCCATGGCGAGGAATTCGCCTGGAAAGGCGTTGCCGACATCTTCCGCGAGCATGCCAGGCTGTCGGCCTTCGAGAACGACGGCCGGCGCGACTTCGACATCGGCGCCTATGCCGACATCGACGACGCGGCATACGAGACGATGCAGCCCTTCGTCTGGCCGGCGCCCAAGGACGCGCCATCGGTCAAGACGCGCTTCTTCGCCGAGGGCGGCTTCTTCCACTCCGACGGTCGCGCGCGCTTCATCGCCACGGCCGCGCGCGAGCCCAGCCATGCGCCGAACGGCGACTGGCCGCTTCGGCTGAACACCGGCCGCGTGCGCGACCAGTGGCATACCATGACCCGCACGGCCAAGTCGCCGCGGCTCGCCGGCCATCGCCCCGAGCCGACCATCGAGCTCAATGCCATCGATGCCGCGCAGCGCGGGTTACAGGACGGTGACATTGCCGAAGTTGCGAGCGCCTGGGGCCGCGCTGCGTTGCGTGTGCACCTGTCGACGGCGCTGCGCCAGGGAGAGGCCTTCGCGCCCATGCATTGGACGGCACAGCTTTCGCGGGCCGGCCGCATCAATGCGGCCGTCAATCCCGCGGTCGATCCCATTTCCGGCCAGCCCGAGCTCAAGCACACGCCGGTCGAAGTCCGCCGCCTGGCCGTCGAGTGGCATGGCACGATTCTCGCTCGCAGGCCGATCATGCTGCCCGAGGTCACCTACTGGGCGCGTATCAGGGGCGCCGGTTGCCACGCCTATCTGCTGGCGGGCGAGCAACCATTGGCTGTAGCTCGCCGTGCGCTGTCGGCGGCGATGCGCACGGCAAATCCTGGCCCCTTGATTGAAGGTCGGGGGCTGGACGGCGAGGAAGGCCTGGAGGCCGTCATCAGCGACGGCCGGCTCGAAGCGGTCATGAGCATCGGCAAGGCGCACGACGAAGCCGCGCGCGACCGGCTGATGCCGTTCATGGTGCCGGCCCAGCTCGATGCCGAGCAGCGACGCGTCCTCTTGCACGGCGGCGACGCCGCCGGCCGTGGCGGCGAGATCTGCGCCTGCCTCGGCGTGTCCTGCGCCTCGGTGCAGACGGCGATCGCGGCCGGCGCGATGACGCTCGACGCCGTCGCCGCCGTCACCAGGGCCGGGACGAGCTGCGGCTCCTGCCGGCCCGAGCTCCGTGCCCTGTTGCGCGCGGCGCGGCCGCGCCAAGCAGCGTGATAGGGCCGGCGTAAGGGTGCGTTGATGCAGACCTTCCCCATCTTCCTCGCCCTGCACGATCGTCCCGTGCTCGTGGTCGGCGGCGGCGAGCCGGCGGCGCGCAAGGTCGAGCTGCTGCTGTCGGCCGGCGCGCGCGTCAGCCTGATCGCCGACACGGTGGTGGGCGAGATCGCCCAGCTGATCGCCGAGGCGCGCATCTCGTGGGCCGGCCGCAGCTTCGACGACGGCGACCTTTCAGGCATGGCGTTGGCGATCGTGGCCACCGACGATGAGGCGCTGGCGGCACGCGTGTCGCACGCCGCCCAGCAGCGCAGCCTTCCGGTCAACGTCGTCGACCGGCCGCGTCTGTCCAGCTTCATCATGCCGGCGATCGTTGATCGCGCGCCGATCACCATCGCCATCTCGACCGGCGGTGCTGCACCGGCGCTGGCGCGGCGCATTCGCGCCGAGATCGAGCGCGCCCTGCCGGCGGCGATCGGTCGGCTGGCGCGCTTCGCCGAGATCTTCCGCGCGCAGGTGCGCCGCACGCTCGAGAGTCCCCGTGACCGCCGCCGCTTCTGGGATCGCGTGTTCGCCGGCCGCACCGGCGAGCTGGCGCTGGCCGGCGACGAGATTGCCGCACGCCGCGAATTGATCCGGCTGCTCGATTCGACGCGCAACGAGAACACGCCGGCCGGCATGGTCCATCTGGTAGGCGCCGGTCCCGGCGATCCCGACCTCCTGACCATGAAGGCGCATCGCCTGCTGCAGCGCGCCGACGTCATCGTCTACGACCGGCTGGTCTCGCCCGAGGTGCTTGCGATGGCGCGGCGCGATGCCGAGCGCATCTTCGTCGGCAAGCGGCGCGCCGATCACGGCTCGACACAACAGGAGATCAACCAGCGCCTGGTTTCGCTGGCGCGCGCCGGCAACAGCGTGGTGCGGCTGAAGGGCGGCGATCCTCTGGTGTTCGGCCGCGGCGGTGAGGAGATCGAGGCGCTGGTGCGCGCCGGCATCGCCGTCGAGGTCGTGCCGGGCATCACCGCGGCGCTGGGATGTGCGGCGTCGGCGGCGATCCCGCTCACCCATCGCGATCACGCGCAGGCCTGCGTTTTTGTCACCGGCCAGCTCAAGGACGGCACCGTTGCGCTCGACTGGCCGATGCTGGCGCGCCCGCGCCAGACCGTCGTCGTCTACATGGGCGCCGAGACCTTGCCGATCATCGCCGCGCGCCTGATTGAACATGGATTGCCGTCGTCGACGCCCGTGGCGCTGATCGAGAACGGCACGACCAACCAGGAGCGCAGAGTCGTCGGCACCTTGGCGACCATCGAGCAGCAGGCGAGGCGCGCTGACCTCGAAGGACCAACACTCTGCATGATCGGTGAAGTGATCGGACTCGCTTTGAGCCGCGATCCCGAATTTCGCTTTGTGTCACGAATCGGTCTCTGATAAGGAGAATCGTGACAAAAATGCAACAGCGGGGGCGGCGGATGCGCAGCTTTGTGTTGGGTCTTGCCGCCACGCTGGTCTTCGCCGGTCCGAGCTTCGCCCAATCCACCACAACGGGTAAGGCTACTCCCCAGGTCGTTCGCGGCTCGAGCGCCAAGCATCCCGTCAAGAAGGCGCCTGTCGCGGCCAATCGGCCCAACGTCGTCCGGCCCTCGGCACGTGCTGCCAAGCAGAAGCGCACGACCAAGCCCGAGACCCTGCGCGGCTCGCGCTATGGCGGTTTCGCGCCGGCGCCGTCCGGCCCGCCGCCGGTGCTCGACACGACGAGCCCGCGTTTGCTCAGCCTGGTCAACTTCAACACCAAGGAAGTGCTGACGGTCACCTACTGGTTGAACGGCGCCTATCACCGCCAGGCGCTCGACCAGCTCAACCACTTCCTGCGCGACACGCGGGACAATGGGCAGACGGAAATGGATCCGCTGCTGTTCGACGTGCTGTGGCACACCACGCGCATCGTGGGCTACGGCGGCTCGATCGAGGTGCTGTCGGCCTATCGCTCGCCCTCGACCAACGCTTGGCTCGCCAGCGTCAGCCGCGGCGTGGCGCGCGACAGCCAGCACATGAACGGCAACGCCATGGACGTCCGCTTCCCGGGTGTCCCGGTGTTCCAGATCCGCCAGGCCGCCTATTCGCTCAACATGGGCGGCGTCGGCTTCTACCCGCGCTCGGGCTTCGTCCACCTCGACACCGGTCCCGTCCGTTACTGGTAAGGCCATGCCGCGCATCGACATCGTCGAAGGCGACATCACGCGCCTCGACGTTGATGCCATCGTCAATGCCGCGAAAGAGAGCCTTTTGGGCGGCGGTGGCGTCGACGGCGCCATCCATCGCGCCGCCGGCCCCGAGCTTCTGGCCGAATGCCGCACGCTCGGCGGCTGCCCGACCGGCGAGGCCAGGATCACCAAGGGATACAGGCTGAAGGCGCGCCACGTCATCCATACCGTCGGGCCGATCTGGCGCGGCGGCATGGCCGGCGAGCCCGAGCTGCTGGCGCGCTGCTATCGCAACAGCCTGGTGTTGGCCGAGCGGCATGGGCTGAAAAGCATTGCCTTTCCGGCGATCTCCACCGGCGTCTATGGCTATCCCAAGGAACCCGCGACCGAAATAGCCGTGCGGGAGATCAAGGCCCACAAGGGCAGTGTGGAGCGCGTGGTCTTCTGCTGCTTCGGCGCCGACATCGCGGCGCTGTATCGGGATGTCATCGGACCACGGGCCTCCGGGCCCGCATCATGATCATATGCGCATGCGAATGCGCTTAAGCGGGCCTAGAGACCCGCAGTCCGCATGAGAGTCATTGCCCGAACCGGTTGGCGTTCTTCAAATACTCCAGCTCCTCGTCCGTGCACGCCCGCCCCAGCACGTCGTTGCGATGCGGGAAGCGGCCGAAGCGGGCGATGATGTCGCGATGGTCGATGGCGTACTTCATCATCTCGGGATCGTTGAACGGAGCGAACAGCGCGCAGCCCATCTCCTGGTCCTCCAATGATTCGCTGTGCTGGAACGGCATGTAAAAGAACGCCCGCATGGTGGGATTGAAGGCCGCCGGATGGAACCGCGCCAGAGCCAGGCGCGCCGTCTCCATCGCCTTGGGATCGCCGGCAAAGGCGTGCGCTGAGCGGCGATGCATGTTGCGCGGGAACTGGTCGCACAGGAGGATCAGCGCCAGCGCCCCGTCGGGCGACTGCCGCCAATGATCGAACCCGCTCTCGATCGCCTGCTCGAAGGCCGGCGAGAAGCGCTCGCGGATCTCGGCGTCGAACTCGGGCGGGCCGGCCCACCAGATGTCGCGCAGCTTGCCGTGCTCGGGATGGTCGAGCGGCAGGAACCAGAAATCGAGGACGTCGCGGATGGTGGGCGCGTTCATCGACCGTCACCCGCCAGTCCGGCCAGTAGGCCGGCGAACAGGCGCGCCCGCGGTGCCAGCTCGGAGATCAGCACATGCTCCTCCAGCGTATGCACACCCGCGCCGACCGCGCCCAGCCCGTCGAGCGTGGGAATGCCCAAGGCGCCGGTGAAGTTGCCGTCGCTGCCGCCGCCGAACGTGCCGTGCTCCAGCGCGATGCCGATCTCGCTGGCCGCCGCGGCGGCGTGTGCGAACAGCCGCATCGTTCCCTCCGAAGGCTCGAACAGCGGCCGATCGGGGCCTCTTTCGACCTCGAGCGTCACGCCCTCGATCGGCGAGGCAAGTTCCGCCATGAAGGCATGGACGAACGCCAGGTTCTCGCGCGAGGACGCCACGCACAGGACCTCGGCCGTGCACTCGGTCGGGATCACGTTCACGAACAGGCCGCCCCGGATCACACCGACACTGAAGGAGACCAGCCGCTCCATGTCGGTGGCGCCTTCGATCGTCTCGACCAGGTGCGCCATCGCCCGGATGGCGCTGCGGCCCGCGCGATTGTCGGCGCCGGCATGGGCCGGGCGACCGCGCGTCGTGAGGCGGTAGCGCGCGAAGGCGTGGCGGCCGGTGATCACCTTGCCCTGGCGGGCGGGCTCGGGCACGAGCACGCAGCGGTGCCGACGCGCTTCCTCCTCGATCAGCGAGCGTGTGCCCGGGCTGCCCAGCTCCTCGTCGGGGATCATCAGGAAGGTGACCGGCGGCGGCGTGTCGCCAGCCTCGGTCCGCAATCGCCGCAGTGCATGCAGCGCGAGGCAAATGCCGCCCTTCATGTCGAGCACGCCTGGCCCGTAGAGCCGGTCGCCTTCGATGCGCAATTTCAGCCCGTCGTCGATCGTGCCGACGGGATGCACCGTATCGAGATGGCCCAGCACCAGGATGCCGGGGCCGTCGCCGTGGCCGGCAAAGCTTGCGCGCATCACCGGCGCGCCGGAACTGACGGCGGTACGTTCGATGATCGCCCCAGCGGCGCGGAAGTCGGCCTCGGCGAGGTCGAACATGCGCACCACCGCTTCCGGCGCGATCGACGGGCTTTCGACCGCCGCCCAGCGCATGATGTCCTCGACGATCTCGCGGCTGGAGAAGCTGTTGGAATCCATCGCGTCATCCTAGCGATGAGGGCATAGTGGCGGCAAACAAGGGGAAACGAAGCAAAGTGGCCAAGGTCCGCAACGTCCTGTTCATCATGTGCGACCAGCTGCGCGCCGATCACCTGTCGTGCGCCGGCCATCCGCATCTCAAAACGCCCGCCATCGATTCGCTGGCGGCCAGGGGCGTGCTGTTCCCGCGCGCCTACGTGCAGTCAGGCGTCTGCGGCCCCTCGCGTATGAGCTACTACACCGGCCGCTACATGTTCTCGCACGGCGCCACCTGGAACCGCGTGCCGCTGTCGTTGCGCGAAAAGACCATCGGCGACTATCTGCGGCCGGCCGGCATCCGCGTCGCGCTGGCCGGCAAGACCCACGTGCTGCCCGACCTCGACGGGCTGGAGCGCTACGGCATCGAGGGCGGCTCGGCGATCGCCGCGCTCATGCGCGCCGGGCGCTTCGAGGAACTCGACCGCTACGACGGTCATTCGCCGCCGGGCGAGGAGAGCGGCTATGCCACCTATCTGCGTGCCCAGGGCTACAACTCCGACGACCCGTGGAGCGACTACGTGATCTCGGCCGACGGTCCCGACGGTCCGCTGTCGGGCTGGCAGATGCGCAACGTGCACCTGCCGGCGCGCGTCGCCGAGGAGCATTCCGAGACCGCCTACATGACGCGCGAGGCCATGCGTTTCGTCGAGGACATGGGCGAGCGGCCGTGGTTCCTCCATCTCAGCTACGTCAAGCCGCACTGGCCCTACATGGCGCCCGCGCCCTACCACAAGATGTACGGCGCCAAGGATTGCCTGCCGCTCAATCGCGACGAGCGTGAATTGGTCGACCAGCATCCCGTGCTCGCGGCCTATCGCCAGCACGAGGAATCGCAGTCGTTCCAGCGCCCCGACGCACCAGGCATCGTGCGGCCCGCCTACATGGGTTTGATCAAGCAGCTGGACGATTGGCTCGGCCGCCTGTTCGATCATCTCAAGAAGCTCGGCCGCTTCGACGACACGCTGATCCTCTTCACCTCCGACCACGGCGACTTTCTGGGCGATCACTGGCTGGGCGAGAAGGAGATGTTCTACGAGGAAGCCCTGCGCGTGCCCTTCATCGTCTACGATCCCGACCGCGCGGCCGATGCCACACGCGGCACGGTCGACGAGCGCTTTGTCGAGGCGGTCGACGTCGTGCCGACTTGTCTTGCGGCACTGGAGCAACCCGCCAACGATCACCTCGTCGAGGGCCGCTCGCTGCTGCCATTGCTGCGTGGCGGCAAGGTCGAGCACTGGCGTGACTCGGTGTTCTCCGAGCTCGACTATTCCTTCCGCGAGGCGCGCAAGATCCTGAAGCGCAGCCCGCGCGACTGCCGCGCCATCATGGTGCGCACCGACCGCTGGAAATACGTCTGGTGGCAGGATTTCCGACCGATGCTGTTCGACCTCGCCAACGGTCCCAACGAGCTGCGCGACCTCGGCGCCGACGGCGCCTACGCCCACGTCCGCCGCGAGATGGAGGAACGTATGGCGGCCTGGCTGAAGGCGCGCAAGACACGCGTCACGGTCGATGACGCCTACGTCGAGGCACGCACGGCCACGCACAAGAAGCACGGCATCTTCTTCGGCGTGTGGTGACCGCGCCGTCGGCGCGTCTCCTGGCCTTACGAAAGTCACAGCAATCCCTGATTGTGGTGACTTGACTCGGTCGGTCGACCGAATTATACAGCTAAACATTCGGTCGGTCGACCGAATTATATCCGAACCCGGGAGGCCCCAATGGGTGGTATCGCTTCGGTTCTGTACGGCGTGGCCGTCTATTCGCTGTTCTTCGTGACCTTCCTCTATGCCATCGCATTCGTAGGCAACCTGCCGGTGCCCAAGACCATCGACAGCGGCGCCGAGGGCCCGCTGATCCCCGCACTGGTGATCAACACGCTGCTGCTCGGCCTGTTCGCCATCCAGCACAGCGTCATGGCACGGCCCGCCTTCAAGCGCTGGTGGACGCGCTTCGTGCCGCACGCCGTCGAGCGCACGACCTACGTGCTGCTGGCGAGCCTGGCATTGGTCCTGCTGTTCTGGCAGTGGCGCCCGATCCTGGCACCCATCTGGACGGTGACCAACCCTACGGGCGTGCTGGCCTTGCAGGCAGTGTCCTGGCTGGGCTGGTTCCTGGTGCTTTTAAGCACCTTCTTGATCAACCACTTCGAACTGTTCGGCCTGCGCCAAGTATGGGCGCGGCTGCGCGGCCGCACCCTGCCGGAGCCGCGGTTCCGCACGCCCTTCATCTACAAGCGCGTGCGCCATCCGATCTATCTCGGCTTCCTGCTGGCCTTCTGGGCGACGCCGGTCATGACCGCCGGCCACTTGCTGTTCGCGCTGGCGACCACCGGCTATATCCTGATCGGCATCTGGCTCGAGGAGCGCGACCTGATCGACCTGTTCGGCGACCAGTACCGGCGCTATCGCGAGCAGGTGTCGATGCTGATCCCGTTGCCGGGTCGCAAGGCCAAGCCGGAGCCGGAGATCAAGCATCCGAGGCCGGCCGAGTAGAACCGTCGTCGATCGTGGGGAGAAATCGGAATGGCGCGCGCTCTGGCGAAGAAGGCCGAAACCAGCACCTCGCTGCTCGAAGCCGCCAAGAAGGTGCTGCGCCAGAACGGCCATTCCGGCCTCTCCACGCGCGACGTGGCGGCGGCGGCCGGCGTGCCGCTGAGCCAGATCCACTATCACTTCGGCTCCAAGCAGGGGCTGATGCTGGCGCTGTTCGACTATCTCAACGCCCAGCTGCTCGATCGCCAGAACGCCATGTTCCACGACGCGACGCTCTCGCTGTCGCAGCGCTGGGACCGCGCCTGCGACTATCTCGACGAGGACATCGCCTCGGGCTACGTGCGCGTCCTGCAGGAGCTCATCGCCGCGAGCTGGTCCGACCCCGAAGTCGCCAAGGTCGTGCGCGCGGGGCTGATGGGCTGGTTCGAGCTGATCGCCGACCTGGCCCGGCAGGCCGAGAAGGAGCTGGGTGGCCTCGGCCCGTTCTCGCCCGAGGAAGTCGCCGCCCTGGTGAGCTCGGCCTTCATCGGCGGTGAAAGCCTCTTCCTGCTGGGCGCCGAGAAGAAGGGCGCGCCGGTGCGCCAGTCGCTGCGGCGCGTCGGTGATGCCATCAGAATGGCCGAAAGCAAATCATCCAAGAGGTGATCCATGCGCGCCAAGCTGCCGGACAGGGAAGGCTTCGCCGAGCGCAACGGCAACCGCATCCATTACGAGGTCTACGGGCCAAGTACGCCGGGAACCCCGCAGACCATGGTGTTCCTGCCGCCCTGGAGCATCGTGCATTCGCGCATCTACAAGGCGCAGATCCCGTATTTCAGCGAACGCTTCCGCTGCATCGCCTACGACGCGCTGGGCAACGGCCGCAGCGACCGGCCGGACGACACCGCCGCCTATTCGCTGAACAATTGCGTGGCCGATGCGCTCGCGGTCATGGATGCGACCGAGGCGGGCGAGGCCATCCTGGTCGGCCTGTCGTTCGGCGGCCTGCTCGCCTGCTGCCTCGCCGCCTATCATCCCGAGCGCGCCAAGGCCGCGGTCCTGGCCGGCGTGGCGGGGGTCGTCGGGCCGACCCACAGCCACATGACGGCCAAGCACTTCCTGACGCCGCGCGAGACCTTCGACGGTTGGGACAAGTACAACCGCGCCTACTGGCTCGCGGACTATCCCAACTTCGCCCGGCACTTCATCGCGAGAATCTTTCCCGAGCCGCATTCGACCAAGCAGATTGAGGACGGCATCGCCTGGGCCAACGAGACCAACGGCCCGGTGATCGTGAAGACCGTCGAGGCGCGGGGCATCATGCCCGCCTTCGACGTCACCGAGGCGATGTACCGCCGCATCCGCTGCCCCGTCCTGGCGATCCACGGCGGCGACGACCAGATCCAGCCCCATGGCCGCGGCAAGCTCATCGCCGAGCTGACCGGCGGCGAGCTCCTGACCATCCCGGGCGCCGGTCACAATCCGCTCGGCCGCTATCCCGCCAAGTGCAATGCCGCCATCAACGACTTCCTCGATCGCCGGCTCGGCATCGCGGCGCCCAAACCGATGCCGCGCCGCGCGGGCAGGGAGAAGCGCGCGCTCTATCTCTCTTCGCCGATCGGCCTGGGTCACGGCCGCCGCGACATTGCCATTGCGCAGGAACTGCGCAGACTGCATCCCGATCTCAAGGTCGACTGGCTGGCGCAGGATCCGGTGACGCGCCTGCTGATGGCCAACGGCGAGACCATTCATCCCTTGAGCGCGCGGCTCGCCAGCGAATCGCGTCACATCGAGGAGGAATCGGGCGAGCACGATCTCAACGCCTTCCAGGCGATCCGCCGCATGGACGAGCTTCTGATCAAGAACTTCATGACCTTCCAGGACGCCGTCGATTCGGGCGACTACGACCTGGTCATCGCCGACGAGGCCTGGGACATCGACCACTACTGGCATGAGCATCCCGAGCTCAAGAAGGCCAAGCTCGCCTGGTTCACCGACTTCGTGGGCTTCGTGCCCATGCCGTCGGGCGGCGAACACGAGGCCTTCCTGACGGCCGACTACAACGCCGAGATGATCGAGCATATCGAGCGCCATCCCGGGGTGCGCGACCGTGCGATCTTCGTCGGCCGGCCTGAGGACGTCGTGCCGCTCGGCTTCGGCAGGGACCTGCCGGAGATGCGCGACTGGATCCCGCGCCACTTCGACTTCTCAGGCTACGTGCTGGGCCGGCATCCCAACGATTTTGGGCCGCGCGAGGAATTGCGCCAGCGGCTTGGCTACACGCCTGACGAGCGCATCTGCATCGTCACGGTCGGCGGCTCGAGCGTGGGCACCCATCTCATCAGGCGCATCCTGCAGGCCTGGCCGGTGGTTCATGCCCGGATTCCGGACTTGCGCATGGTGCTGGTCGCGGGACCGCGCATCGATCCTATGTTGCTCGGCGTGCCGGCCGGCGTGGAGGCGCACGCCTTCGTGCCCGATCTCGACCGCCATCTCGCCGCCTGCGATCTCGCCCTGGTGCAGGGTGGGCTCACGACCTGCATGGAGCTCACGGCGGCGGGCACGCGGTTCCTCTATTTCCCGCTAAAAAATCATTTCGAGCAGAACTTCCACGTCGCCCATCGCCTGGAGCGCTACGCCGCCGGGCGGCGCATGGAGTTCGGGGCGGCAACGCCCGAGGCGATCGCCGACGCCATGATCGCCGAGCTGGCGCGGCCCGCCGCCTTCAAGCCGGTCGAAGCCGATGGCGCCGCGCGCGCCGCGCGGATGCTGGCTGATCTGCTTTAGGTCCGCTAGACGTTGAAAAGAGGACCGTCTGAGCCTATATTTGGTCTCACAGGAGACCAGACAATGGACGCGACATTGGAAGTACGCGATATCCTTGGGCTCAAGAACATTGGGCCCAAGAGGGCATCTTCGCTCTTGCATCTCGTCGATCTCGCCGAGCGTGGCTTTCCAGTCTCGACGCTCGATCAGATCTCAAAGCGAATCGCCCCGAGTGATGTAACATTCAAGTATAGAATAGTCCCAAAGGCCACTCTGGCGCGGGCCAAAAGCGGTTCCAGTCGCCTGAGCTCGGCTCAAAGCACTCTTATTGCCCGATTGGCCAAGATTTGGGCTCTTGCGCGAACGACCTGGGGTTCGGATGAAGCAACCAGAGATTTTCTTTTGCGTCAGCATCAACTCCTTGAGGGACGTCGCCCAATCGACGTCGCAATCGAAAACGAGCTAGGTGGCGAACTCGTCAGGGAAATTCTAGGCCGACTGCAGAATGGATCGGCAGTTTGACTGCCCAGATACTCGATCGTGTGCTGACCTGCTATCGGATCGGAGACCCGAACGGCGCTTATCCAATATTCGACGCCACCGGATCAAAGCTCAGCCCAGGGCGGTGGAACACTGCTCAGTGCCCCGTCATATATGCGAGCGAACACTACTCGACGGCGATGCTCGAGAAGCTCGTGCATGGAAGCGGAGCTGTTCCTCCAAACCTACACTACATCGAAATCACGATACCGAATGGCGTGCCATATGAAATCCTGAACGTCGCCAATCTTCCGGACTGGGCCCACGCGACACCCACAGCAAGCAAGGCCTATGGCGACGGCTGGCAACGTACCAAGCGATCACTCCTGCTGATTGTTCCCAGCGTCGTTGCTAGAGTTGAGAGGAACTTCCTTATCAATCCTGATCATCCTCAGTTCGGGCAATTGAGGGCTAGCATGCATCAGCCGATTTGGTGGGATGACCGGCTCTTCAGTTGACGATTTGCAACGCGGGCTCGCTCCGCGACGAAGGCGGCTGCCGCGGCTGGCGCAGTTCCAGGCGGTCGAAGCCAAGCGCTCGGTGTGTGCCGCGCGGATGCTGGCCGAGCTCCTTTGATTACCAGGAGATGCGCAGGCCGAGATTGAGCGTGTGGTTGCTCGATCCCGTGCTGACCTCGCCGTCGTAGCGCAGGTAGAGCTGCGTTGCCTCGGCGACGGTGGTGCCGGCGAAGAAGCCGATCACCGCGGCGTCGCGCTGCGGCGTCGCGCCATAGACGGTGAAGGCGTTGGACGGCGCTGCGGCGAAGGCCGCCGTGATCGGCCGGCCGGTGTCGGCATACTCGTGCAGCCAGCCCAGGCGAAGGTCGAGCGCGAGGGTGCGTTCGCTGCCCAGCGGGATGGCGCCGGCGAGGTCGGCGCCGAACACCGTGCGCAGCGAATTGGTCGTCTGCTGCGCCACGTTGAGGCTCAAGGAGTTGGCGCCCCATTCCGAGAAGGCGTTCTGCGTCACCGTCGAGCCCTGCAGGCGCGCGAACGGCGTGATGCTGGCGGCGGCCGGCGCGAAGAGGCCGATGCGGTAGCCGGTCTCGATCTGCCCCAGGAACTGGTTGGCGCCGGTGCTGCCGTTGGCGGTGCGCTGCAGGCCGGGGAACTGGATCTGCCGCTGCATCTGGTTGCCCGACCAGGCGTAGCCCGCCAGCCCATCGGCATAGAAGCCGGCTTGGGTGAACGAACCGTAGCCGATGACGTTCACCGTGTCGGTCCAGCCGCGGCCCATGAAGCTGTCGACCCACTGGTTGCCCGCGGCGTAGCCCGCGCTCAGGCCGACGAGGAAGCGCGGATCGAGGCGATAGTCGATGCCGGCCGCCGCGCCGCCGAAATTGTAGGTGAGCGTGGAGCTGTTGCCGTTGCCGGCCACCGAGCCCAACCCGCCCAGCGCACTCGCCCAGACGCTCCACGGGCTCGTGCCGTCGCAGGCTTCGATCTCGCAGGCCTGCGCCAGCGCCTGGCGCTGGCCGCCGCCCGCGCCGCCGCGCGCCAACGCCATCTGCTGGCCGACGGTGTTCATGAACAGCGCCGCACTGCCCAGGTTGGTCGTGCCGAAGTCGGCATATTGCTGGCCGCTGATGGCGTCCAGCGCCGCCGGGCCCTGCTGCGTGTCGAGCACGCTGATGGTGTCGAGGACGGTGCTGAAGTCGCCGGTCGCCGTGGGGCTGGCGAGGTCGAGCGCCGTACCGACCGCATACTGGTTGGGCGTCTGCGCGCCGAACGCGAAAGCGCCCCCCGTCTGGAACAGCAGCAGATAGACGTTGTTGGCGTCGTATGACAGCGACGGCGTCAGGAAGGCGAAGTTGCTGGTCACGCCTGTATAGGTGCCGTTCACGCCGCCGGCGGCATTGACGATCGTGTAGGTGGTGTTGCGCGCATAGCGCCCGGACTGGGCCAGCACCTGGACCGAGGCGCCGTTCAGGGTCGCGCTGCCGGCGACGTTGATGAGATCGCTCTGGCCCGCGCCGTTGACCTCGACCAGGTAAGTGCCGCCGTTCTGGACGAGGTTGCCGTTGATGTTCAGCGTGCCGATCGAGTTGCCGGGCGCGAGCGTGCCGCCGTTGGCGACCACGCCGCCCACCCGGCCGCTGCCGCCAAGCGTGCCGCCGCTGTTCACCGTCGCGACGCCGGCAAGGCTGCCGTTCACGGAAAGAGTGCCGCTGCTGTTCACCGTAGCACCGCCCGATAGGCTGCCGTTCAGCGCAAGGATGCCGCCATTGACGGTGGTGGCGCCGGTATAGGTGTTGGTGCCGCCGAGGACGAGGGTGCCCGCTCCCGCCTTGGTGAGCGGGCCCGTGCCGGAAATGTCGGCGGCGAGGGTGATCGTGTCGGTGAAATTGGCGACGATCTGGCCGTCATTGACGATCGCCGGCGTCACGATCGTGCCCCCGAAGCCGCCCAGGCCGAGATTGAGCCGATGCTGGTCGAGCCGGGCGCGTTGACCACGCCACCGTCGGCGACGGTCAGCGTTCCAACCAGGCAGTCGCAGAGGTCGCCGATCACGAGCGGTCCAGTCACGTTCACGACCGAGCCTGCACCGGTCACCAGCGCCGACGAGCTGCCGTCGATGGCATCGCCGATCGTCATCGGCCCGCTGACATTCACGGTGCCGCCGTTGGCGACGGTGAGAGCGCCGAGCCCTCCGGTGGAGCCGCCGCCGACCGCGAGGCCGAAGCCGCCGATATTCCAGGTCGAGCCGGGGCCGCTCACGGTCGCGGTCGGCGTGCCGCCGAACAGCGCGTCGATCTCCGCGCCGCTCTGGCTGGTGAGCGTGCCGCCATCGCCGATCGTGAGCGTGGCCGGCCCAAAGATGCCGACACCGGTGAAGCCGGCCACGGTGGCCGAGGAGCCGGGTCCGGAGATGACCATGGCGGTGGCCACCAGGAGATCCAGGTTGTCCTGCAGCGTGCCGCCGTTCAGCACCGAGAGCGTGCCGCCGGTGACGACGACGCCCTGAAAAATGCCGTTCACGGTCAGCGTGCCGCCGTCGATCGTGAGGCCGCCGCCGAAGCAGTTGCACAGCGTAAGATCGCCGCCGATCGTGCCGATGTTGCCGCCGTTGCTCGCGCCGGTGAGGGTGAGCGTCGCCGAGGTATCGGCGAACTCCAGCGAGCCCTCGCCCGAGAATGACCCGGAGAAGGTCGTGCTGGCGGCGGGGCTCATGGTCAGGTAGGCCGCGGGAAAGGTCGGACCGATGACGACGGTGCCGCCGCCGGCCGTCCCGTTGCTGAGCGAGCCGATCAGGACATCGGCGTTATCGCCGATGGTCAGCGTCGCACCGGCATTGACCGCGAAATTCGGCAGGGACGGGGAGCTGTTGTTGATCGTGTTGTCGATGGCAAACGACACGCCGTTGGTGACCGTGAAGGAGTAGGCCGGCGCCGCCGCTGTGAGCTCGATCGTGTCGATCGACGTGCTGTTCGTAATCGTGACCGCCGTCGGCGCCCCGTTGTTGGTGAAGGTCGCGGTGCCGTCCGGCACCAGCGGCGTGGAGCTCCAGTTGCTGCCGGTCGTCCATTCGCTGCCGGCGCCGACCCAGATGCCGTCGACCGCCTGCGCGGGACCCATTCCCGACGCTACCAGCACCACACCTGCCGACCACGCCTTACACTTCAACGCCACACCGACCGGCATCGCGGACGGCCGCACCTGACTGGATTGCATAGGCTCCCAGACCCCAAGAACGCCCGCGACGCTCCCCAACGTCCGGACAGGCTCATCGTCCCATGGGAAAAAGTCTCAGGCAATGGCAGTAGTCTTGGGACGAGCAAGGGGGCGGGGAAGTTTTGTACAAATCCATTCTTGCGATTTCCGAGGGCGGTCCGGACGCCGAGATGTCGTTTCGCCTGGCCGCGCGCATCGCGGCGCTGTTCGATGGGACGGTGGACGCCGTACATTTCGCCGAGCACCAGATGCATGACGCCGACATCGCCGTCCAATCCATGCCGTACCTCAAGATCCTGTCCGACGAGCGTCTGAAGGCGCGGGCCGAGGAATCGCAACGACGCTTCCGTGAGCTGATCGCACCCCTCGCGGGCGCCACCTTCACCGGCGACGAGGCCATGACGCGCGACGAGCTCGTGCGGATGGGCCGCTTCGCTAGCCTCGTGGTGATCGGCCGGCCAGGCGCCGACGACGAGAACATCTCGCCCGAGACGGTCAAGGCGGCGATCTACGACAGCGCCCGCCCGGTAGTGATCGCGCCGCCCGACGTGAAGCGCGGGCCGGTCACTTCGGTCGTCGTCGCCTGGAACGGCAGCGCCCAGGCCGCGCGCGCCGTCAGCGCGGCACTGCCCTTCCTCAAGCGGGCCGGCAAGGTCACCGTGATGGTGGCCGATGCGGAGCCCGAAGATGTCGCGGCCCCCTTGCTGATGCGCCGCCTCGGGCGCCACGGCATCGCCGCCACGGTAGATACCGCAAAATTCGGCGCTCTCACCGGCCGCGGCCGCGGGCGAGCCCTGCTGGCCTATGCCAAGGACAAGAGGGCCGATCTTCTGGTAATGGGCGCCTACGGACACGGTGAGCTGTCCAACTTCCTGGGGTTGGGCGGCGCCACCGCCAAGATGATCGCCGCCTGCCCGATCCCGCTCCTGCTCGCTCACTAGAGTGGATTCCGATCAGATGGAACCGCGCGCGGTTCCATCTGATCGGAATCGCGCGCAAGATGGATGTTGGTTTCACAGGACACATTCCGTCCGGCCAGCCGGACGGAATGTGCTTTGACGGAGGATTTTCATGAAGACCGTCCAATCGATGCTCGACGAGGCCAATGCCGCGGTACCGCGCATCAGCCCCGACGAGGCCAAAAAGCTGGTCGGCAACGCCGACGTCCTCTTCCTCGACGTGCGCGAGCCGCCGGAAGTGGCGACTTCGGGCAAGGTGCCGGGCGCCGTCGCCGTGCCGCGTGGCCTGGTCGAGTTCCGTGCCGATCCGGCGTCGGCCATGCACGACAAGGCGTTCGACCGCGCCAAGACGGTGGTGGCCTACTGCGCCTCGGGCGGCCGCTCGGCGCTGGTCGGCAAGACGCTGAAGGACATGGGTTATGCCAAGGTGCTGAACCTTGGCGGCTTCAAGGGCTGGGTCGACGCCGGCGGCGAGGTCGAGAAGGGCTGATCCGGGGTTGATTCACATCAATGCCTGAGGATGGGCCGGCGCGTAAAAAGCGTTGTGATGAAGCTTGTCACCTTGCTCCCGACCGTTCTGTCGACCGCGGTGGCCGCCCTGCCTTTGCATGCCGAGGAAGGCGCCACCGCCCAGCGCGGTCTTCGCCTGGCGCGACAAGTCTGTTCGGAATGCCACGCGATCCAGGCCCAGCAGCTTCAGTCACCGAATGCGCGGGCACCCACGTTTCTGGCGCTCGCGACGACGCCTGGCATGACGAGCACCGCGCTCACCGTGGCGCTCACCACGCCGCACGCCGGCACGCCGATGTTCAGGCTGACCATCGACCAGCGCGAAAGCATCATCGCCTACATCCTCGGCCTGAAGCAAAGCGGGTCGCCGCCGGGCAAGTGAGCCAGCGCCGGGATTCGCCGATCAGGCCGACGGCTATTCGGCCGCAACGCTGGCCCGAACGAACGCCTTGGCGTCGAAGTCCTCGGCGACCTTCATGTCGTTGCCGATCAGCGTCTCGACGTCGATCTTGGCGTACTCCATCACACCCATGTCGCCCAGGGCCTTCTGCATCTTCGGTCCGAACAGGCCGATTTCCTTGAGGATCGGCACGATGCGCGTGAAAAGGCGGGCGCGGAAGGCCTGCATGGCGCCGGACTCGTAGGCGAACTTGACCAGCTCGTCGACGGGCAGGCCCGAGCGTTCCCAGACCTCGGCCTGGTTGAAGCGGTCGCGCATGAAGTAGAGCGCCTCGACGGCGAATTCCTCGCGCTCGGCGCGTTCGGCGTCGGAAAGCTGCGGGTAGTAGTCGCGCAGCGCCAGGCGGCCGAAGGTGACGTGGCGCGCCTCGTCCTGCATCACGTAGGCGTTGATCGAGGCCGCGAGGTTGTTCCTGGCGCTGTCGCGGATGCGCTGGAAGGCGGCCAGCGCCAGGCCCTCGACCAGCACCTGCATGCCGAGATAGGTGAAGTCCCAGCGCCGGTCGCTCAGTGTCTGCTCCAACAGGTTCTTGAGCGACGGCGTGATCGGATAGGCCGCCTTGAACTTCTCGTGGATCAGCCGCTTGTAGGCCTCGATGTGGCGGGCTTCGTCCATGACCTGCGTGGCGGCGTAGAACTTGGCGTTCATGTCGGGCACGGTGCTGACGATCTTGGCCGTCGCGATCAGCGCACCCAGCTCGCCGTGCATGAACTGGCAGATCGTGTGGCATTGCAGATTGAAGCGCAGCCAGTTTTTTTCCTTGTCGGTGAGCTTCGCCCAGATGGGCGAGCCATGGATGGGGATGGTCTCGTCGGCGAGGCCCATCGGATTGTCCTCGAACAATTCCTGCGACCAGTCGATCCGGGTCGAGGCGTTCCACTGCTGCTGCTTGCCCTTCTCGTACAGTTTCAGCAGGTCGGACGAGTCGTCATCGTACTCCCAGTTGAACAGCACCTCCGTCTGGCCGTCGAAGTGCCACTCAGTGATGTCGACCGGCAATTGGTAGAGGGTCTGCGTGGTCATGGGGGCTCCGTTTATGGGAGCCGAATGATGACGCCTCGTTCATTTTTCCGTTTGATCTGGATCAAGGACGCAAACACGCGCCCTGCTGTCCTTGAAGGATGGATGCTTGTTACTACTCGCTGATCCGACACACCCCGGACGGCCAGTATGTCGGTTGGGTGCCGGACTTGCCGGGAGCGACCGCATCCGGCGTCAGCGAGGCGGAAGTCATCTATCGGCTGTCGCGCGAGGCGCGCGAGCTTCTCGACAAGATCGTCGCCAAGGGGTTGCCGCTGCCTACGCCCAGCTCACCTGACACGCTGCCGCTCGGCGACCACCGCGGGCTCTATCGCCGCCTCCTGCTCGTCCTCGGTTGATGAGGATTGAGCTGCACGCGCCGGGCAACGCCCGTTCCGCAGTGCGCTCAGCGAGCGGATGCGGCGGCCCGCCCTCCTTGATAGCCTTGGCCGATGAAGCCGCATGTGATCTGCCACATGGTCGCGAGCGTCGATGGGCGCACCTGGCAGAGCCGCCAGCGTCCGGCGCGCGAGAAGTCGGGCAATCCGTTCGAGACCCTGCACGAGAAGCTGGAAGGCGACGCCTGGCTGGTCGGACGCGTGACCGGCCGGGAGTTCGCCAGGAAGGACGCCTATCCGGTCAAGCCCGCGAGCCAGACGTATCCGCGGACGCCCTGGATCGCAAGGCGCGATGCCGGGGCCTGGGGCATCGTGCTCGACGCCCGAGGCAAGATCGCCTGGGGCCGCTCCGACATCGGCGGCGATCCCATCGTCGTCGTGCTCACCGAGCAGGTGCCGGACGCCCATCTCGAGGCGCTGCGCGGCGAGGGCGTGTCCTACCTCTTCGCCGGCAAGCAGGAACTCGACCTGGCGCAGCTGCTGGAGATCCTGAACAAGGAGCTCGGCATCAAGCGCCTGCTGCTCGAAGGCGGCGGCAAAGCAAACGGCTCGTTCCTGCGCGCCGGCCTGGTCGATGAGATCAGCCTGGCGATCGTGCCGACTGTCGACGGCGCCAAGGGCGCGCCGCACGTGTTCGATTCCGAGGCCGAGATGGCCGGCCCGACCGCGCCAGTGACGGGCATGACGTTGAAGGAATGCCAGATGCTGGACGGCGGCGCGGTCTGGCTGCGCTACGATGTCAAGAACGGTTGAGGAGGAAGCGATGGCGATCACGGTCAAGCCGCGACACCCTGCCTTGGGCGCCGAGATCCGCGGCGTCGACATGAGGAAGCCAGTCGACGCGGAAACGACCAAGCAAATCCATGACGCCTGGATGAAGCACCTGGTCGTGGTCTTCCCCGACCAGCAGGTCACCGACCAGGAGCATGTCGCCTTCACGCGCAACTTCGGCGAGGCGGAGATCTTCCACCAGACCTCGCTACATCTGCGCTCGGACCGGATGCGCGAGATCTTCCTGGTGTCCAACGTCGACGAGCAGAACCGGCTGCTGCCGCCGAGCGAACCGGGACAGAAGCAGCTCTCCTCGTCGCGCCAGTGGCATACCGATTCGAGCTACCGGCCGATGCCTTCCATGGGCTCGCTGCTGCACGGCATCGAGATCAGCTGCACCGGCGGCATCACCCAGTTCGTCAACATGTACATGGTCTACGACGACCTGCCGGAGAGCCTGCGCAGGCAGGTCGAGGGTCGCAAGGCGCGCCATGATTTCAGCATGCTGAGCAGGCTGGTCGGCTCGCCGCCGCCGACGGACAAGGAGAAGGCCGCCATGCCGCCGGTGTGGCATCCCATGGTGCGGCGCCATCCCGTCACTGGCCGCAAGTGCCTTTACATCAGCTCGATCTACAATGACGCCGTCGAGGGCCTGGAAGACGGACCCGCGCGCCGGCTGATCGAGGAGCTGTCGGACTTCGCCGCCCAGCCCAAGTACATGTACCGGCACGCCTGGGAGCCGCACGACGTGCTGATGTGGGACAACCGCTGCACCGTACACGCCGTCACGCCGCACGATCCCGACGAGCGGCGCGTCATGCACCGCACGACGATCGTCGGCCGTGAACCGGTGGTGGCGGCGTAGCCGTGACAGCAGTGCCTGCATTCGAGCAGGCCTGCGCAAGCGATTGTATCGGGCGGGCTAGGCCCTGCTGGCACGGTGCTGGCCACACAAGCAATGGCGCGGCCGCCGTTTCGACGCCCTCTCCCGGGCCCCTCTACGGTGCGAAAAAACTCGCGAAAACGAAACTGGCGGATCGAACCGTAGTTGTTGACTCGGAAAAGCACTTGAGTTATGTTCAGCTCGCCGCCGCGTTTTCAGGCGGCATCGCTCTATGCATCGTTCATCCGATACCATCGCGCGCGGGTGGACACCGCGCGAGCCCGTCCGGCTGTCCGGTCGGACGGGCGCGCCCGCATCCCGATCGATGAGGCCGCAGCGCTTCCGCACCCGAAAACCGGCGGCGGAAAAGGCGGGAAAGGCGGGAAATCGGCACTGCCAGCAACTGGCACCTCCGGCACGCCTTCTGTCCGTTGCTCACCGCCGTGTCGACGAACACGCACCGGGAGAGTTGCGGCGAACGCGCTCCCGTCAGGTGCGGGCTCCTATGGAGCCCCAAAGTCGCCAAATCGAAACGCGTCCTCGGGCCCTGTACGGTGCGAAAGAATTACAGTTGTTGAGGGGCACTGCCGCAATTGATGGACTCGCAAGATGCTCCCGCTCTTTTCATCGTCCATTCGACAGTTATTTCACGCCGCGCAGCACCTCGTCCGTGTGCTCGCCGAGCTCGGGCGAGCGCCGGGCCGAGCGCGGCCGCACGCGGTCGAAGGTGATCGGCAGGCCGACCACCTTCGGCCCACCGCCCGGCAGCTCCTGCACGATCTCCGACGCCGCGAACTGCGGCGTGTTGGCGAGCTCGCCGATGTCGTTGACCGGCGCGCAAGGCACACCCGCCTTCTCGAAGGCCTCGATCCAGTCGGCGCGCGACTTGCGGAGCATCGCCTGGGTGATCATCGGCAGCAGCTCGTCCTTGTATTTCACGCGCGCCGCGCTCCTGGCGTACTTCGGATCGGTCGCCCATTCGGGGTGGCCCAGCGCCTGGGCGCAGCGCGCCCACAGCCGGTCGTTGCCCGGTGCCAGGCAGACCGGCTTGCCGTCGGCCGTGTCGAAGGTCTGGTAGGGCACGATCACCGCGCCGCCGGTGCCGTGGCGCTGCGGGATGGCGCCGCTGGCGATGTAGTTGTTGACCTGGCCCTCGACCCAGTGGACGGCCGAGTCGAACAGCGAGGTGTCGACCAGGCAGCCCTTGCCCGTCTTGTCGCGCAGGCGAAGCGCCGCCAGCGCGCCGATGGTGCAGAACATGCCGGTCGCCTTGTCGTTGATCGAGGCGCCGGCGAAGGTCGGCGGATCCTCCGCCCGGCCGGTGACCGACATCATGCCGCCATAGGCCTGGAGCAGCGGATCGAAGCCCGGCTTCATCTTGAGCGGCCCCTGGTAGCCGAACGCCCAGATCGAGCAGTAGATCAGGCGCGGATGGCGCTTCAGCATCGCCTCGGGCCCGATGCCGATGTCGTCGACCACGCCCGGCCGCAGGTTCTGGATCAGGATGTCGGCGGTCTCGCAGAGCTTGTGGAGCTTGTCGATGTCGGCGGCGGACTTCAGGTCGAGCGCGACCGAGCGCTTGTTGCGGTTCTGGCTGTAGAAATAGAGCGAGGTCACGCCGTCCGGTCCGAACGGCGGGCCCCAGATGCGCGCATCGTCGCCGCCGTCGGGCTTCTCGATCTTGATCACGTCGGCGCCCATGTCGGCCAGCAGCACGCCGGCCAGCGGTCCCGCCAGCGCCTGGCCCACTTCGATCACACGAACGCCTTCGAGCGGCAGTGTCACGATATCTACTCCGTTGCTTTGCGGGCATAGCGTAGCGGAAGCGACGCCAGCGGTGTGAGGAACGACGGCCCGCTCCGCGGAAAATCACCGTAGCGCGGTCTTTGGGCCGCCCGTACCATGCCGCCGGTCAGTGCAAGCCTTAACGTCTTCCGTCCCACGGAGCGCGCCATGCACCACAAGCTGATTTCCGGCGACAACCACATCGATCTCACCTACTGCCCGGCCGATCTCTGGTCGTCGCAGGCGCCCGCCAAGTGGAAACAGAACGCCCCGCGCGTCGAAGAGCGCAACGACGGCCAGCACTGGTTCGTCGACGACAAGGACCGCGGCATGTGGAACGGCGTCGGGCCGGGCTTCCTGCCCTACACCAAGGGCTCGTTCGGCCATGTCGACGAGATGAAGGAGGCGGGCTTCGAATGGGACAGCTATCCCGGCGCCAAGCCGCGCCCGACCACGCCCGAGCTGCGCATCGCCGACCTCGACCGTGACGGGCTCGAGAAGGAGATCATCTACGGCTGCCTGATGGTCAACGACCTTATAGACGCCGCCGAGCTGCGGGTCTGGGTGAATGCCCGCTACAACGACTGGGCGGCCGACTTCGCCCGCCGCGCCGATCCCAACCGCGTCTTTCCGCTGGCCATCATCCCCAATACCGATCCCAAGGCCGCCGCGGACGAGGTGCGGCGCTGCGCCAGGATGGGACTGAAGGGCGGCGACCTTGCCTTCAAGCGCATGAGCCTGCCGCTCTACCATCACGGCTGGTATCCGCTGTGGGAGGCGGCGGCCGAGTGCAAGTTCCCGATCTCCTTCCATTCGACCGGCTTCAAGAACGTGCGCGCGCCCGACACACCGGAGATGGAGAAGCAATACGCCATCCAGCACCGGCTGGTGCGCTCGGCGCTGTTCCAGCTCGACACCATGGAAGTGCTGGTCTCGCTGCTCGCTTCCGGCGCCTGCGAGAAGTATCCCGACTTCAACTTCGTGCTGGGTGAATCGGGCGTGACCTGGCTTCCGTATGTGTTCGATCGCCTCGACACCGAGTATCACGACCGCGCCCGCGCGCTCGGCTTCAAGATGAAGCCGTCGGACTATTTCCGCCGCCAGGGCTACGTCACCTACCAGCAGGACAAGTATCTCGAACCGATCGTGCCTCTGATCGGCGAGGACAACATCATCTGGGGGGCGGATTACCCGCATCCTGACTGCATCTGGCCGAAGTCGCGCGAGACCTTGCGCGAGAACCTTGCCGGCCTCTCCGGCAGCGTGCAGAAGAAGATCGTCCACGACAACGTGGCGCGTCTCTATGGGTTGAACTGAAGGCACAATGACGGTCCAATACTTTGCCCGGGTCAAATCCGCCTCGGATCACGAGGCCTTTCAGAAGCTCGTTCGGCACTACCCGTCCTGCAGCTACGAGGAATGGCACTTCCGCGAGGCCAAGAAGATGGCCGACTGGAAGGCGCGCCGGCACGCCGTGAAGGTGGTCGACGTGACGCCGGCCGAGTTCACCGCCTACTGCGAGAAGACCAAGGCCAGGCCCGACCTCACGACGTTCCTGAAGTTCCTGACCGACAAGGCCTTCTAGGCTAGAGCACATTCCGTTCGGCTGGAATCAGCCGAACGGAATGTGCCCTGTGAAACCAACAAGGTCCGCGCGCGCGTTTCCATTCTGATGGAACCGCGCGCGGTTCCATCAGAATGGAAACCGCTCTAGTGGTCGACCTTTCGACGCTCGCGCTCTTCAGCGTCGCCGCCCTGGCGCTGACGGCCAGTCCCGGCCCCGACATGCTGCTGATCGCCTCGCGCAGCGCCAGCCAGGGCAAGGTCTCGGGCTTCGCGACGTTGGCCGGCATCCAGGCCGGCACCTATTGCCATGCGCTGGCAGCGGCACTCGGCCTGTCGCAACTGTTCCTGATCGTGCCGGTCGCCTACGACATCGTGCGCTACGCCGGTGCCGCCTACCTGCTCTGGCTCGCCTGGAAGACGTTCCGCTCGGACGGCACGGTGCTCGCGCCGACGGCCGGGCTGCGCCATCACCCGATCGGCGTCATGTTCCGCCAGGGTCTGCTGACCAATCTCCTGAACCCGAAGATGGCGCTGTTCGTGCTGGCGCTGTTCCCGCAGTTCGTCCAGCCCGAGTCGGGATCGGTGGCGCTGCAGATCATGGTCCTGGCGACGGTGCTGAACGCGATCGGCCTGGTGGTGAACGGCATCGTCATCCTGACGGCGAGCCGGCTCGGCCGGCTGTTCTCCGCTCAATGCCGTTGGCGGCGACTGCCACAGATGTTGCTGGCGACGGTGTTCGCCGGCCTCGCCGTGAGGCTCGCCTTCGACAGCCGTCGCTGACGCTATTTCAGCTCAGCGCTCTCGATCAGCCAGGGCTCGTTCTTGGCGGCGTCGACCCATTCCTTCATCGGCGGATAGGCCAGCACCGCCTTGCAGTAGGCATCGGTGTCGGAGTCCATCTGCACGGCGTAGGTCCTGAGCCGCGTGACCACCGGCGCGTACATGGCGTCGGCGGCGGTGAAATGTCCGAACAGGAAGCCGTCGTCCTTGGGGGCCGCGCCGGCGAAGCGCTTGCGGCAGTCGCGCCACATCGAGGTGATGCGCTCGATCTCGCCGCGCACCGCGGGCGTCATGCCCTTGCCGGGATAGGAGGCGCGGATGTTCATCGGCATGTTGGCGCGCAGCTCGGGAAAGCCCGCATGCATCTCGGTCGAGATCGCGCGGGCATGGGCGCGCGCCGCCACCGCCGCCGGCCACAGGCCGGCCTCGGGCTTGAGGTCGTTGAGATATTCGCCGATCGCCAGCGACTCCCACACCGCCAGCCCGCGATGCAGCAGCACCGGCACGCGGCCCGACGGCGAGTGCTTGCGGATCGTCGGCTGCGTCTCCGGCAGGTCGAGCGGCACGACGATCTCGTCGAACTCGATGCCGGCGGCTGTGGCCACCAGCCAACCGCGCAGCGACCACGAGGAATAGTTCCTGTTGCCGATCACCAGCGTGAAGTCGGCCATACGCCCTCCTTGCCAGCCCATCACTTTGGCCGGCAATGTTAACCGTTGCACTACAGATTTGTGAGCATGTCCATGGCGCTGCCTTTCGTCGACCGGTCATCTTCTTCATTGCCCATACAGATTGTCGGACAATCGTCGTGGCGTAAGTGGCTCAAGGAGCAGAGCGCGGCGCGTCGCGGCTGGCTCGAATCGACGGGCGTCACGGGCAAGGCGGGCGATCTCGCCGTTTTGCCGGGCCGCGACGGCAAGGCCGCAGGTGCAGTGCTTGTGCTGTCGGCCAAGCCCAATCTCTGGGCCTTCGGCGCGCTCGCCACCCGGCTGCCGGGCGGCACATGGCGGTTGGCATCGGATACCGCGCCGGTGTCGCCGACCGATGCCGCCGTGGCGATCGGACTCGGCACCTGGCGCTTCGAACGCTATCGGACCAACAAGGGCAAGGCGGGCGCGAGGATCGTCTGGCCGCAGGGCGCCGACAAGGCGCGCGCCGCGGCGATGATCGGGGCGATCTCGATGGCGCGCGATCTCATCACCACGCCGTCGTCCGACATGGGGCCGGCCGAGCTCGCCGCCGCCGCGCAGGATCTTGCCAAGACGCACAAGGCCAGGATCAAGGTGATCGTGGGCGACGATCTTCTGAAGCAGAACTATCCCATGGTCCACGCGGTCGGCCGCGCCAGTTCGCGCGCGCCGCGCCTGATCGACCTGACCTGGGGCAAGGAGAGCGATCCCAAGGTGACGCTGGTCGGCAAGGGCGTGTGCTTCGACACCGGCGGCCTCGATCTGAAGCCCGCGAGCGGCATGCTCATGATGAAGAAGGACATGGGCGGTGCCGCGACGGTGATGGCGGTGGCGGCGATGGTGATGTCGGCCAAGCTGCCGCTGCGACTCAGGCTCTTGGTGCCGGCGGTCGAGAACAGCGTGTCGGGCAATGCCTTCCGGCCGATGGACGTGGTGCCGACACGCAAGGGCATCACCGTCGAGATCGGCAACACCGACGCCGAGGGTCGCCTGATCCTGTGCGATGCCTTGCACGAGGGCGCGTCGGAGAAGCCCACCATGATGGTCGATTGCGCCACGCTGACGGGTGCGGCGCGGGTGGCGCTGGGCACCGACCTGCCGGCGCTGTTCTGCAATGACGATGCGCTGGCCGACGATCTGATCGATGCGGGCAAGGCGGTGACCGACCCGATGTGGCGCCTGCCGCTGTTCGCGGGCTACCGGCGCCTGCTCGACAGCAAGGTGGCCGACATCAACAACGCGCCGGGCGTGGCCTTCGGCGGCGCCATCACGGCGGCGCTGTATCTCAGGGAGTTCGTGCCCGACGACGTGCCGTGGGCGCATTTCGACATGATGGCCTGGAACAATTCCAGCCGCCCTGGCCGGCCCGAAGGCGGCGAGGCGCAGGTCGCCCGCGCGATCTTCGCGGCGATCGAGAAGCGGGTTGGGAAGTAATCTTCCGGACCGCCGGCCTCCGGCCGGCATCATGCTCATCGTCAAGCTCCGCTCCCCCGCTAGGGGAGAGGCTGGGTGAGGGGGCATCGACGACTCGTGCAACCCCCTCACCTAACCTCTCCTCCTAGCGGGGGAGAGGAACATGACGCATGAGCCGGCCGGAGGCCGGCGGTCCGGAAGATCAATACCCCGTCTTCGGATCCACCGTATTGATCAACGCCTGCCCGCTGCGCAGGCGCTTGATGTTCTCGATGATGCCGGGCGAGGCCGTGCGCGGGTTGGTGGCGCCGGCGATGTGCGGCGTGACCTGCACCTTGGGATGCGTCCAGTAGCGATGGTCGGTCGGCAGCGGTTCCTGGTTGAAGACGTCGAGCGCGGCGCCGGCGAGATGGCCTGAATCGAGCGCCGCCAGCAGCGCCTCGTCGACGACATGGCCGCCGCGTGCCATGTTGATGAAATAGGCCCCCTTGGGCAGCCGGGCGAAGGCGGCCGCGTCGAGGATGCCGTGCGTGTCGCGCGTGAGCGGCAGCACGTCGACCAGGATGTCGGTGCGCGCCAAGAACTTCTCGAAGCCGTCTTTGCCGTGGAAGGCCTCGATGTTGGGCAGAGCCTTCGCCGACCGGCTCCAGCCGGCCGTGGGAAAGCCCAGGGCCGCGACCTTCTTGGCCGTGTCCTGGCCGATCGTCCCCAGGCCCATGACGCCGACGCGGCGATGGATGGTGTCGACGAAGTCGAGCGGCTTCCACTGCTTGGCGCGCTGGCTTGCGGCGTACTTGTCGATGTCGCGATGATGGCGCAGCGCCCAGAAGATGGCGTACTCGCTCATCTGGCCGACCAGCCCGTCATCCATGATGCGCACGATCGGCACGTCGGGCAGCTTGTCGTCGGCCAGCAGATGGTCGACTCCCATGCCCAGCGAGACGATCAGCTTGATGTTCCTGAACGAGGCGAGCAGGCCGCGGTCCGGCTTCCAGGCCAGGGCGATCTCTATATCGTCGGTGTTCCCGAGGCTGTCGAGGGTGCGGTAGTCGATCGTCCCCAACGCCTCTTCGAGAACCTTCTTCCAGTGCAGGCCGTCAGTGTCACGGCTGATGTACGCGATGGCTTTGCTCACGAAGCTGAGACTAGAGCGGTTTCCGACTGAATGGAACCGCGAGCGGTTCCATTCAGTCGGAAACGCGCGCGGCTGGGGTCTTGGGTTCGGCAGGGCACATTCCGTCCGGCTGCTTCCAGCCGGACGGAATGTGCTTCACTTCGGCAACGCCCCCGGGTCGAGCTTGATGCCTTTTTCCTTGTAGTAGCGCACGGCGCCGGGATGGAAGGGCAGGAAGGCGTTGCGGATGGCGTTGGCCGCGACCGTCTCCTTGGTCGCGGGATGGGCGCGCACCATGGCGGCGTTGTTCTCCAGGATCGTCTTGGTGATCGTGTAGGCGAGGTTGTCGGTCATGTCCTTGTTGGCGATCGAGAAGTTGAACAGGCCTACGGTCTTCTGATCATTCGTCTGCTGCTTATAAGCCCCCTTGGGAATGCGCGTTTCGGAGAACTCCGGCAGGCTCTTGCGGATGGTCGCGAGTTCGGGGCCGGTCCAGGTGAAGAAGGCGACCCGCTGGGCGGCATCGAGATCACTGAAGGCCGGTATGGGAACGCCTGCGCCGAAGCAGAAGGCGTCGATGACGCCATCATTGAGCAGATTGGCCATATCGGCGCTCTGGCCGTTGCGCGCCTGCGCCTTCACGCCCAGCGCCTCGAAGATCAGGGGGAAGTAGGTGCCGGCTGTACCGGCCTTGGGGCCGGTGCCGACCGTCTTGCCGTCGAGCTGCTTGAAGCTCGTGATGCCCGACTTCTTGAGCGCCGCGCACTGCAGGGGCGTGTCGTACATCGGGAAAAGCGCGCGTACGTTTTCGTGCTTCTTGCCCCGGGTCCACGGTGCGGCGCCCGTCAGACCCTGCAGCGCCACGCCCATCGTCACCATGGCGAGTGCGATTTTCTTGTCGTCGACCAGGATCATGTTCTGGTTCGGTCCCTGGGTCTGCTGCGGCGCGACCTGGAGCCTCGCCTTCTCGGTCAGGATCCTGGCCATGGCTTCGCCGACGACGAAGTACGTGCCGCCGCTCGACGCGGTGCCCAGCGTCAGCACGGTGGATTGGGCGGAAGCGATTGCGGCACAAAGCAGCGCGGCCGCGGCGACAATCGTACCGAAACGGACTGCACCCATCCCTGGATTCCACTCCCGTTAAGCGGCGCGCGCTCGCGCATTGCTGGCGAGCGTCCTTGTTATGTCGATCTAGATTTGCCGGGAACGCTGCCTAAGTCCATCGTCCGGAATGCAGATCAGGTCGCGACAGTGCCCTTGTCGGCACCGATGGCCTCGAGATTGAAGGCCGCCGCAATCAGCGCCTGCGTATAAGGTGTCTGCGGCCGCTCGAAGATCTGCTGGGCCGAGCCGCGTTCCACCACCTTGCCGTGGCGCAGCACCAGGACCTCGTCGGCCAATGCCCTCACGACTTTAAGGTCATGACTTATGAACAAATAGGCGAGCTTGTGTCGCGTTTGCAGGTCGCGCAGCAGGTCGACGATCTGCGCCTGCACGCTCATGTCGAGGGCCGAGGTCGGCTCGTCGAGCACGATCAACCGCGGCTTCAGGACGAGCGCGCGGGCGATGGCGATGCGCTGGCGCTGGCCGCCCGAGAATTCGTGCGGATAGCGCTCGCGCGCCGCGGGATCGAGTCCGACTTCGGTCAGCGCCTGGTCGATCATGCGGTTGCGTTCGGCCTCGCTGCCGATGCGATGCACCTGCAGGCCCTCGCCGACGATCTCGCCGACCGACATGCGCGGGCTGAGCGAGCTGAAGGGATCCTGGAAGACGATCTGCATCTGCCGGCGCAGCGGCCTGAGTTGGCGCTGGCTCAGCGCCTGCAGGTCCTGCTTGTCGAACTGGATGCCGCCCTTGCTGCCCTCGAGGCGCAGCAGGGCGAGACCCAGCGTCGTCTTGCCCGAGCCCGATTCGCCGACCAGGCCGATCGTGTGGCCCTCGCGCAGGGTGAGGCTGACGCCGTCGACCGCGCGGATGTAGCCGACGGTGCGGCGCAGCACGCCGCGCTTCACCGGGAAGTGCACCTTCACGTCGTCGAGCTTCAGGATCTCCGCCGCCGCGGGATCGGCTTCGACCGGCCGGCCCTTGGGCTCGGCCGACAGAAGGTGCTGGGTGTAGGAGTGCTGCGGGTTGTCGAACACCTCGGCGACCGGGCCCTGCTCGACGATGCGGCCCTTGGTCATTACGCAGACGCGGTCGGCCATCTTGGCGACAATGCCGAGGTCGTGAGTGATGAACAGCAGCGCCATGCCGTAGCGGGCCTGCAGGGTTTTCAGGAGCTTCAAGATCTGCGCCTGGATGGTGACGTCGAGCGCCGTCGTCGGCTCGTCGGCGATCAAGAGGTCGGGCTCGTTGGCCAGAGCCATGGCGATCATGACGCGCTGGCGCTGGCCGCCCGAGAGCTGGTGCGGGAAGGCGTCTAGCCGGGTCGCCGCCTCGGGGATGCCGACCTGCTCGAGCAGCTCGAGCGTGCGCTTGCGCGCGGCGGAGCGCGTCAGGCCTTTGTGCAGGATCAGCACCTCGTTCACCTGCCGCTCGATCGTGTGCAGCGGGTTGAGCGAGGTCATCGGCTCCTGGAAGATCATCGAGATGCGGTTGCCGCGCACGTCGAGAAGATCGCGCGGCGGCGCGCCGACCAGTTCGCGACCTTGGAAGCGGATGCTGCCGTTGGGATGGTTGGCCATCGGGTAGGGCAGGAGCTGCAGGATCGACAGCGCCGTCACCGACTTGCCCGAGCCCGATTCGCCCACCACCGCCAGGGTCTCGCCGCGCCTGATCTCGAAGCTGACGTTGCGCACGGCGCGCACGGCATCGTCGCCGGTGCCGAAATTGACCGAGAGGTTCTTGACCTCGAGCAATGCGGCATCGTTCATACGATCACCTTGCGCGGGTTGAAGGCATCGCGCACGGCCTCACCGATGAACACCAGCAGCGACATCAGGACCGACAGGACAACGAAGCCGGTGAAGGCGAGCCACGGCGCGTTGAGGTTGTTCTTGCCCTGAAGCAGCAGCTCGCCGAGCGAAGGCGAGCCGGGCGGCAGGCCGAAACCCAGGAAGTCGAGCGACGTCAGGGTGACGACGGAACCGGCCAGGATGAAGGGCAGGAAGGTGAGGGCTCCGGTCATGGCATTGGGAAGGATGTGCCGGAACATGATGCGGACGTCCAGCATGCCCAGCGCCCGGGCGGCCCGGACATAGTCGAAATTGCGGCCACGCAGGAACTCCGCCCGCACCAGCCCGACCAGCGCCATCCAGCTGAACAGCAGCATGATGCCCAGCAGCACCCAGAAGCCGGGCTGGATGAAGCTCGCCAGGATGATGAGGATGTAGAGCGTCGGCATGCTCGACCAGATCTCCAGGAAGCGCTGGAACAGGAGGTCGACGAGGCCGCCGAAATATCCCTGCAGCGCGCCAGCGACGATACCGATGATCGAGCTCAGGACAGTCAGCACCAGACCGAACAGCACGGAGATGCGGAAGCCGTAGATCAGCCGGGCCATCACATCGCGGGCCTGATCGTCGGTCCCCAGCCAATGGGCCCACGACGGCGGCATCAGCGCCTTGCGGCCCTCGCCTTTCAGCACCGTGTCGTAGCTGTAGGGAATGGGCGGCCACAGCATCCAGCCCTTGGCCTCGATCAGCTTCTGCACCACCTCGTCGCTGTAGACGGTGTTGGTCGGGAAATCGCCGCCGAAGGTCGTCTCTGGGTAGTTGCGGACCAGCGGCGAATAGAATGAGCCGTCGTAGTAGATGAGGATCGGCTTGTCGTTGGCGAGCAGTTCGGCGAACAACGACACGAAGAACAGAAAGCCGAACAGGACGAGCGAATAGACGCCGCGCTTGCTCGAGCGGAAGATCGCGAGGCGCCGGCGGCTCAGCGGCGTCATCAGGCGCGCGCCTCGAAGTCGATGCGCGGGTCGACCACCGTGTACATGATGTCGCCCAGGATCCCCATGAGCAGGCCGATGAGACCGAAGAAATAGAGCGTTCCGAACATGACCGGATAGTCGCGGTTCAGAGCCGCCTCGAAGCCCAGCAAGCCGAGACCATCGAGCGAGAAGATCACTTCGATCAGCATCGAGCCGGTGAACAGCACCCCGATGAATGCGGCCGGAAAGCCCGCGATCACGATCAGCATGGCGTTGCGGAACACGTGGCCGTAGAGCACGCGGCACTCGGCCAGGCCCTTGGCGCGGGCCGTCAGCACGTACTGCTTGTGGATTTCCTCGACGAAGGAATTCTTGGTGAGGAACGTCAAGGTGGCGAAGCCGCCGATCACCATCGCGCCGACCGGCAGGACGATGTGCCACAGATAGTCGAGGACCTTGTCGATCGTGCCGAGCGAACCCCAGTCGTCGGATACCAGGCCGCGCAGGGGGAACCACTTGAAATAGCTGCCGCCGGCGAACAGCACCACCAGCAGAAGGGCGAACAGGAATCCGGGTATGGCGTTCAGCACGACCAGGATCGTGGAAGACGAGATGTCGAAGCGCGATCCGTCGCGCACCGCCTTGGCGATGCCGAGCGGGATCGAGATGAAGTAGATGAGCACCGTCGTCCACAGCCCGAGCGAGATCGAGACCGGCATCTTCTCGAGCACGAGATCGACGACGCTGCGGTTGCGGAAAAAGCTCTCGCCGAAGTCGAAGACGAGATAGTTCTTCAACATCAGGAAGAACCGCTCGTAGGCCGGCTTGTCGAAGCCGTACATCTTCTCGATGCGCTGGATCAGCTCCTTGGGCAAGCCGCGTGCCCCGCGATAGCCGCCTTCGCCGCTGCCTGACGTATCCGTCCGGGCGACGGTCTCGCCGCCGGTGGCGCTGCCGGCGAAGCGTTCGGTGGCGCCGACCGCCGTGCCCTCCATTTGGGCGAGCATCTGCTCGACCGGCCCGCCGGGGGCAGCCTGGATGATGAAGAAGTTGATGACCATGATGCCGAGCAGCGTCGGCACCACCAGCATCAGGCGTCGCAGGATGTAAGCGAGCATCAGGTCTTTGCTGGGAGCGCGCCACTCCAGTGGCGCATCTTCGGAGCGCGGACCTCCAGGTCCGCCTCATGAATCATGAGCGGACCTGGAGGTCCGCGCTCCGGCAAGACCATGAGCGCCACTAGAGTGGTGCGCTCCCGGCCATGAGCGGGCCTGGAGGCCCGCCGTCCGTCGATCACTTCCGCTCCCCGCCGCGCTGCAGGGCCTTGTCCTTGGCCTCGTCGATCCACCAGGTGTCGAAGGCGACGGGTGCGTATTTTGCGGCCTTGGCCGGCCGCGCGAAGCGGTTCCAGTAGGCGACGTAGGCGGTGTTGCTGTGCCAGTTGGGCACCACGAAGTGGCTCCACAGCAGCACGCGGTCGAGCGCGCGGGTGGCGTTGATCAGGCTCTCGCGGTCGGGTGCGCCGATCAGCGTCTCGATCAGGTTGTCGATGGCGGCATCCTTGATGCCGATCGTGTTGCGGCTGCCCGGCGTGCCGGCGGCCTTTGAACCCCAGAAGTCGCGCTGCTCGTTGCCAGGCGACAGTGACTGGCCGAAACCCTCGACCATCATGTCGAAGTCGAACTCGTCCATGCGCCGCTTGAACTGCGCGGTATCGACAGTGCGCACGCTCATGTCGACACCGATACGCTCGAGGTTCTGCTTGTAGGGCAGCACCACCCGCTCAAAGCTCGCATCCTGCAGCAGCATTTCGAAGGCGAGCTTCTTGCCGCTCTTCAGGTCGGTCATCTTGCCGTCCTTGACCCCCCAGCCGGCCTCCTTCAGCAGCGCCAGCGAGCGGCGGGCGAGGTCGCGCACGTTGCCGGTGCCGTCGGTCTCGGGCAGCTTGAATTCCTTGGTGAAGACCTCCTCGGGGATCTTGCCGCGCAGCGGCTCGAGGTACTTCAGCTCGGCCGGCGTCGGCAGGCCCGACGAGGCGAGCTCGGAGTTGCCGAAGAACGAGATGTTGCGCTTGTACATGCCGTAGAACAGGTTCTTGTTCGTCCAGGCGAAGTCGAACATGGTGGCGATCGCCTCGCGCGCCCGCTTGTCCTTGAAGAAGTCGCGCCGCGTGTTGAAGGCGAAGCACTGCATGCCGGTTGGCAATTCGTGCGGGATCTCGGCGCGCTGGATGCGACCGTCGCGGACGGCCGGAATGTCATAGGCAGTCGCCCAGTTGCGCGCAATGTTCTCCTGGCGGATGTCGATCTCACCGGCCTTGAACGCCTCGAACTGCACGGTGACGTCGCGATAGTACTCGTACCGCATCACATCGAAGTTGTGGCGGCCGCGATTCATCCAAAGGTCCTTGGCCCACCAATCGTTGACGCGGCGATAGGTGATCGAACGTCCGGTGTCGAACGACTCGACCTTGTACGCGCCGCTGCCCAGCGGAATCTCGAGCGACACCTTCTCGAAGTCGCGGCTCGCCCACCACTTGGACGGCAGCACGGGAAGCTGGCCGACGATCAGCGGCAGCTCCTTGTTGGTGTCGTCGCGGAAGGTGAACAGCACCTTGCGGTCGCCGACCTTTTCCGCTTTGAGAACGTCGCCGTAATAAAAGGCGTAGTTGGGCATGCCCTTGGCCTTCAGGATGTCGAAGGTCCAGATCACGTCCTCGACGGTGATCGGCGTGCCATCATGGAAACGCGCTTGCGGCCGCAGCGTGAAGGCCACCCAAGATCGATTGTCCGGCCATTCGATGGTCTCGGCGATCAGGCCATACTCGGTCGAGGCCTCGTCGCGCGACGACCAGCATAGCGTGTCCCAAATGGCGCCGATGCCGGCGGCAGCCACGCTTTTCACGATGAAGGGATGCAGCGAATCGAAAGTGCCGCGTGCGCCCAGCCGCACGGAGCCGCCCTTGGGCGCATTGGGGTTGAGATAGTCCGGCGGACCGGCATCGACCGCATATTTCGGCGTGCCGTGCATGGCAAAGCCATGGCTCACATTGATCTTTTGCGACGCCTGCTGGCTCTGGGCCCGTACGATTGCCGGAGCGCCCAGCATCAGGGCGGTGCTGCCCAAAAGTACGCCGCGCCGTTTGATCGCCATGCGATGCTCCCCGAAGCAAGCCTGTCACTTCATATATAGCGTGCCCGAGTTGGGCCGCACTATGGCCGCCGGCTCAACTCGGTGTCAGCTTTCGGTCTTGATGCCGGCGTCCTTGACCAGCCTGCCGTAGCGCGAGTAGTCGGCCTTCCACATCGCCAGTACCTCGGCCGGGGAGCGCGGGGCTGGCACCTCGCAGCCCGCCTTGGTCAATCGGTCGCGGGTCTCGGGTTCCCGCAGCCCTTTCATGGCCGAGGCATGGAGGCGCTCGACAATGGCCGCGGGCGTGCCGGCCCGGACGGCGATCACATACCAGCTCATGACCTGGGCATCGGCGAAGCCCGCTTCGGCAAAGGTCGGCACGTCGGGCAGGGTGGGGAGCCGCTTGTCGGCCAGAACGGCCAGCGCCCGCAGTTTGCCGCTCTGGACATGTTGAACGGCCAGCGCTGCGGGCAGCAGGCCGACCTGCAGGCGGCCTTCCAGCAGGTCGGGCAATCCCGGCGGGATGCCGCGATAGGGCACCGAGGTCATGTCGAACTTGTACTGGTTCTTCAGCAGCTCGGACGACAGGTGGATCGACGAGCCGTTGCCGGGATTGAGGTAGTGCAGCTTGCCCGGGTTGGCCTTGCCGTATTCGACCAGCTCCTTGAGCGTCTTGACCGGAACCGACGGGTTCACCGTCGCGACCGACGTGGCCACGGCGACCAATGCGATGGGCTGGAAGTCGGCGAGCGCGCCATAGGGCACCGACTGCAGATGGGGCACCACGACATGGCTGATCGTGGCCATCAGCCCGTTGTATCCGTCGGCCGGCGCCTGCGGGATCATCGCGGTGGCGAGCGTCGAGTTGCCGCCCGGCTTGGGCTCGACGACGACAGGCTGGCCGAGATCGGTCTGCATCGGTTCGGCCACGGCGCGCGTGACGATGTCGACAATGCCGCCGACCGGATAGGGCACGAGGACGCGGATCGGCTTGTTGGGATAGGCCTGGGCCGCGGCACCCTGCGTCAACGCGAACGCGGTTGCCGTGCCCAGCGTGGCGCGGCGGGTCAGTCTGTTCATTGGTGTTCCTCCCTGCGGACGCAGGCTAGGGCGGAATCCGGTCAGATGGAACCGCTCGCGGTTCCATCTGACCGGATTCGCGCGCACCGGCGATGCTTGTTTCACAAGGCACAATCCGTCCAGCTGGTTCCAGCTGGACGGATTGTGCTCTAGGACGTGCAAAGCTGCTTGTCATCGGGCGGGTTTGACTTCGCGGCGGGCTCGCCGCAGTTTGGCGTCATGGCCGACACTGCCCAATTCGCGCCGGACTACGACGCGCCGATCGAGTACATGCGCCGCACGCGCGAGTACTACCTGGCCCTTGGCTACGACAATCCGTATCGCTGGGCGCATTACACCGACGCGCCGTTCCAGCCTCTGAAGAAGAAGCTTTCCGACAGCACCCTGGCGCTGATCTCGACGGCGGCGCCCTATCAGCCCGACAAGGGCGACCAGGGGCCGGGGGCGGCCTACAACGCCGCCGCCAAGTTCTACACCGTCTATTCCGGCGATACCGCCGTCGACCACGACACGCGCATCTCCCACATCGGCTACGACCGCAAGCACGCCACGGCCAAGGATTCCAACACCTGGTTCCCCTTGCCGCTGCTGCGCGAGTTTGCGGGCCAAGGCCGCTTCAAGCTCGCCAAGCGCTTCCACGGCGCGCCGACCAACCGCAGCCAGCGCGCGACCTTGGAGACCGATGCGCCGGAGATCCTGGCGCGCTGCCGGCAGGACCAGGTCGATGCCGCGCTATTGGTGCCGACTTGACCCGTCTGTCACCAGACCGTGAGTCTGGTCGCACGATATCTGGAGCGCAACGGCATCCCCACGGTGGTCATGGGGGCGGCCAAGGACATCGTCGAGCATGCCGGCGTGCCGCGCTTCCTGTTCAGCGATTTCCCGCTGGGCAATTCCTGCGGCAAGCCGCACGAGCCCGACACGCAGCGCTTCACGCTCGACCTGGCGCTCAGGGTGCTGGAAAGCGCCGTCGGCCCGCGCACCACGGTGCAGTCGCCGTTGCGCTGGAACGACGATGGCGACTGGAAGCTCGACTACAACAACCTCGAGCGCATGCCGCCCGAGGAGGTCGCCAAGCGCCGCGCCGAGTTCGACAAGGTGAAGCAGGTCGCGTTGCAGCAGCGGCAGAAATCCGGCGTGGCATGATGCTCAAGCCGGACCGCGGGCCTCCAGGCCCGCTCATGGCGGCGGCAGAGAAGAGGCGGGTGGGTCGCGGTCTACCGCGACCTTGGAGGCCTGCGGTCCAATGAGTGGCAAACCTTTCACTGGCGTAAAAATCCTCGACTTCACGCGTGTTCTCGCCGGGCCCTACGGCTCCTACCAGCTCGCACTGCTCGGCGCCGACGTCATCAAGGTCGAATCCCGCGAAGGCGACGACATGCGCTTTGGCTCCCGCGCCGACGACTGGGAGAAGCGCGGGCTGGCGGCGCCATGGGTCGCGGTCAACTCGGGCAAGCGCTCGATCACGCTCGACCTCAAGAAGCCCAGGGCGATCGAGGTGGTGAAGCGGCTGGCCGCCAAGGCCGACGTGGTGATGGAGAATTTCCGGCCGGGCGTGATGGACAAGCTCGGTATCGGCTACGAGACGCTGAAGGCGGTCAATCCCAAGCTGATCTACTGCGCCGTCTCGGGCTTCGGCCAGGTCGGACCCGACCGCGAGACCGCGGCATTCGACGGCATGATCCAGGCGATGTCGGGCCTGATGTCGATCACCGGCTTCCCGACCAATGGCCCGACGCGCGTGGGCTTTGCCGGCGCCGACGTCATGTCGGGCGCGACGGCCGCGCTGGGCGTCGCTTCGGCGCTCTTCCAGCGCACGCATACCGGCAAGGGCCAGCTGGTCGACGTCGCCATGATCGACGCGGTGATGGGTTATCTCGCCCAGCAATTCACGGAGCATCTGATGACCGGGCGCGTCCACGAGCAGGCCGCCAACCGCTCGGTGACGCGCAAGCCGACCGGCGATCTCTACAGGACCAAGGACGGCTGGATGGTGCTGGCGGTCATGACCGAGCCGCAGTTCCAGCGCCTGATGAAGGACATCGGCCGCGCCGATGCGCTCGCCGATCCGCGCTTCTCCGACTGGCCGGCGCGCATTGCCAACGACAAGGCGCTGCACGAGATCATCGAGGCCGAGCTCAAGAAGGAGACCTCGGCGACCTGGGCGGAGCGCTTCGCCAAGGCCGACGTGCCGGCTGGCCGGGTGCTCAGCATCCCCGAGGCCGTGCAGCTCGACCACTTCGACCGGCGCACGATCCTTCAGACGGTCGACACGCCGCACGGCCCGATCAAGGTCGTGGGCTCGGGCTTCCGCCTGGAGCATGGCGGCGGCTCGGTCGAGCGGCCGCCGGCGACGCTCGGCCAGCATACCGACGAGATCCTGCGCGAGGCAGGCTACTCGGATGCCGACATTGCCGGCATGCGCGCCGACAAGGTCGCCTGAGCTTCAGGGTCAGCGGCGGCCGACCCATGCCGGTCCTCTACGAAGTCGAGCACGTTACCACGTACAGGTACGCGAGCCCCGTCGCCTTCGGCGCTCATCGCGCCATGTTCCTGCCGAGGTCAGGGCCCTACGGCCGCATCCTGAGCTATTCGGCGACCACCAATCTCGCCTTGCGCGTTCGCTGGATCATCGACGCCCTGTCCAATGTCGTGACCTTGATCGACATCGACGAGCCGGGCGCAGAGCTCAGCTTCACCTTCCGGCTGCGCGGCATCCACTATGGCGTCGCCGAGGCCGAGGCCTTTCCGCTGGAGGCGCGGGCCGAAGAGGTGCTGGTGCAGCACACCCCGGATGAGTGGCAGGACCTCGCGGGCTATCTTCGCCCGCATGCCGAGGATGCCGACGGCAGATCCCGTGGCCGGACGAGGATCGTGATGAAGCCGTTGCGCGGGCTGTCGCCTGTCGGGGCGTCGTGTTGGTGTTGAAGGCAGTGCTGGCACCACAAGGAATGGCGTGATCGCCCGCTCGGCCCGCCAGTCGTGGGGTTCTACAGAGCCCTAAAAGTCGCGAAAACGAAACGGGCGGACCCCGCACTACAGTTCGTGACATGAGATGGACTTGAGTTATAATATCGGCCTGTTGCGTTGCGTCCCCGCGTTGTCGCTCTATGCATCGTTGATCCGAGACCAAAGGTCGGGGCAGGCGCCGCTCGCGTCCTGTCCGGCCGCTTGCCTCCGGACGGGACGGGCTCGGGGCTCGGCTCACCGACGCGGCGATTCCGGTTGCGAAACTTGTGTAACTGTCCGAACTCGGAAGGAGGCCCAACCCATAGGGGGTACGATTTCAAGGGGCCACCAGGCTCTCTGTCGGAAACGCCGGAAACGCCGGAAACCTCTTGCACCGCTGACGGCACTGCATGCACCGCCCTGTGGCTTCTCAGCCAGCCGGCTGCCAACCGGTCAAAATCAACCGTGCCGTGGAACTAGTCTGGACCGGGGCATTTTTACCAGCTGAGGCGCATACGAGATTGAGGCGGAACACCTCCATGGTGCGGACATTGATGCCGCGCGCCTGGGATGGATGGCGGTGCCGGGATGGCGCTCGACCAGCAGCGAGCGGATGCCGAGCCGCGACAGCAGCAGAGAGGCCATCAGCCCCACCGTATGTCATCGCGTTTTGCCCCTCGACTGCCCGACGAGGGCCGCATGATAAAGGACAGGCAGGCGAAGGAAAGCGAGCGGCCGGGTGACGCGAAAATTGGAGGTCTTCAGCATCATCGCCGTGCAGAGCGTACTGCAGGCGCTGGTTCCGCTGTTCGAGGCAGACCACGGGTATCGCCTCCGCATCACCTGGAATACCGCGCCCGTGCTCGTGAAGCGCCTGCAGGGCGGCGAGACGGCGGATGTGCTGATCCTCAATCGCGCCGGCATGGACACCATGACCCGCGACATGCGCGTGCGGGCCGGATCCGAGGTCACGCTGGCGAGCTCGGCCACCGCGCTCGCCGTCAAGGCGGGCGCGCCGCGGCCCGACATCTCGACACCGGAGGCGCTGAAACGGGCACTGCTCGCGGGGCGCGCGATCGCCTACAGCGATCCGGCGGCGGGCGGTGCCAGCGGCATCTATTTCGCCAAGCTGCTGGAGCGCCTCGGCATCGCGCGCGAGGTCAACGCCAAGACGAAGTATCCGCCGCCTGCCGGCCTGTGCGGCGACCTGCTGGTAGGCGGCGACGTCGACCTTGCCGTGCAGCAGAAGCCCGAGCTGCTGCAGGTTCGCGGCATCGAGATCCTGGGGCTGCTGCCTGGCGACCTGCACATGGTCACGGTGTTCGTCGCTTGTGTGGAAGCGTCGAGCGCCGAGCCCGCGACGGGCCAGGCGCTGATCGACTTCCTGCGATCGCCGGCCTCGGCGGCGGTGTTCCGCGCCAAGGGGCTCGATCCGGCCTGACCGACCCGCGTCAGAAGCCGAGGCGCAGGCCGAGATTGAGGGCGTGGTTGTCGGTGCCCGAGCCGATGTCGCCGTCGTAGCGGAGATAGAGTTGCGTTGCGGTGGCGACGTTGGTGCTGGCTTGTACGTGCGCTGTTATTCCGAGGAAAGCGCCTGCCCGGAGCGAAGTCGAAGGTGACATTCGCTCGCGTCCCGACTTAGACTGACATCTGTCCAAGGGGGGTCCCGACAAGGGGCTGAGATACCGACGGCCGGTTCCGGCAGCGCGGTGACCCTTTGAACCTGATCCGGGTCATGCCGGCGAAGGGACTGGATGCCTCCTTTGCACAGCACACACGCCGGATCTCCGTTTGCCTTCAGCCACGGGAGATCCTCGTCATGGACAACATCATCACACCGACCCCCAAGGTGACCACCGGGCCGCTGCCGGCTTCGGCCAAGGTCTATGTCACGCCCGATGCGGCGCCCGATCTGCGCGTGCCCCTGCGCGAGATCGAGCTCGGCGAACCGTCGGAGCCGCGCGTGCGCGTCTACGACACGACTGGTCCCTACACCGATCCCGGCGTGACCATCGATGTGCGCCAGGGACTGGCGCGTACGCGCCGCGCCTGGGTGATCGAACGCGGTGGCGTCGAGGAATATGACGGCCGGCCGATCCAGGCGATCGACAACGGCAACGTGAAGAGCTCGGCGCTTCTGCCGTTCCCCAACACGCCGCGGCCGTTGCGCGGGATTGGCGGCAAGCCGATCACGCAGTTCGAATGGGCGCGCGCCGGTGTCATCACCAAGGAAATGATCTATGTCGCCGAACGCGAGAATCTCGGCCGCAAGGTGGCACTCGACGTCGCCAAGGAAAGGCTGGCCGACGGCGAGAGCTTCGGTGCCGCACTGCCCGAGTTCATCACGCCCGAGTTCGTGCGCCAGGAAGTGGCGGCAGGCCGCGCCATCATTCCGGCCAACATCAATCATGGCGAGCTCGAGCCGATGGCGATCGGCCGCAATTTCCTGGTCAAGATCAACGCCAACATCGGCAACTCGGCCGTCTCCTCCTCGATGGAGGAGGAGGTCGAGAAGATGGTGTGGGCGATCCGCTGGGGCGCCGACACGGTCATGGACCTGTCGACCGGCCGCAACATCCACGACACGCGCGAATGGATCGTGCGCAACGCGCCGGTGCCGATCGGCACCGTGCCGATCTACCAGGCGCTGGAGAAGGTGGGCGGCGACCCAACCAGGCTCTCGTGGGAGGTCTATCGCGACACGCTGATCGAGCAGTGCGAGCAGGGCGTCGACTACTTCACCATCCATGCCGGCGTGCGGCTGGCCCATGTGCCGCTGACTGCCCGGCGCGTCACCGGTATCGTGAGCCGCGGCGGCTCGATGATGGCGCAATGGTGCCTGACCGAGCATCGCGAGAGCTTCCTCTACGAGCACTTCGGCGACATTTGCGACATCATGCGCAAGTACGACGTGTCGTTCTCGCTGGGCGACGGCTTGCGGCCCGGCTGCAACGCCGATGCCAACGATGCCGCGCAGTTCGCCGAGCTGGAAACCCTGGGCGAGCTCACCAAGGTCGCCTGGGACAAGGGCTGCCAGGTCATGATCGAGGGCCCGGGCCATGTGCCCATGCACAAGATCAAGGCCAACATGGACAAGCAGCTCAGGGAATGCGGCGAGGCGCCGTTCTACACCCTGGGACCGCTCGTCACCGACATCGCGCCGGGCTACGACCACATCACCTCGGGCATCGGTGCCGCCATGATCGGCTGGTTCGGCACGGCGATGCTCTGCTACGTCACGCCCAAGGAGCATCTCGGTCTTCCCGATCGCGACGACGTCAAGGTGGGCGTCATCACCTACAAGATCGCCGCCCACGCCGCCGACCTCGCCAAGGGCCATCCCGCGGCGCGGCTGCGCGACGATGCGCTCAGCAAGGCGCGCTTCGAGTTCCGCTGGAAGGATCAGTTCAACCTGTCGCTCGATCCGGCGACGGCTGAAAAATTCCACGACGAGACGATGCCCAAGGAGGCGCACAAGACGGCGCACTTCTGCTCGATGTGCGGGCCGAAGTTCTGCTCCATGCGCATCACCCAGGACATCCGCGACTATGCCAAGAAGGGCATGGACGAGATGAGCGCCAAGTTCAAAGCCGGCGGCAACGCGCTCTACGTGCCGGACAACGCGGCGGACTGATGTCTTCTTCTTACGGACCGCGCGCATCCTGCGCGCTCATGATCATGAGCGAGCGAGACGCTCGCGGTCCGGAAGACTAACGCCGCGTGCCTTTCCACGTCAGCTCATAGTTCAGGATCAGCCGGTACTCGCTGATCGCCGTCATGTAGTTCGTCTCGAACTGGTCGACGAAGGCGGCGCGGGCGCGCAGGTTGAGCGGCTTCAGCCAGTCGGGCGCCGACTTGGACGCGACCTGGTAGATCAGGTCGAAGTCGTACTCGTTGTTGCGGCTGAGCGGCGCGCCGGTGGCCGGATTGATGGCATTGGCGCCCATCGTCGCCGAGCCCATGAAGGTGAGCCCGGGGAGGTCGATGGCGGCGAAGTCGAGGATCAGCCCGACCTGCCAGGCGCGCTCGCCGGCGCGGTCGAAGTCCTTGGTGATCTGCTTGGTGTAGCCGATCCACTGCCCGTAGGGCGTCTGATACTGAAAGGCGCTGCCGGTCTGGGTGAACACGCCCCACAGCGTCGCCGGTCCCCAGATCAGCTCCATCTTGCCGCCGGCCGCGAAAGTGCCGAGTGGCTTGCCCGTCAGCAGGTTCAATCCGTTACTGCCCTGGACCATGAACTGCCCGGAGAACCTCGCCTTGAACGAGCCCGTGATGGGTAGGCCGACGACGATGTCGTTGTAGTTCGAGGTCAGGATGTCGGGCACGTAGTAGATCGACGAGCGCAGGCGAAGCTTGTCGATGTCGCCATACTTCACCGAGCCCAGCCACATGCCGGCCGTGACGTTGGCAGGCGCTCCGGCTCGTGCGGCCATGTTCACGAAGTAGGGCACGCCCTTGAACTTCATGGCCGCGACATGCCCCGCGAAATAGCGAACACGGCCGAGGTCGCCGCTCAGCGCATAGGCCTCGAAAGTATTGGGGATCATGCGGTCGTCGTTGGGATTGACCTCCAGCTCATCGAGGAGCTGGCGATAGCCGGTGAAGGTCTGGCCCTTGGCGCGGAGCGAGGCGTAGGCTTGGCCCAGGGTGAAGAAGCCATGCTGGCCGGGTGCAAGAAGCTGCGTGCCGTCCGTCGTCGGCGGCGCCCATAGCGGCTGGGTGGTGTAGCCGACGGCGCCCATCTGGAAGGTGTCGTAGAACCAGCCGGTCTTCAGCCCAACCCAACCACCGCCCGCCCAGGCCGCATCGTTGGGCGGCGCAGGGTTGGTGCGATCCAGGAAGTAGCTGCGGAAGTGGAGGACCGCCTCGGCATCGTCATGCAGGAAACGCTGCAATTCGTCGCGCAGGGTTTCAGCGCGGGCAGGCGAAATTGCTGCTGCAAGCAGGCAAATCAGCAACCAGGACCGAAAGATTCCCCGCCGCACGACGCGGACGATACCGTCACTCGATTACCGATTTGCTGAGGATTGGCGCAATCGGGAGCGACCTTTTCACCCGATCGCACGTCGATGACAGCATCGCCTGCATTTTAGGGCGACTGGACAAGCAGTGGTATGGCGGCCACTTCCTGCCCCTACCCTTGGCCCCTTCTGGAGCCTCAAAAGTCGCCAAATCGAAACGCGATGTCAGTCGACGACCGGAGTAATGTTCTTGATAAATTCATTGACTAAGGTTATTATCGGCGATGCGTGTCATGGCCTATCCTTGCGCCCCTCGAACCGGCGGGGGAGACTCCGGCGATTCGGTCCGTATTGGTTAGCGGCAAGCGCGCTTGGGACTTAAATTAGAGACAAGGAGACGATGAAAAGGCTGCGCACCCTGCTCGGGATCGGCGTGGGGCTCGCCATTGTTGCGGGTGCCGGCTGGTATATTTCGCAAACCGGAACGGCAACGCCAGCTCGGCAGGCCCGCTTTGGCGCCGGAATGCCCACGCCAGTCGGGGTCGCCGCCGCGCAAAAAGGCGAAATCCCCGTCGTTATCAGGGCCTTGGGCACCGTGACGCCGCTGCACACCGTCAACGTGAAGACGCAGATCGCCGGCCAGCTTCTCAAGGTCGAGTTCAAGGAAGGCCAGATGGTCAAGCAGGGCGATTTGTTGGCCCTGGTCGATCCCAGGCCCTACGACGTCGCCCTGCAGCAGGCGATCGGCCAGCAGCAGCGCGACGAGGCGCTGCTCAAGAACGCCCAGACCGACCTCGAGCGCTACAAGAAGCTGGTCGCTCAGGATTCGATCGCTCGCCAGCAGCTCGACACCCAGCAGTCGCTGGTCCGCCAGTACGAGGCCGCCCTGGTGATCGACCAGGCGGCGGTCGACGCCGCCAAGCTCAACGTCGCCTACACCAGGATCGTGTCGCCGATCACCGGCCGCATCGGCCTGCGCACGGTCGATCCCGGCAACTTCGTGTCGATCAGCGACGCCACCCCGATCTGCATCGTCATCCAGATCCAGCCGATCTCGGTGCTGTTCACCATCCCCGAGGACACGCTGCCCATGGTGCGCGAGCGGCTGAAGACCGGCGCCAAGCTCGAGGTCCGCGTGCTCGATCGCGCGCGGAAGAGCGAGCTCGCGGTAGGCAGGCTCGACGCTCACGACAACCTCATCGACATGACGACAGGCACGGTGAAGCTGCGCGCCGTGTTCGACAACAAGGACGATACGCTGTTCCCCAACCAGTTCGTCAATGTCCGCCTGCTGGTCGACACGGTGAAGGACGCGACGGTGGTTCCGGTCGCCGCCATCCAGCGCGGCCAGCCCGGCACCTTCGTCTATCTCGTGAAGGCCGATGACACGGTCGAGATCCGCGTCGTCGAGCTCGGCGCGTCCGACGGCGAGAAGGTGCAGATCGTGAAGGGCGTGCAGCCCGGCGACCAGGTCGTGATCGACGGCACCGACCGGCTGCGCGACGGCGCCAAGATCCGCCGACCGGGTGCGGCGCCGCGCGCCGCGGCGGGCCCGCCGGTCGCCGCCGCACCTGATTCCCGGCAAGGCGGCGGCCAAAACCAGCAGCAGAGGCGGCGTCAGGCCAATGGCGGCGGTGGCGCCGGCGGCGCGACCGCCGCGCAACCCAACCAGTAATTCTGGCCGCGACATGAACCCGTCGCGGATCTTCATCGAACGCCCCGTCGCGACCTCGCTGCTGATGGTGGCGATCATGCTGGTGGGCGCGATCGCCTATCGGTTCCTGCCGCTCTCCGCCCTGCCGCAGGTCGACTACCCGACCATCCGCGTGCTGACGCTCTATCCCGGCGCCAGCCCGGAGGTCATGACCTCGTCGATTACCGCACCGCTGGAGAGGCAGTTCGGCCAGATGCCGGGCCTGAACCAGATGACGTCGACGAGCTCGGCCGGCGCCTCGTCGATCATCCTGCAGTTCGACCTCAAGCTCGCCCTCGATGTCGCCGAGCAACAGGTGCAGGCCGCCATCAATGCGGCGAGCAACCTGCTGCCGTCGGACCTGCCCGGGCCGCCGGTCTACGCCAAGATCAACCCCGCCGATGCGCCGGTGCTCACACTTGCGGTCACCTCGAAGACCGAGCCGCTGACCAAGGTGCACGATCTGGTCGACACGCGGCTCGCCCAGAAGATCGCCCAGCTTCCCGGCGTCGGCCTGGTCAGTCTGGAAGGCGGCCAGAAGCCCGGTGTGCGCGTCCGCGCCAATCCGACGGCGCTCGCGGCCTACGGGCTGAACATCGACGACCTGCGCACCACCATCGCCAACGCCAACGTCAATACGCCCAAGGGCAACTTCGACGGCCCGGCGCGGGCCTACACCATCAACGCCAACGACCAGATCACCGATCCCAAGCTGTTCCGCGACGTCGTCGTGGCCTACCGCAACGGTGCGCCGGTGCGGCTCTCGGACGTAGCCACGGTCGAGGAGGGGCAGGAGAACAACCGGCTGGCCGCCTGGATGAACGACACCCAGGCGGTGATCGTGAACGTCCGCCGCCAGCCCGGCGCCAACGTCATCGAGGTGGTCGACCGCATCAAGAACCTGCTGCCGCAGCTGCGCGAGACCCTGCCGCGCTCGCTCGACGTCACCGTGCTGACCGACCGCACCATCACCATCCGCGCTTCGGTGCGCGACGTGCAGATCGAGCTCAGCTTCGCGGTGATCCTTGTCGTCGCCGTGATCTTCCTGTTCCTCGGCGACTGGCGCGCCACGCTCATTCCCAGCCTGTCGGTGCCCTTGTCGTTGGTCGGCACGCTCGCCGTGATGTATCTCGCGGGCTTCAGCCTCAACAATCTCTCGATCATGGCGCTCACCATCGCCACCGGCTTCGTGGTCGACGACGCCATCGTCATGATCGAGAACATCGCCCGCTACATCGAGCGTGGCGACGATCCCAAGGAGGCCTCGCTGCGCGGGTCGCGGCAGATCGCCTTCACCGTGGTATCGCTCACTGTCTCGCTGATCGCCGTGCTGATCCCGCTGCTGTTCATGAGCGATGTCGTCGGCCGCCTGTTCAGCGAGTTCGCCGTGACGCTCTCGGTCACCATCCTGATCTCGGCAGTGGTGTCGCTGACCCTGGTGCCGATGATGTGCGCCCAGCTCCTGCGCCAGCGGCCCCAACAAGCAACGGGGCGCGCCACGGGCCACCACGCCGAGACCGAAGCGCTGGGCGCGCGCTGGTTCGGCCGCATGATCGACATGTACGACCGGATGCTGGTCGTGGTGTTCCGCCACCAGCCGCTGACCCTGCTGGTCGCGATCGGCACCGTCGTGCTGACCGTCCTGCTCTATATCGTGATCCCCAAGGGCTTCTTCCCGGTGCAGGACACCGGCCTGATCCAGGCCGTGACCGAGGCGCCGCAATCGGTGTCGTTCGAGGCGATGAGCCAGCGCCAGCGCGCGCTTGCCGAAGCGATCCTGGAGGATCCCGATGTCGAGAGCCTCAGCTCCTTCGTCGGCGTCGACGGCACCAACGCGACCCTCAATTCGGGCCGCATGCTGATCAACCTCAAGCCGCGCAGCGAGCGCAGCCTCAACGCCAGCCAGATCATCCGCCGCCTGCAGAGCGAAACCGCCAAGGTGCAAGGAATCTCGCTCTACATGCAGCCGGCGCAGGACCTCACCATCGATTCGACGATCAGCCGCACGCAGTATCAGTTCGTCCTGCAGAGCCCCAGGCCCGAGGACTTCGACGTCTGGGTCCCCCGGCTGGTGGACCGCCTGCAGCGACTGCCCGAGATCGTCGACGTCACCAGCGACCTGCAGGCCAAGGGCCTGTCGCTGTTCATCAAGATCGACCGCGACGCCGCGGCCCGCTTCGGCATCACCGCCGCCTCGATCAATAACGTGCTGTATGACGCCTTCGGCCAGCGCATCGTCTCGACGGTCTACACCCAGTCCAACCAGTACCGCGTGATCTACGAGGTCGAGCCGTCGATGGGCCGGTCGATCGATTCGCTGTCGAACCTCTACCTGCCGGGCGCGGGCGGCAAGCAGGTGCCGATGTCGTCGATCGCCACCTTCGAGGAGCGGGCGGCGCCCTTGCGCCAGGACAGGCTGGGCCAGTTCCCGGCCACCACTGTCTCCTTCAATCTGGCACCTGGCTATGCGTTGGGTCAGGCGGTCGACGCCATCCAGGCCGCGCAGCGTGAGATCGGCATGCCGCTGTCGATCACCACCCACTTCCAGGGCGCGGCGCTCGCCTTCCAGAAGTCGCTCGACAGCCAGCTTCTCCTGATCCTGGCGGCCATCGTCACGGTCTACATCGTGCTGGGCGTGCTCTACGAGAGCTACATCCATCCCATCACGATCCTGTCGACCCTGCCGTCGGCCGGTATCGGCGCGCTGCTGGCGCTGATGATGGCGGGCTCCGCTCTCAGCGTCGTCGCCATCATCGGCATCGTGCTGTTGATCGGCATCGTCAAGAAGAACGCCATCATGATGATCGACTTCGCGCTGGACGCGGAGCGCAACGAGGGCAAGTCGCCGCGCGAAGCCATCCACCAGGCCTGCCTGCTGCGCTTCCGGCCGATCCTCATGACGACAATGGCCGCCCTGGTCGGCGCCCTGCCCTTGATGCTGGGCAGCGGCACGGGCTCGGAGCTGCGCTCGCCGCTCGGCATCACCATCGTCGGCGGCCTGATCGTCAGTCAGGTGCTGACGCTCTTCACCACGCCGGTGATCTATCTCTACTTCGATCGCCTGGGCCGGCGCCTGCGCGGCCTGCCGACCGACGCACCGCTGCATCCGGCGCCGCCGACGGTCGGCGGTGCCGGTGAGAGGCCGTTGACATGAACCTGTCGGCGCCCTTCATCGCGCGGCCGGTCGCCACGACCCTGCTGACGATCGGTCTGGCGCTCGCTGGCATGGTGGCGTTCCTGAAGCTGCCGGTGTCGCCTCTGCCCAAGGTCGAGTTCCCGACGATCGTGGTCTATGCCGGCCTGCCCGGTGCCTCGCCGGAGACCGTGGCCACCAGCCTGACCACGCCGCTCGAACGGGCGCTCGGCGCCATCGCCGGCGTGACCGAGATCACCTCGCAGAGTACCGTCGGCAACGCTCGCATCATCCTGCAATTCGACCTGTCGCGCAGCATCGACGGCGCGGCGCGCGACGTGCAGGCGGCGATCAACGCCGCCCGCATGGAGATGCCGAGCGACCTGCCGCGCAACCCGCAATACCGCAAGATCAATCCGGCCGCCGCGCCGGCCGTGGTGCTGGCCGTCACCTCGGACATAATCGGCCAGGGCCGCCTGTTCGATGCCGCGTCCAACATCCTGCAGCAGAAGCTGAGCCAGGTGAGCGGCGTCGGCCAGGTCGTCCTGGGCGGCAGCTCGCTGCCGGCGGTGCGCGCCGAGATCAACCCCACGGCGCTGTCGAAATACCAGATCGGCCTGGAGAGTGTGCGCGCAGCACTGGCCGCCGCCAACGCCAACTCGCCGAAGGGCGCGCTCGAGGTCGGCGACCGGCGCTACCAGATCTACTCCAACGACCAGGCGCGCACGGCAGCCGAGTACCGGCCGCTGATCATCGCCTGGCGCAATGGCGCGCCGGTGCGGCTGCAGGACGTTGCCGAGGTCATCGACGCCACCGAGAACATCCGCAACGAAGGCCAAGCCAATGGCAAGCGCTCGGTGCTGGTGATCATCTATCTGCAGCCCAACGCCAACGTCATCGAGACCGTCGACGACATCAAGGCGCTGCTGCCCGAGTTGCAGGCCGCCCTGCCCAACGACGTCGACCTGCAGATGGTGGCCGACCGCACCGTCACCATCCGTGCCTCCTTGAAGGAGGTCGAGCAGGCCCTGCTGATCAGCATCGTCCTGGTCGTGCTGGTGACCTTCGCCTTCCTGCGCTCGGTCCGAGCAGGCTTCGTGGCGGCGGTGGCCGTGCCGGTGTCCCTGATCGCGACCTTCGGGGGCATGTATCTGCTGGGCTACAGCATCAACAACTTGTCGCTGATGGCCATGGCGATCGCCGCGGGCTTCGTGGTCGACGACGCCATCATCGTGCTGGAGAACGTCTCGCGCCATATCGAGGCCGGCATGGGCCGCATCGATGCTGCCCTGCAGGGCGCCCGTGAGGTCGGCTTCACCGTGGTGTCGATGAGCCTGTCGCTGATCGCGGTGTTCATCCCGATCCTGCTGATGGGCGGCGTCGTCGGCCGCCTGTTCCGCGAGTTCGCGATCACGCTTTCGATCGCCATCCTGATCTCGATGGTGGTGTCGCTCACCACGACGCCCATGATGTGTGCCTATGTGCTGCGCGCGCACAGCGACCGCCGGCCGGGCCGCTTCTTCCGCTGGAACGAGCGCGGCTTCGGCACCCTGCAGCGCTGGTACGGCAACAGCCTGCGCCTGGTGCTGCGCCATCCGTTGCTCACCATGCTGGTCTTTCTGGCGACGGTGATGCTCAACATCCATCTTTACGTCACCATCCCCAAGGGCTTCTTCCCGCAGCAGGACACCGGCCGCATCGTCGGCGGCATCCGCGGCGACCAGAGCATCTCCTTCCAGGCGATGCGCCGGAAGTTCCGGCAGTTCATCCAGATCATCCGCGAGGATCCGGCGGTCGAAAGCGTGGCGGGCTTCACCGGCGGCCACTCGACCAACTCAGGCTTCGTTTTCGCGACCCTGAAGCCGCTCAGCGAGCGCAAGATCTCGGCCGACCAGGTGATCGCGCGATTGCGGCCCAAGCTCGCCCAGGTGCCGGGCGCCAATCTCTTCCTGGCGGCGGTGCAGGACATCCGCGTCGGCGGTCGCCAGAGCAACGCCCAGTACCAGTTCACCCTGCAGGCCGATTCGCTGCCCGATCTCTACCAATGGGCGCCCAAGCTCGTCGAGGCGCTGCGCCAGGACCAGTCGGTCATTGCCGACGTCGATTCCGACCAGCAGCAGCGCGGCCTGCAGGTCAACCTCACCATCGACCGCGACGCGGCGGCGCGGCTCGGCGTGTCGACGCGCGCGATCTCCTCGACGCTGTATGACGCTTTCGGCCAGCGCCAAGTGTCGACCATCTACAACGCGCTGAACCAGTACCACGTCGTCATGGAGGTGGCGCCCGAGTACTGGGAGAACCCCGAGCGGCTGAAGGACATCTATGTCTCGACGACCGGTGGCGCGATCAGCGGCGCCCAGGCGACCGGTGCCGTCGTGTCGACCGCGCCGGTCGCCGCCGGCGCTGTCGATCCCGCGACCGCGGTACGCAACCAGCGCACCAACCAGATCGCCGTCTCAGGCCGCGGCTCGGCCTCGACCGGGGCGGCCGTCAGCACCACGCCCGAGACCATGATCCCGCTGTCGCAGCTCACCAAGTACGAGTTCGGCACCACGCCGCTCGCCGTCAACCACCAGGGCCTGTTCGTCGCCAGCACGATCTCTTTCAACCTGGTGCCGGGCAAGACGCTCTCCGACGCGGTCGCCTACCTGAACACCACCATGCACGAGATCGGCCTGCCCTCGACCGTGCACGGCTCGTTCCAGGGCACGGCGCGCGCCTTCCAGCAGAACCTCGGCAACCAGCTCCTGCTGGTGCTGGCCGCACTTGCCGCCGTCTACATCGTCCTCGGCATCCTCTACGAGAGCTACATTCACCCGATCACGATCCTGTCGACCCTGCCGTCGGCCGGCGTCGGCGCGCTGCTGGCGCTCAAGATCACCAACGTGGAATTCAGCATCATCGCGATGATCGGCGTGCTGCTGCTGATCGGCATCGTCAAGAAGAACGCCATCATGATGATCGACGTGGCGCTGGAGCGCGAACGCAACGAAGGACTCGATCCCGCCGAGGCGATCCATCAGGCCGCCGTTCTGCGCTTCCGACCCATCCTGATGACCACCATGGCCGCGATCCTGGGCGCCTTGCCACTTGCCATCGGCTTCGGCGACGGCGCGGAGTTGCGCCAACCGCTCGGCATCTCGATCATCGGCGGCCTGTTCGTCAGCCAGATCCTCACGCTCTATACGACGCCGGTGATCTACCTCTATCTCGACCGCTTCCGCCGGCGCGACCGCGATCGCCCCAGCCGCGTCGCCCGTGCTATGGGAATGCCGGGTTCGGCAACAGCATGATGTCATTGCGTTACGTTCCGGCGCTCGCTGCTGTCCTTGCGGCCGGCGGCTGCATGGTCGGTCCCGACTACAAGCGGCCGCCACCCGCCGACCCGCCCTCGCTCGCCTTCAAGGAGACGACGGGGCCGGTGGTCGGCGCGGCCGCGAGCTTCCAGCCGGCCATGCCGCGCGATGCCATCGATCGCGGCCCGTGGTGGTCGATGTACGACGATCCGACGCTCGACCGGCTGGCGGCGCAGATCGACATCTCCAACCAGACCCTGATCCAGGCCGAGGCGGCCTATCGCCAGGCGCGCGCGCTGGTGCGCCAGGATGCGTCCGGCCTTTATCCCACGGTCACGGGCAGCGCTGGCTACACCCAGAGCGGCAGCGGCAGTGGCAGCAGCCGTGCCGTCCAGGGCACTGTTGTCAATGCGAGCCAAGGCAGCGTCGGCCAGTACGCTGCGGGGCCTGGTCTCACCTGGGAGATCGACCTGTGGGGCCGCATCCGCCGCCAGGTCGAGAGCGATTCGGCGGCGGCGCAGGCGAGTGCTGCGGACCTCGCCAATGCGCGGCTGTCGGCGCAGGCCAACATGGCGATCAACTACTTCTCCATGCGCATCTCCGAGCAGCGCATGAGGGTCTACCAGGCGTCGGTGGCCGCCTACACGCGCTCGGTCGAGATCGTCCAGAACCAGCTCGATGCCGGCATCGTCAGCCGCGTCGACCTCGCCCAGGCGCAGACCCAGCTCGAGCAGACGCGCGCCCAACTGGTCGCCGAGAACATCACACGCGCCACGTTCGAGCATGCCGTCGCCGTGCTGGCCGGCAAGGCGCCGTCCGAGCTCAGCGTCGAGCCCGGGCCGGTACCGCCGGAGATGCCGACCGTCGAGCCCGGGATCCCCTCGACCCTTCTGGAACGGCGGCCCGACATCGCCTCGGCCGAGCGCCAGATGGCGGCGGCCAATGCTCAGATCGGCGTCGCCCAGGCGGCCTACTATCCCAACATCTCGCTCGCCAGCACGGTCACCCTGATCGGCAGCAGCCTGAATGCGCTGCTCACCCTCAGCAACGCTGTGTGGTCGGTCGGCCCCCAGTTGGCGGCGACGCTGATCGATGGCGGCGCGCTCAAGGCCCAAGTCGAAGGGGCGCGGGCGCGCTACGACGCCCAGGTCGCGCTCTATCGCCAGACCATCCTGGTGGCGTTCCAGCAGGTCGAGGATGCGCTGGTGCAGCAGCGCGTGCTCGAGCAGCAGGAGCGGGTGCAGCGCGCCGCCGTCGCCGCCGCCCGCGACGCCGAGCGGCTGTCGCTCAACCAGTACCGGCTCGGCACCGTGCCCTACACGACGGTGGTGCAGACCCAGACCGCGGCGCTGTCGGCCGAGCAGACCCTGCTGACGATCCGCCTCAATCGGCTGACGGCCAGCGCCAACCTGGTGCTGGCGCTGGGCGGCGGCTGGCGCGCGAGCGACCTGCCGGCGCCCTACCCGGTCGGCGGCCTCGACCAGAAGCCGCAGCCGGCGGTGCCGACGCCGCAGAGCCTGGCGCCGGAGAAGCCGTGGTGGAGGTTCTGGTAGCGGGCCGCAGCCTATCTCAACGCTGCAATGAATTCGTCAACTGAAACGCCGGCCTGCTTCAGAACGCCGCTAAGCGTGCCGATCTTCAGCTCCTTGTGATCCGGTACGACGCAGCCGGTTGACCCTCGTCGCAGGATGACGTGGCTGCCGCGCTGGCGGATAACAACGAAGCCGAGCCTTTCTAGGGCGCGAATCGCTTCCCGCCCCGAAACGCGCGGTAAGCTAGGCATTCACGGCGACTTCGAAGGTCGTGATGATAGATCGGCCTGCAGGGACCAGGGCAAATTCCTCGAGATAAAGCTCGGTGGCCTCGCGCAAGTTGGCGAGTGCCTCCTCGATCGTCTCTCCCTGGGAGGTCGTGCCGGTCTCGGGGTTGGTCGCCGTATAACCGCCCTCCGGCGCCGGAATGAGCACCGCCGTCAGAACCATAACCATGTCTCCATGTGAACGGCTATTATGCCGCGAAACTAGCTAGATTCCCATGGCTTACGAGAGGTTGCCATGAGTGTGACCGTTACGAGCAAAGGCCGGATCACCATTCCCAAGCGGGTTCGCGACTTCCTCGGAATCCAGCAGGGAAGCTTGGTCGATTTTCAACGCGGTGACGACGGTCGAATCGTCTTAGTGAAGGTCGAGACGAAGGCCCGCGACAGTCGCGTTGCCCGGGTGCGCGGACATGCTGGAAACGGCCTGACGACCGACGAGATCATGGCCATGGTACGCGGATCTCCTGCTGGACGGGGTGCACGTCCGCCTCGCCACCGCCGTCGTGGGCGCGCGGCTGCGGCTGGATAACCTTCACGGCAGGTGGTGTGTCAGGCATGGCCGATCCGGAGATCCGCAAGATCATCCATATCGACATGGACGCCTTCTACGCGTCCGTGGAGCAACGCGACGATCCCGAACTGCGCGGCAAGCCTGTGGCAGTGGGCGGCCGCCAGCGCGGCGTGGTCATGGCGGCGTCCTACGAGGCACGCAAGTTCGGCGTGCGTTCGGCCATGCCGTCGGCCACCGCCAAGCGGCTCTGCGCAGAGCTTGTGTTCGTGAAGCCGCGCTTCGACGTCTATAAAGAGGTGTCGGGCCAGATCCGCGAGATCTTCCTGGAGTACACGCCGCTCGTCGAGCCATTGTCGCTCGACGAGGCCTATCTCGACGTCACCACCAACCTCAAGAACATGCCGTTGGCGAGCGACATTGCCCGCGAGATCCGCGCCCGCATCCTGGAGCGCACCGGCCTCACGGCCTCCGCCGGCATCTCCTACAACAAGTTTCTGGCCAAGCTCGCGTCGGACCATCGCAAGCCCAACGGCCAGACGGTGATCCCGCCCGAGAAAGGACCGACCTTCGTCGAGGAGCTGCCGGTCGCCAGGTTCCACGGCATCGGCCCCAAGACCGCGGAGAAGATGAATCGGCTGGGCATCCACACCGGCGCCGATCTCAGGGACCAGTCGATGGAGTTCCTGGAGCAGTATTTCGGCAAGGCCGGCACCTGGTACCACGCCATCGCCCGCGGCCAGGACGATCGCCGGGTGGTGCCCAACCGGCCGCGCAAGTCGGTCGGCTCGGAAACGACCTTCATGGAGGATCTCGGCCGGCAGGCCGAGGTCGAGCAGGGGGTGGCCTCGGTGCTGGACGATGTGTGGTCCTACTGCGAGCGCACCGGCGTGCTGGGCCGCACGGTCACGGTGAAGATCAAGTATGCCGACTTCCAGATCGTCACCCGCAGCCGCACGCTGAACGAGCCGGTGACGAGCCGCGAAGTGCTGGAGCGCACCAGCGTCGAGCTGGTGCGCTCGATCTTTCCGCTCGAGAAGCGTGTGCGCCTGCTCGGCGTCTCGCTGCACAACCTGCAGAGCCGCGGCGAGACAGTGACCGAACCGCAGATGACGCTGGAGTTCTGAAGGGCCCCTGCTCAGGCGCGCGAATGCGCGAAGAATACTTTGCTGTCGATTCGCCAGGTGCCGTCCATCCTGATCAGCACGAAGAAGTCGGTGTAGCGGGTGCCGCGCCAATTCTCGGCCTCGAGCCGAGCCATCGCCGCAGTGCCCATGTATTCGATAGCGACGACGCGAGTTTTGATGTCGGCGGCCGGTCCACCTTTCTCGACGACATCGCAGAATTCCTGCAGCGTCCAGTTGACCAGCTTGCCGCCATAGCTGCCGCTCACGCGCGCGTCCTCGGCGAAGGCAGACCGCAGGAGGCTCGTGTTGCCTTTTCGGGCGCCGTCGACATAGCGTTGCAGCGTGGATGCGATTGCTTCCTGAGCGGCGAAGCTTTCGGTTTCGTCGGCGAGGGTCGTCTGCGGCGGCATTGGTATCTCCGAGGCTTGAGAGCACCGTTATCCAATGGGCCGGTGCGGCATGTCCTTGCGAAGTGGGCGCCTGGAGAATGGTGGCTTGGCATTGTATGCTGCGAGACACCTTGATCGTGAGCATAGATGCCAAAACAGGATCTCGACGCAATAGATTGTCGCATCGTTTCGGCCCTTCAGGCCGATGGCCGGCTGAGCAATGTCGAGCTGGCCGAACGCGTAGGATTGTCCCCATCGCCCTGCTTGCGGCGGGTCAATCGCCTGGAACGCGAGGGCTACATCGAAACCTATCGCGCGATGTTGGGGCGCAAGCGCGTTGGCCTGGGTCTCAGCGTCTTCGTTGGCGTGAAGATCGAAGGTCATGCCGACGAACGGGCCATCGCATTCGAGGAGGCCGTCGTGGCCTTTCCCGAAGTCATCGCCTGTCACATGATCTCCGGCGAGGCCGACTATCTCCTGGAGATCGTCGTGCCCGATCTCGACCACTATCAGCGCTTCCTGGTGCACAAGCTGCTCAGTCTGCCGATCATCCGCGAGGTGCGCAGCAATATCGCCATCCAGACGTTGAAGTCGGCGGCGCCCCTGCCCCTCGAGCATCTCTCTCAGGCGAGCGCATGAGCTCGAGCATATTCCGTTCGGCTGGAATCAGCCGAACGGAATATGCCTGTTGCAGCAACTAACCCCAGTGCGCGCATTCCAGATTGATGGAGCCGCTCGCGGTTCCATCAAATCTGGAATCGCTCTAGGCACCGACGTCGGCGACCATGCGCTTCGCCATCGCGGCGTCGGGATAGACGCCCAGGCCCGCCTGCACGTTGTCGCGCATGTGCTCGGGCTTGCTGGTGCCGGGGATGACGCAGGTCACCGCCGGGTTGGCCAGCACGAACTTCAACAGAACCTGCGCCCAGCTCGTGCAGCCGATCTCGCCAGCCCAGTCCGGCAGCTTGCGCGGCAGAAGCTTGCGCAAGAGCCCGCCGCCGCCGAACGGCTGGTTGACGATCACGGCGATGCCGCGCTCGATGGCGAGCGGCAGCAGGCGGCGTTCGACGGCGCGGTCGTCGAGGGCGTAGTTCAGCTGCACGAAGTCCCACTTCTCGGCACGCATCACCGATTCGAGCTCGTCGTGGGCGCTTTTCGTGTAGTGCGTGATGCCGAGATAGCGGATGCGCTTCTCGGCCTTCCAGGCGCGCAGGGTCGGCAGATGGGCGCGCCAGTCGAGCAGGTTGTGGATCTGCATCAGCTCGACGTGGTCGGTCTTGAGCAGCGCCAGCGACCGGGTCATCTGCTCGATCCCGCTGTCGCGGCCCGACGTCCATACCTTGGTGGCGATGAAGGCCTTGTTGCGTGTGCCAGCCGCCGCCAGCAGGTCGCCGACCACGCCCTCGGCCGCGCCGTACATCGGCGAGGTGTCGATCACCGAGCCGCCCGCCGCGAACAGCACGGCAAGCACCTCGGCGAGCGGCGCGCGCTCCTCGGGACGGCGGCCGACGTCGAAGGTCCGCCAGGTGCCGCAGCCGACGACGGGCAGCATCTCGCCCGAGGAGGGGATCTTGCGTTGATGCATGCGGGCTCCCGTCTGCGCGCCCGCGCGTCCCGCCGCCAACACGGTGGCGCCGGCAAGTCCCAGCAGGGTAGAGCGCGTCAAGGTCATGTCACGCCAGGGAGATCTGGAAGGCCTGTCCGGCGACCCGGACATCGGCAGGACGTCCATTCAGGGTCACGCTCGGCGGCTCGGCAAGTCCCGAGATCGTGAAGGACCTGGCGGCATCACCCTCCTGCCCGGGTTTCAGCGCATGGCTGATGTCGCAGGCCTTCTCCCACGGCCGGTATTCGACGCGCAGCAGCCCGACCTTGCCGTCGGCGCGGAAGGTGACGCCGTCGCGCGCGGTAAGGCTGAAGGCCTGCAGGTCGGGCAGCGGATTGTAGCCCACCACCGCGCCGCTCACCGGATCGGCGATCAGGTAGGCCTTGCGGCCGGGGTCGGTGATCAGCACCGCGCCCGCCTTCTCGAGACGCCCGGTCGTGCCCTGTTGCGCCCAGCTCGTGTCGCGCTCCAGCCCGGCCGGCAGGTAGGGCCAGTCGCCATTCAGCCGCCGGTAGGGGATGGCGCGCTCCTGGGCGCCGGGATCGATCGGGAAATGACCATTGTCGGACTGACCGAAGTCCGTGGTGAAACCCGCCTCCAGGAGATCGCCGCCGCTGCGATAGGCGACGTCGAGCTGGCGCTTGCTCTCGTTCCAGTCCGCCTTGAGCGTGGCCGCGTCGATGTGGCGGACGAAGGCCTCGAAACTGCCGTGGCTCTGGGCGTCGCCCATCTCCAGCACCAGGCCGCCATAGGTGCGGCTGGTGACCGCCCTGAGGTCGAGGCTTTTGGGCGCGATCGGCTGGTCGCGCCTGAGGTTGAACATCGAGATCGTGAGCGCCGGCGCCACCATGGCGCCAGTCGGCTCGGCCTTGCCGGCGATGCCGGCCGCGACCTCGATCTCGACGTCGCGGCCGAGATCGGACGCCGGCAACGGCAGGATGGCGAGATAGCTCACGCCGTCATGGATGAGGATGCGCTGGCCGGCCTTGAGGCGATGCGGAAAGGACTCGATCTTCCTGCCGTCGGCATACAGCACCCAGCTCCTGGGCTGCGAGAAATTCCACAGCCCGACGACGGTCGCGAGCCGCGTCACGCCTTCTTCTCCCAGCGCGGCCAAAAGCTTGTCGCGGCTGGTGTGCGGCTTGGCGAAGATGATGGCGCGGTTGCGGCTCTGGAAGGTGAGCGTCAGGCCGGCCGCGCCGGCGATGCCCTCGCGGGTCGTCGTGAGGTCGGGCTCGTTGGCCGCGTAGCGCACCGTGAGCGTGCCGAGATCCTCCAGGCGCGTCGCCACTATGGCCTCGCGCACCCACTGGCCTAAAACATCGACCGTGCGGCCGCGGATGTCGGTGCTGGCGAGCCCATGCCAGGCGCCGAGCCAGGCGCGCCGCCACAGGGGCGGCTTGAAGTAGCCACGTATGGTCTCGGCCGAGGTCTCCTCGAACGGCACCGGCTTGTCGTCGATCAGGCCCGCCACCCAGTCCGGCGTCCACGGCGAATGCAGGCTCTGGATCGCCGCGCGACCGGGCGGGAAGTCGTAGCCCCATATCGGCATGCCCTCCGCCGTCGCGTCGGCCCGTTCGTCGAGATAGTTTGCCGCGCCCGTCCTGGACGACGCATGCACTGCCCCATAGACACCGTCCTGCTCGACCAGCACGCCGCTGATGCGCGCCCGCCCCGACGAGGAGACGAAGCGGCGCAGCTTGGGATGATGCACGCTGACAAGCATCTCCATGGTGCGATCGACCAGGATACGGCCCATCAGCCGGTCGATCGGCAGTGGCGCGTAGTCGGCGAACATCTTCTGCGCGCTGAGCGTGATCGAGAGATAATAGTGGTCGAGCATCTCCTGCGTCGTGCCGTCCAGGAACGCCCAGAAGCGCAGCGGCAGGGTTTCCAGCCCGTGGCGACCGTCGGCCATGGGATACGCGCCGTCGATCATGGCGCCGCCCAGCAGCGCGCCCATGGCGGCGGTGTGGTTGAAGTTCTGGGTGCTGACCGCGAAGTTGTAGCCGTCGCGGAAGAACGAGGCGCGGCCACGCCAGTCGTGGTTGCGCCGCCAATAGTCGATGGCGTCACGGCTCTGCGGATGGACGAAGGCGCTGGTCTCGAGGTCGGGCTGCAGCCAAGCCCGCCAGTAGTTCTTCATGTGATCCTGCACCGGCGCCGGCAGGAGATCGCGGAACACGTGCCAGACCAGCAGCTCGTCGGCGATGCCCCAGCCCAGCCAGTAGCGCGGCGGCATTGCCAGCACCTCGCGCAGCCGGCCCTGGTAGGCCTTGTAGCTTTCGTCGCCCGCGACGTTGGACCAGTTGCTGACCCGATCGCCGCCGACCTTGTGCAGTTCGCCGATGCGTTCGAGCTGCCAGTCGGGTCGCCCCTGCAGGCCGGGTGCGAGGGCGCGCGCCGCCCGCGCGACGATCTGCTGCGGCGTGAACATCACCGCGGTCGGCCGCGAGCCGTCGGCGGTGAGCAACGCCTTGCGGTCCAGCCGCTCCGGCATGGTGACGGCGACGATACCGCCACCCGTGATCGGCCGGCAGGTCAGCAGCAGCCGCGGATTGGTGAAGCTGAGCCCATGGCCGCCGGTCGGCATCGCCCATTCGTAGGCGTCGGCCTGGCGATAGCGCGAATCGTAGGTCTCGACCTTACGCAGCAGGAAGCCGCACTGTTCGAGCATCAGCAGTCGCGCACCGGCCTCTTTGGCCAAGACGTCGGTCGCCAGCAGGCGGGTGATGTCGAAGCGCGCCTCGCGCGCCGACACCGACAGCTCCTGCGGTTCCATCAGGTCGGCGTAGCGGTCGCGCTCGAGGTCGGTGGCGCCATAGCGCGCCCAGTAGCGGCGGCGGTTGACGCTGGCATTGAAGGTCGGCCCGGTCGCCTTGTCGGCGATCCACGGTTGGCGCAGGGGCCAGGCATGGACATGCCAGGTCGGCGGATTCTCGGTCCATGGCTTCCGGCCAAGCCCTTCGCGGCAGGTGTAGCCGCTCGGCAGGATCTCATAGCCGTCGTACTGCAACGACAGCTCGGCCTTGAGCAGGACCTTTCCCTTGCGCAGCAGGATGGCGATGGTGTCGGCGGCGTCGGGAAAGCGCAGCAGCACCGAGCGGTGCACGGCATCGACCGTGCGGCCGCCCATGATCGGCGTGTCCCATTCGCGGCCGTCGATGGTCGCGGTCTCGCTGTCGGCGACTTCGAACAGCTCCTCGCCGCGTGCCTGCGCTGACAGCGGCAACGCGCTCGCGCCGGCGGCTGTTACCGCGCGCAAAAATCTTGCCCGTGTCAATCGAAGGGACATCGCGTGGTCATTCTTTCGTCATGTGCGGCAGAGCGCCAGCGCGGAAAAATTCCGAGCGCCACATTGATGCCGCACGGTCGCTATTTGCTCGTGCTCTCGACGGATTCGGCAACCTCCACCATTGCGGTTCGTCTGTTCGTGACCATGTCGGTGAGGACAAGGGAGATCAGCCCCATGATCCAACACACTGTCCAACATCACCTGTCCGAACCCTTCGTCGTCGAGGTCTGGGGCAAACTTGCCGGCGTTGTTCTGAAGGAAGGCGATGCCTTCCGCTTCCATGCCATTGCCCCGCCGTTCCTCGAGCTGGACGGCGCGGAGTTCGCCAAGCCCGGCCTCGCCAGGCTGGCGGCGGCGCGGCTCGACCCTCATACTCGCGATGGCGGACGCTCCTTGGGCTGGGCCAGCCATTGGGCGAGCAGCCGGCCATTGTGATCCTGGAAACGCGCTGCCAGCATGTGTGAGCTGGTGATGCGCTCGACCCGGAAGTTACGCAGGTCCTTTCGCAGCTCGCACCAGGCGCCGACCAGGCTGACATCCACGTAGTAGGCCATGGCGAGCGGCCAGATCGTGCGCCGCGTGCGATGGCCCTTCTCGTCGACATAGGCGACGCGCAGCTTGCGCCGGTCGCGGATGGCGGCGCGCATCTGGGCCATGTCGACTTTGGGTTGGGCAGCGTCGCCGCGCGACACATAGACGGGCGCGTCGGCGACGTGGACACGCAGGCTTTCCGGCAGCACCACCGTCACCTTGTCGAGCACCCGCGCCGCCGCGTGTTGCAGTTCTGAGTCGCGTACGCGTTGGATCATGCGGGCGCCGACGGCAATCGCCTCGATCTCGTCGATGGTGAACATCAGGGGCGGCAAGTCGAAGCCCTTGCGCAGCACATAGCCCAGCCCGGGCGCGCCCTCGATCGGCACGCGGCGCGCCTGCAGGGTCGCCACGTCGCGATAGATCGTGCGCACCGTGACCTCCAGTTCCTCGGCAAGGGTGGCCGCCGTCACCGGCTTCTTGGCGGTGCGGAGGACTTGTATGACGTCGAACAGGCGGTCGGCGCGGCGCATGCTCCTGACATAACGCTGTCAGGAGGGGTCCGCTAGTGTCCTGGTCATGAGCACCTTGGCGGATTCCTTCGTATATCGGCCCGCGCCGGCCGGCCGCTGGCAGGGCACCGTGCTGGTGCTGGTGTCGGCGTTCGCCTTCAGCACCGCCGGGCTCTTCACCCGTCTGGTCGAGACCGATGTCTGGACCATGTTGTTCTGGCGTGGCCTGTTCGGCGGCCTGCTGATTGCCGGCTACGTCGTATGGCGCGACGGTCCGCTGGCCATCGCCGCCCTGCGCCGCATCGGCCGGCCCGGCCTGGTCGCGGCCGGCTGCTCGACCGCGGCCACCATCTGCTTCATCAACGCCCTGCGCGAGACGTCGGTGGCCGACGTCCTGGTGATCAACGCCACGGCGCCGTTCATGACGGCGGCCATGGCCTGGGCCTGGACCGGCGTGCGCGAGCGCCGCACCACGTTGTTGGCCAGCGGCATGGCGCTGCTGGGCGTCATCGTCATGGTCGTGCCGACGCTGGGCTCCGGTCGCCTGCTGGGCAACGGGCTGGCGCTTGCCATGACGTTCCTGATCTCGGCCATGATGGTGGTGATGCGTCATCACCGCGATGTCTGCATGCTGCCCGCGGCGGCACTGTCGGCCTTCCTGTGCGCCCTCGTCGTATGGCCGTGGGCGTCGCCCGCCGCGGTGACGGCCGTCGACTTCGGCTGGCTGGTTCTGTTCGGCACGACGCAGTTCGGCCTGGGACAGCTCCTGCTCACCCTCGGCTTGCGCTCGGTCTCGGCCACCCGCTCGGCCTTGATCGGCGCACTTGAGACGCCGCTCGCCCCCGCCATCGTGTGGCTGGTCCTGGGCGAGGTGCCGGCCCTTATGACCTGTCTCGGCGGCGCGATCGTGCTCGCGGCCGTCGTCGGGGATCTGCTGGCGACCAAGCAGAGGCCGCGATGACTGCCGAACAACGGGTGAAAGAGCTCGGCCTCGACCTGCCGTCACCGCCCAAGTCCGCCGGCAACTATGTGGCCGGCGTGCAGACCGGCAACCTGCTGTTCCTGTCGGGCTGCGGGCCGCAACGTGCCGACGGCAGCTACGTGCTGGGCAAGCTCGGCGCCGATCTCGATGTCGCGCAGGGCTATGACGCGGCGCGCGTCGCGGGCCTCGCCATGCTGGCGCGCATGCGTGCGCTCACGGGCTCGCTCGACCGCGTGGCCCGTGTCGTCAAGGCGCTGGGCATGGTCAATGCCGCGCCCGACTTCACCGAGCAGCCCAAGGTGATCAACGGCTTTTCCGATCTCATGGTCGAGGTCTTCGGCGAAAATGGCTGTGGCGCGCGCGCCGCCGTCGGCATGGCGACCTTGAGCGGCGGCATGGCGGTCGAAATCGAGATGGTGGTCGAGCTGAAGCCGTGATGCGGAAGGCGAGGAGTCGCCTCTGCCCAGCAACGCGCTAGATTGCCGGTCCTGCATTCATGGAGGGACACCGGTGATCAAGCGCAAGCAGCGCATTCCCATGCGCGATCTCGAGACCATGGCGGCGGAAGACCGCACGACGGTCGAGAAGAACGCCATGAACGGCCAGGTCTTCAACATCTTCAAGGTGCTGGCCCATCATCCGCAGCTCGTGAAGCGCTGGACGCCGTTCGCCGGCCACATCCTCAGCAAGCAGACCCTGCCGTTCCGCGACCGCGAGCTCCTGATCCTGCGCATCGGCTGGCTGAACCAGGCCGAGTACGAGTTCGCCCAGCACGAGCTTATCGCCAGGCGCGGCGGCCTCACGGACGACGATATCGCGCGTCTGAGGGAAGGGCCGAAGGCCAAGGGCTGGAGCGAGCACGAGGCGGCGCTGCTGCAGGTCGCCGACGACCTCTACGAGAACTCGGTGGTTTCCGATGCGACCTGGGCGACGCTCGCGAAGAAGTACTCGACCGAGCAGCTCATGGACGCCGTCTTCACCGTCGGCCAGTACAATCTCGTCTCATGGGCGCTCAACAGCTTCGGCGTGCCGCTCGACGACTTCCTGCCGGGCGCGAAGAAGTAGCTGCGGCGTTCATGGTCTTCCGGACCGCCGGCCTCCGGCCGGCATCATGATCATGAGCCGGCCGGAGGCCGGCGGTCCAAAAGAGACCTAGCCCATCCACTCCGTCGTATGCCGATCGCGCGACGGGCGCGCGATCTTGGGCGCGTCGGCTGGCAACGGCCTGGGCGTGCCGACGCCCAGGAAGCCGACCAGCCGGCTTGGCGCCTCGAAGCCCAGCCATTTGTTGATCTGCGGATCGTAGCTGTTGGCGCCGGTCACCCACATGCCGCCATAGCCCAGCAGATGGATGGCGTTCAGCATGTTCATGGCGGCGGCACCCGCCGACAGCACCTGCTCGATCTCGGGAATGTTGCCCGCCTTCACCTCGACTCCGATCGCGATGATGAGCGGCGTGCGCGCCACCCAGGCGCGGGATTTCTCGCCCATCGCCTGGCCGTTCGCGGGATCGCGGGCCAGCGCGGCCTGGGCGAGGCGGTCGGCCCAGGCTTGGCGCTGGTTGCCGCGGATCAGCACGAAGCGCCATGGCCGCAAACGTCCGTGATCGGGCGCGCGCAAGCCGGCATCGAGGATCAGGTCGAGCTCGGCGCCGTCCGGCGCCGGCTCCTGCAGGAGGTTCACGGATTGCCGCGACAGCAGCAGCTCGACGGCGCGCAGGCGCTCGTCGCGCTGGGCCGCCGTGGGGGCGAGGGCATGGTCCATCCCATCAATATTGGACGGCCGATGCTCAAATGCAAGTGATTATCATTCGCCTATCCGGCGGCCACCGCCTTTCGCCCGGAACCGTTCACCCGCGGCATCAGGGAGGCACGCCATGGCAGCCAAGCGCACGGCCATCGCCCCGCGCGGCGACAAGCGATACATCCGCCGCGACGCCAAGGGCCGCATCACTGAAGGCGGCGACGCCGGCCGCTCGCTGTCGGCGGATCGCCGCGGCAAGGCCAGGACCAGGGCGAAGCCGGGCATGGGCGATCGCGGCGACCGACGCCGCTGACGACATGGATGCTCCTGAAGGTCGACTGGCATGCGGTCTTCACGCCCCGCATTCTCTACTCGAGCTCTTCCTGCACGGCACGATCATGTATCTCGTGATCTTCGTGCTGCCGCGCGTCGTCGTGCGCCGCCAGGTCGGCGGCATCGGCATGACCGATATCCTGGTGATCGTGCTGATCGCCGAGGTGACCGGCAACGGCATCTCCGACAATTTCCAGTCCGTCATCGAGAGCACCGTCCTGGTCGGCACCGTGCTCCTGTGGAACACGCTGATCGAATGGCCGCAGTCGCGCTATCCTGCCTTTGAGCGGCTTGTGCGCGACCGCAAGCTCAAGCTGATTGACAACGGCCGCATGCTGCGCCGGAACATGCGCGAGGAATTCGTCACGGTCGAGGAGCTGATGGCCCAGCTGCGCGAGAAGGGGCTGGAGGATTGCGGCGACGTCAAGGCGGCCCACATGGAGGCCGACGGCCGCATCAGCATCATCCGGCGCGACCGCAAATGACCTTGCCCCGGCCGGCGGCGAGCCCGATCATCCGGCCGAACAGTCCGGGGTCGCGTGGGCCCCGCCGGAGGAACCATGAACGTCGCCACCCCGCCGAAACCGGCGTCCGCCGAAAGTGCCGTGCCGCGGCTCACCGAGCTTGCCCGCTTCGCCGGCTGCGCCGCCAAGATCAGCCAGGCCGACCTGCACCAGGCGCTGGCCGGACTGCCGGTCGCCGCCGATCCGCGCGTGCTGGTCGGGCACGACACGTCCGACGATGCGGCCATCATCAAGCTGCGCGACGACCTGGCGCTGGTCGAGACGGTCGACATCTTCCCGCCCATCGTCGACGACCCTTACGACTACGGCCGCATCGCCGCCGCCAATGCGCTCTCCGACATCTACGCCATGGGCGCCACGCCCTTGAACGCGCTGAGCTTCGTCGCCTGGCCGGTCGACACGCTGGGCACCGCGCCTCTGCGCCAGGTACTCGACGGCGCGGCGGCGATCTGCAAGGAGGCCGGAATCGCCATCTCCGGCGGCCATTCGATCGTCGACGAGGAGCCCAAGTTCGGCCTGTTCGTCACCGGCACCATCGATCCGCGCAAGGTCGTCTCCAATGCCGGTGCGCGTCCGGGTGACGCGCTGGTCCTGACCAAGCCGATCGGCACCGGCGTGCTCACCACGGCGGTCAAGCGCAACGCCGCGCCCGGGTCCGCGCTTGCCGAAGCGATCAAGTCGATGACGACGCTGAACCGCCACGCCGCCGAAGCGATGAACGCGGCCGGCGCCACGGCCGCGACCGACATCACGGGCTTCGGCCTGCTGGGCCATCTTGGCAACATGCTGCGCGCGGCGTCAAAGGAGGCGGGCACGCCGATTGGCGCGAAGCTTTCCTACAGCGCCGTGCCTGTGTTCGACAGGGTCACCGGCTTCCTCAAGGACGGCCTCTGCCCCGGTGGCACCATGCGCAATCTCGAGTACGCCGCTCCCAACGCCCGCTTCGCCGACGAATTGGCCGAACCGCAGCGCCTGCTGCTGGCCGACGCGCAAACCTCCGGTGGCCTTCTGATCGCCGTGCCGCAGGACAAGCTTGCCGGCCTCGTCGCTGATCTCAGGAAGCGCGGTACGCCGGCCGCTGCCGTGATCGGCAGCATCGTCGCCGCCGACAAGCCTGGCGTGATCGAAGTCTCGGCTTAGTCTTCCGGACCGCCGGCTTCCAGCCGGCTCATGGCGAACGATGGATCCAAAAGGCTGGTACTCCAGAGGCTACCTACCGCACTTCGACTCGCCGGAGACGGTCCAATTCGTGACTTTTCGCTTGGCCGACAGCCTGCCCAAGGCTGTCGCTCAAGCTGTGGCAATGCTCCCCGACAACCTTGCTCAGACCGATGAAAGGCTCGACGCCGGCTGGGGTGATTGTTGGCTTGCCCGATCAGAAATCGCAGAGCTAGTCGAAGGAGCGCTGCTTCACTTCGACAAAGACCGCTACTGCCTCCTGGCTTGGTGCATCATGCCCAACCACGTGCATACGGTGGTTGAACCGAGTGAACGCCATGCACCTGATCGAATCGTACACTCCTGGAAATCCTTCACCACCACCAGTGCCAATCAAGTCTTGGGTCGAGGCGGTGCATTCTGGCATCGCGATTACTTCGACAGGTTCATCCGAGACGAAGTCATCTCAATCGGATCATTGAGTACGTTGAGAACAATCCCGTGAAGGCCGGGCTTGTCTCGGAACCCGCACAGTGGCGCTGGAGTTCAGCGCGGCTGCGCCCATGAGCCGGCTGGAAGCCGGCGGTCCGGAAGAGCGTTAGGCTGGCAGCCGCGTCGCCTGGCTGACCGCGAGCAGCCAGCCGTCGCGGCCGGTGACGTACACGGCGACCCAGCGGAAGTCGTAGGTCTTCTGCTCTTTCACGTTCAGGATCGCGCTTTTGCCGGTGACGATCACGGTCGGGCCGGCAAACACGCGGTAGCTGAGGTCGGTCGCCCGCGCGTTCTCGATCATGGGCTCGCCGGCCATCGCCGCGACGATGCGTGCATCCTTGTTGTCGATCTTTCCCGAGCCGTGGGTGTGCGTGAAGGCGTCGGCGTAGATCGAGCGCAGGGTCGGGAAGTCCTTGTTGCCGACTGCCTTGGCGACCTTGTCGCGGAAGACTTTCATCTCCTCGATGATGCTCTGTGATTCGGCGTTGTCGGGCTGGCGCGGCGGATGGGCCAGCGCGGGCAGGGCGGTGAGGAGCGGCACGGCCGCCAGAAGCGAGCGTCTACGCATTCTTGGAGCTTACGCCCGCCTGGGCAAAGGTCGCCATGCCGTTGTGGCAGGCGGCCGCCGCCTTCAGGAGCGGCACCGCGAGCGCCGCGGCCGAGGCCTCGCCCAGGCGCATGCCGAAGTCGAGCAGCGGCCGCTGGCCGATCGCGTCGAGGAGCCGCGTGTGGCCGGGCTCGGCCGAGCGGTGCGCCACCAGGCAATGGTCGAGCGCATGCCGGTCGATCGCGTGCAGGACGGCGGCCGCCGCCGTGCAGGCATAGCCGTCCAGAAGCACCGGGATGCGGCCCATGCGGGCGGCCAGCACGGCGCCGGCGATCGCCGCGAGCTCCTCGCCGCCGACCGCGGCGAGCAGAGCGAGCGGATCGCGCTCGTTGATGAGCGCGCGATGATGCGCCAGCGCCTCGTCGATGACGGCGATCTTGTGCACCAGCGCCTTGCCCTGCACGCCGGTGCCGGGACCCGCCCAGTCGGCGCCGCCGCCGCCGAACAGCGCCGCGCAGAGCGTCGCCGCCGTCGTGGTGTTGGCGATGCCCATCTCGCCGAGGCACAACACGTCGATGCCGGGCTCGGCCGCCATCATGCCGTAGGTCATCGCATTGGCCGTGCGCGCCTCGCTCATCGCCGCGCCGCGGCTCAGGTCGTCCGTCGGATGCTCGAGGTCGAGCTCGTAGATGCGCAGGTCGGCGTCGATGCTGCCGGCGAGCTGGTTGATCGCCGCCCCGCCGCTCAAAAAGTTCTTCACCATCTGGCCGGTGACTTCCGGCGGATAGGCCGACACGCCGCGCGCCGCCACGCCGTGGGTGCCGGCGAACACCGCTATGCGCGGTCGCTCGACGCGCGGGCTTGCGCGGCCCTGCCAGGCGGCCAGCCATTCGGCGATTTCCTCGAGCCGGCCGAGCGATCCCGGCGGCTTGGTGAGCTCGGTCTGGCGGCGCACGACCGCCGTCTGGGCTTCCTGGTCGGGTCCCGGCAGTTCGCGCAGGACCTTGCGCATCTCTTCGAAAGTTGGGGCGGGGGCGTTCATCGCGGGCGCGGACCATCCTATATTTGCTGCACCATGACCAGTCCCAGCGAGCCGCCGATCGCCCGGCCTTCCTCCTTCGACGAATGGCTGCAAGCCTTTCGCGAACAGGCCACGTTCTTCACCGGCTTGAAGCTCGATGTCGGCGCACCACGCTGGCAGCTCGCCGACGTGCTGCCCGTGCTGCCCTTCATCGGCGCGGGCGTCGGTCTCGCAACCGGGCTGGTGTTCGCCATCATGCGCGGCCTGGGGCCGAGCTGGCTGGCCGCCGTCGTGGCCGTGGGCGCTGCGATCCTGTTCACCCGCGCGCTGCATGAAGATGGTTTGGCCGACACCGCCGACGGGCTGGGCCCGCATGGGCTCGATGCCGGTCGGCGGCTGGAAATCATGCGCGACAGCCGCAACGGCACCTTCGGCATGCTGGCGCTGGCGCTGTCGGTGCTGGTCAAGGTCGCCTGCCTGGCGTCGTTCAGCGGCGCCACCGGTCTTGTGGTGCTGATCGCGGCGCACGCGCTGTCGCGCGCCACCATCGCCTATCCTCTGTTGGCCCATTCGCCGGTGCATGCCGATGGGCTCGGTTCGCAGGTCGGCAAGCCGACCGACAACGACGTCTGGCTCGCCATCGGCATCGGTGCCGTGCTCGCCTTCCTGCTGCTTTTGGGCAAGGGTTTCTTCGTGGCCCTTCTGGCGCCGATCGCCGCCCTCGCCGCCGCCTGGCTCGCGTCGCGCTGGATCGCCGAGCGCATCGGCGGCTACACCGGCGACACGCTGGGCGCCGTCCAGCAGAGCGCAGAGATCGCTTTCCTGGTGGTGGCGGCGCTGTTCATCAGCCGCTAAACGTCGTCATTCCGGAGAGGAGCGATTGACACATGGCGACAGCCGCCAAGATTACCGGTCTGGTCACGCGTTGGTGGTGGGTGCGGCATGCGCCGGTGCCCAATCCGGAGGCGCGCTGCTACGGCCAGACCGACAAGGACTGCGACATCAGCAACCACACCCTGTTCGAGCACCAGGCGAGGCTCTTGCCCAAGGGCGCCGTGTGGTACGCCTCGAACCTCCTGCGCGCGCGCAAGACGGCGGAGACCCTGGCCAGTCATGGCGCCGAGATGAGCGAGCTCAACGTCGATCCCAGCCTCGCCGAGCAGCATTTCGGCGACTGGCAGGGTTTGACCTATGTCGAGATCGCTGAGAAGGCAAACAACCATCTGTTCCGGCTCGGCCCGCCGGAATACCGCCCGCCGGGCGGCGAGAGCTTCGTCGACCTGCGCGACCGCGCGGTGCGCAGCATCGATCGCCTGACCGAGGAGCATCGCGGCCGCGACATCGTGGCGACGGCGCACGGCGGCACTATCCGAGCGGCGCTGGCGCACGCCTTCGACCTGCATCCCGAGGCGGCGGTGCGCTTCGAGATCGACAACGTCTCGCTCACCCTGATCGAGCATTTCGAGCAGGCCGATCCGGCGCATGCCTGGCGCGTCGCCTTCGTGAACTACATGCCGCGCGAGCTGCCAGCTTACAAGCCTGGTGTCGCCAAGGCGGCGGCGCTGGCATGAAGACCCCCCTCATATGAAAACCACCACGGAACTCGCGGCCGAGCAGGCGGCCTACTGGAACGGCCCGGGTGGCGAAGGCTGGCTCGCCGCCTACCAGCGCATCCAGCGCGCGATCGGCGAGATCGGCGAGCTCGGGCTGTCGGCGGCCGCGGCGCGCGCCGGCGAGCATGTCATCGACATCGGCTGCGGCACCGGGGACACGACCGCGGCGCTGGCGCGCGCCGTGGGCCTCACCGGCCATGTGCTTGGCGTCGACATCTCCGAGCCCCTCATCTCGGCGGCGCGCGCGCACCGGCTGGACAACGCCACGTTCGTCGTCGGCGACGCCGCGGCGCATCCGTTCCAGGCGGGCCACTACGATCTCGTGTTCTCGCGCTTCGGCGTCATGTTCTTCGCCGATCCGGGCGCGGCCTTCCGCAACATCCGGCGCGCGCTGAAGCCTGCGGGCCGCCTGGCCTTCATCGCCTGGCGCACGCCGCAGGAGAATCCCTGGGGCACGACGCCGGCGCGCGTGGCGCAGCCGTTCCTGCCGCCGCAACCGCGCCCCGGTCCGGAGGATCCCGGCCAGTTCTCGTTCGGCGATCGTGCCCGCGTCGAACGCATTCTCGGGCAGGCAGGCTTCAGCGCGCTCAGCTTCGAGGCCATCGACCGGCAGATCTGGATGGGCGACAGCGTCGCCGAGGTCGTCGCCGGCGCCGGGCGGTTCGGCCCGCTGGCCCGGGCCTTCGCCGGCGCCGAGCCTGCGGCCATCGAACGGGCAAAGCAGGCGATCGCCGAGGTGCTGACGCCGCATCAAGGCCCTGACGGCGTGCGCCTGCCCGGCGCCTGCTGGCTGGTGCGAGCGAATGCGAGCTGAACGTCCTCTTTGCTGGGAGCGCGCCACTCCAGTGGCCCGTTCATGCTCTTCCGGACCGCGAGCCTCCTACGCCGAATCGACCGTAGGTCGATTCGGCTCTCTACGCTCATGATTCATGAGCGCGCAGGAAGCGCGCGGTCGTGCGTCCGCGAGGGTGCCTGGCTGGAAGGGTGAGAGTCCCTTCCGGGCATGCCCACTCCGGCCTGTAACTGACTGTAACTGCGTCGCCGCGAGGCGGGGTGGGGAGCAACGGGAGGTGAAGAAGTAGTCCGTAGGCTGACAAACTCGATCCGGCCGGACCGATTGGCGAGCTTGCGACCGAAAGGCGAAGCCCGGACCTGCGAAG
>WHTW01000080.1 GCA_009377525.1 Rhodospirillales bacterium
CTGTGATCCAACCATCGGCCTCGCGACCTCACAGAAGCCTCTAGATTCCAGCCGGACGGAATGTGCTCTGGCTGCTGCGGAATTTCATCTGGCTTTCCGGCGTCGCAGCTCCCGCCGATCGGCGAGCACGATGGGGGTCGCCGGCGGCGCCAGCCAGCTTCGATCGAACAACTCCACGAGGGCGCGGTGGCTGGCCACGGAAAGCTGATCGAGACCGCCCTTGCCGTCGCCGGTCAGGAACGCCATCAGCTGTCGATCGACAACGGCGGGTTCGGCAATCCGCAGGCCCAGCGTCGCAAGGTCGTGAGCCACCGACGGATCGGGCGGCAGATACGCCTCGGCCTGGCGCAATCGGGCACTGGGCTCCGGCAGGCGCACGACGGCGATGCGCGTCACCGACGGCTGCGCATTCGGACCGATGATCGTCGCCCCGCACATCAATCCCGTGAGCAGGCTCGCAGGCGGCCTCGACAGAAATAGACAGAAGAGGAAGTGCGCGCCGCCGCCGCGTTCGCGCGCATCGATCGTGACGACGCGGTTGCCGACGTTCACGAGGCCTTCGAGCATCACGCGTCCCGTCGGCAGAACTTCCGCGTAGGTCGCAGCAAGTCCCTGCGCCGTCGGCGTGATCGACAACTCTCCGCGGATGAGCCGGCCGCGAAAGTACGGCGACCAGGCGTGCGAATAGCAGGCATAGGTTCCGCCGAGGGCGGCCTTGCGTTCCCGTGTGGCCGCGCCTGCTGCCGCGGGCGCCAGATGACCTCGCAATGTCTCGCGGTCGCAGCCGTGGCTGGTACAGAGCGCGTCTACAAAGGCGTCAATGTCGCATTCCGCGATCCACTGGCCGGAGCGGCCGAGATCGAGCAGCTTCGCCCAGTCGTCGTAGACCTGCCTCTCGCGCGGACGAGAGCGCCCCTGCAGCCACTTGTGGGCACGCTCGACATCGAACGGCGTCTTCGGGTTGATGCGCCGAAATGCAGCCGCGAGATCCTTGCGGGTGACCGCGCCCAGCACGGCCGCCGTCAGTCGCAGTTTCTGGTCGATTTCCCGCCCGCTCACAGCCACCCGCGAAAGTTGATTTCCAGCGTCAATCTTCCAGGAAAAGACACTGAAATCCAAGCACTTCCACGCGCAGCGGCTTCCGCGGCTCGGCGCAACCACGCATACGTCCTGCCGACCTGATTGGCCCGAATCGCGCCCAACGCCCGGCACAGCCGACGACCGGACTCAAGGTCAGGCTGCCGCTCCGCGCACATGGGATTTCTGGAGGAAGGCACCATGACGACGATCGTTGAGAAGCGGAATGCGGACCTGCGTGGGGAAACCTTCCTGTCGACGTCAGCCTCCCGTTTGGCGCTGGCCGCGCTCTTTGGAGCCGGCACACTGTCGGCGGCTCTTCCAGCGCACGCCATCGATGTCGCCAACGAAGCGCAGCTGCGGGATGCCATCACCGGCGGCCAAAGCACCATCACCTTCACCGCAAACATCACCCTGACCGCCAACCTGCCGCAGGTGCAGAGCAGCGCGATCATCAACGGCGGCAACTTCACGCTGTCCGGCAACAACCAGTTTCGCGGCCTCGTCGTGCAATCGGGCACCGTGGCCGTCAACGATCTCACCATCGCCAATGCCACGGCCCAGGGCGGCAACGGAGGATCCGGCGGCACCGGCGGCGGCGGCGGCGGCGGACTGGGCGGCGCGCTGTACGTCGCCAGCGGCGCCAATGTGACGGTGAGCAATGTCACCTTGCAGGACAATGCGGCGCGCGGCGGCAATGGGGGACCGGGAGGACAGGCAATCGCCGGCGGCGGAGGCGGCGGCATGTCAGGCAACGGAAGCCCAGCCGTTAACACCACGCCTGGCTCGGGTGGCGCGGGCAACGGAGGCCGTGGCGGAGGGTCTGTGGGTCCAGGCGACCCCGGCGGCTTCGGCGGCGGCGGCGGCGGCGCCGGCATCTTCGACCCAAATCTTGGCGGGAACGGCGGTTTCGGTGGCGGCGGCGGCGGCGGCCGTAGCTTTAGTGGTGGTAGCGGTGGCTTCGGCGGTGGCGACGGCAGCAGTAGCAACACGTCAGCCGCTGGCCGCGGGGGAGGAGGCGCCGGCCTTGGCGGCGCGATCTTCGTCCAGCAAGGCGGCAACCTGACCATGAACGGGGGTCTCAACGTCCTGAACAATACCGTTGCCGGCGGTGCCGCTGGAGGACCGGGCGCCCAAGCCGGCCGCGGCGCCGGATCGGGCCTTTTCCTTCAAGGCAGCGGATTGTTCACCGTTGCCCCGGGTGCAGGCCAGACGCAGACCATAAGCGACACCATCGCCGACCAGAATGGCATTGCCGGCAGCGGCGGAAGCTGGACCCTCGTCAAGAACGGCGCCGGCACGACCGTGCTCACCGGCGATAACGCCTATTCCGGTGGGGCCAACGTCATTGACGGCACCCTGCAGGGCAATTCCGCGAGCCTGAAAGGCAATATTGCCAACGGTGCCGCCGTGGTGTTCGAGCAGACCAGCAACGGGACCTATGCCGGCAACATGTCCGGCAGCGGCACTCTCACCAAGACCGGCACCGGCATTCTCACGCTCACGGGAACCAACACCTACTCCGGCGGCACAACGCTCAGTGCGGGCACGCTGCAGGGCAATGCCACGAGCCTGCAGGGCAATATCACCAACAACGCCTCCGTCGTCTTCAATCAGGCGGGCAGTGGAACCTATGCCGGCATCATGTCCGGCGCCGGCACTTTCACCAAAACTGGCGCCGGCATCCTCACACTCACGGGCAACAACACCTACTCAGGCGGCACGACGGTCGGCGAGGGCACGCTCCAGGGCACAACCTTGAGCCTGCAGGGGAATATCACCAACAACGCCGCGGTCGCCTTAGATCAGGCGGGCAATGGCACCTATTCCGGCAACATGTCCGGCAACGGCGCCCTGTTCAAGCGAGGCGCCGGCGAGCTCGAGCTCACGGGCACCAACACCTACACTGGCGGCACGCAGGTGGCAGGAGGAACCCTGCGTGTTGCGTCCGACGACAAGCTGGGCGCGGCCGGCGGCCACCTACAGCTGCAGGACAATGGCACTCTACGCGCATCCGAGACCTTCACCAGCGCACGAGCGGTTGGGCTTTTGGGCAGGACGGGTGGCGGATTCCAGATCGACGCCGGCAAGGTCCTCACCTTGAGCGGCATTGTCAGCGGCGAGGGCAGTCTCACCAAGGGCGGCGACGGCACCCTGACCCTCACTGGCGACAACGCCAAGTTCGAGGGCGACATCCGCATCAACGCCGGCACCGTGCAGGGCAACGGCGCAAACCTGACCCAGCGCGGCAACATCATCTTCGATTCCACCCCCGGCAATCCATCCTCCCGGTCTGTCGTCTTCGACATACCGGAGCATTTCGGGAGCGACTCATTTCGCGGCAACATTGAGGGCGCCGGCAGCGTGACCAAGACCGGCGCCGCCCGGTTGGACCTGCTCGGCAACAATAGCTACACCGGCGGCACCGCTGTCTTGGCCGGTGAGTTGCGGGGCACGACCAGGAGCCTGCAGGGCACCATTACGAACAATGCCACCCTCATCTTCGACCAGAGCTTCGACGGCACCTACGCCGGTGCGATGACGGGCAGCGGTGCGCTGATCAAGAACGGCAGCGGCAAGCTCACGCTGACCGGCATCAGCAGCGTCGGCGGCGGCACGACCATCAATGCCGGCGGCTTCGCCGTCAACAACCACCTGACCAGCAACGTGACGCTCAACAAAGGCGGCGTCCTGAGCGGCGTCGGCAACATCACCGGCGACATCACCAACAATGGCGGCACGATCGAGCCGGGCAACTCCATCGGCAACCTCACGATCAACGGCAACCTGACCTGGAACAGCGGCACCTTCGATGTCGAAGTCAATCCCAGTGGCGCCAGCGACCGCATCACTATCGTGGGCGCCGGCCACAAGGTGACGGTGCACGCCGGCACCCTCCAGGTCATCCCGCAGCCCGGCGCTTACGTGCCCAACACCAAGTACACGATCCTCACCGCGCCGGCCGGCGGCATCGCCACGTTCAACGATATCACGGGCGGCGTCGGCTTCCTGACGCCAGCGCTCAGCTTCGATGACACCAACCTCTATCTCTCGCTGGTGCTTGCCCCCAACGCCTTCCGCTCGGCCGGCCAGACGGTCAACCAGCAGGCGGTCGGCGGCGCGCTCGACGCAATCGCCGCCAGCGGCAATGTCGGCGGCATCGTCACGACGATGGCCAACGTCAGCACGGCACAGGGCGCGCCGGCCTTGCAAGCGCTGAGCAGCGAGCCCTATGCCGACTTCGGCACCGTCAACATCCGCTCGAGCCAGCTGTTCTCCAACGCCGTCGGCCGGCAGATGGCCGTCGAGCGTGGCGCAACCGTTGGCCCCAAGGGCGTCGCGCTGGCCGAGGCCTGCGAGGTCAGCTGCGACGAGACCGCACCGCCGCGCCTCTCGGCTTGGCTGAGCGGCATCGGCAGCACCGGCAGCGTGCTGGGCGACAGCAATGCCGCGGGCCTCACCTACACCCTGGGCGGCACCGCCTTCGGCATCGACTATCGCCTCGATCCGCGCTTCCTGGTCGGCATCGCCGGCGGCTATGTAGGCGGCAGCCAGTGGGTCAACGGCTTCGGCGGCAACGGCTACACCGATTCGCTGAGCGTCGCGCTCTACGGCTCCTTCACCCAGAACGCCAGCGGGGGCGGCTTCTATGCCGATGCGCTCGCCGGCTACGCCAATTCAAACAACCGCCTGCAGCGCGTCGTCGCCTTTCCTGGCCTGTCCCCCGCCGTCGCCAACGGACAGACCAGCGCCAACCAGTTCCTCGGCCAGGTCGAGACCGGCTACAAGTTCGGCCTGCCCTTCCCGGCCAACACCTCGATCAGCCCGTTCGGCCGCCTGCAGATCGGCACCGCCAACCAGGCGGCCTTCACCGAAAGCGGCACCAGCCCGTTCAACCTCTCGGTCGCCTCGCAGACCACCACCTCGGTGCGCACGACGCTTGGCGCCGACTTCGCCGCCAGCTTCGACATGGGCGGCGGCAGGCCGCTCGACATCGGCGTTCGCCTGGGCTGGATGCACGAGTTCGCCGACACGGCCCGACCGATCACCGCGGCCTTCGCCGCTGCGCCGGTCTCGCAGTTCACCGTCCTTGGCGCCACGCCGCAACGCGACAGCGCAGTCGTCGGCTTCTCCGCTGCCGCCGCCATCACTGACCGCGCCTCGCTGTTCGCCTCTTACGATGGCGAGATGGGCGGCGGCACCGACAATCACGCGCTCAGGGTGGGATTTCGCCTGACTTGGTGAGGCTTGCCCGCCGTCGTCACCCGCGCCAGTCTTCCTTAGAAGGAGCTGCGGATGGAAGACCTGATAATGGCCGCGCTCAGCGGCGATGCGATCCGTGTCGACCAGCTCATTGCCGCCGGCGCTGATGTCAACCATGCAGATGGCAACGGCTGGACAGCATTGGCGAGCGCCGCGGGGCGAGGCCATGCCACTGTCATCGAGCGCCTGCTGGCCGCCGGCGCAGATGTCAATCGTGCGGACGTCAAAGGCATGACCGCGCTCATGCGCGCTGCCGAAGGCGGTCACGTCGCGATCGCCGACCGGCTCCTCTCGGCCAAGGCAAATGTCGAGCAGGCGGACAACAAGGGGAAGACCGCCCTGATGCGGGCGGCGGAAAACCGCCGCGTCGAGATGGTGGATCATCTCGTGACGGCCGGCGCCGATCCCAAGCATGCCGACAACCGCGGAAAGACGGCCTTGATGCGCGCCGCGCTGGGCGGCGATGGAACTCTCGTCGACCGACTTCTGGACGCCGGCGCCGACGTCAATCAAACCGACGCGAACGGATGGACCGCCCTGATTTGCGCCGCGACCGGCGACACGGCGCTGGTCAGGCGATTGATCGGAGCCGGCGCCGACGTCGGCCATGCGGCCAAAGACGGCGCGACGGCCTTCAAGAGGGCGGCGGCGTCAGGACACACGGCGGTCACCACTCTCCTCTCCTCGCGGAGGTCATGACGCTTTTCTTCTGACATTGGCATGAGGCGTGCTACTCCGACTGCGAACAGACGGAGACCAGACCATGAGACAGACCGTCCGTCGTGCGATTCTTGCCATCACTTGCTGCCTCGCCGCCGGCAGCGCCTTCGCCGCAAGGGTCCCTGCGCATCGGCCTGGGCGATGACCCCGACGGCCTCGATCCTACCACGTCGCGCTTCTACACCACGCGCATCGTCTTCCGGACCGCGAGCCTCCGGCTCGCTCATGATCTTGAGCGCGCAGGATGCGCGCGGTCCGGAAGAGCATGAGAAGACGCGCCACTTACGGCGCGCCCCCAGCGCTCAATCCCTGCTGCACCACTCCACCATCCTGCGCATGAAGCCTTCGCAGGCCTCGATCTGCGAGGCGAGGATGTATTCGTTAGGCTGATGGGCCTGGGCGATGTCGCCGGGGCCGCAGACCACGGTCGGCACGCCCAGCGTCTTGCGGAAGATGCCGGCCTCGGTGCCGTAGACCACGCTGCCCACCGTGTTGGATCCCGACCAGCTTCGCGCCAGCGCCTTGGCCTCGTCGTTGCCCTCCGACGAGAAGGCCGGCGTCGAGGAGCGCAGCACCGTGCCGATCGTCGCCGCCGGATGCTTGGCCTTCATCCTGGGCAGCAGTTCCTTCTCCAGCCATTCGATGGCGCGATTGCCCAACGCCTCGATCGGCAGACCGGGCAGCTCGCGATAGCCCCACAGAACCTCGCACTCGCGCGCCAGGATGTTGCCCGCCGTGCCGCCGACGATGGTGCCGACATTGAACGTCGCCGCCGCCGGCATGAACTCGCTCTGCTTCGGCGCCTTGGCGTCGAGCTCGTCCTGCACCGTGTTGAGGTAATGGACGAACTCGCCGGCGAAATGGATGGCGCTGACCCCGAGATGAGTCATCGAGGAGTGCGCCTCGAAGCCGGTGAACCTGGTGACGTAGATCTGCGCGCCCTTGTGGGCATGGACCACCGTCATCATGGTCGGCTCGCCGATGATGATGGCGCGCGGCTTCGGCACCTCGCTCGCCATGCGGGCCGCCAGCGCATGGGCGCCGATGCAGCCGACCTCCTCGTCGTAGGAGAGCGCAAAGTGGATCGGCTTCTTCAGCCTGGCCTTCTTGAACTCGGGCAGCATGGCGAGCCCGATGGCGTAGAACGCCTTCATGTCGCAGGTGCCGCGGCCGTAGTACTTGCCGTCCTTCAAGGTCAGCGTCCAGGGATCGGTGTCCCACGGCTGGCCGTCGACCGGCACCACGTCGGTGTGGCCGCTCAGCACGACGCCGTCTTTCACACTGGGCCCGACAGTGGCGAAGAGATTGGCCTTCTTGCCGTCCTCGCTCGGCACCAGCTTCGAGTCGATGCCGTGTTCCTGAAGGTACTTCTGTACGTACTCGATCAACGCCAGGTTGGAATTGCGCGAGGTGGTGTCGAACGCCACGAGACGGCGCAGCATTTCGACCGAGCCGACGATCTCCCCTGCCATGTTGCTCCTTGTTACTCAGACTGACGTGTGACCGATCATGGTCTTCCGGACCGCGCGCTTCCAGCGCGCCTCATGATTCATGAGCGCGCAGGGAGGTCGCGTCGGACGCGACCCAGCGCGCGGTCCGGAAGAACTAGACCGATGCCCGACCGATCATGGTCAAGAATTCGCGGCGTGTCTCGCCATTGTCGCGGAAGGCGCCCAGCATGCGGCTGGTCACCATGGCGACGTCGGACTTGTGCACGCCACGGGTGGTCATGCACTGGTGCGCCGCCTCGATGACGACGGCAACGCCGCGCGGCTGCAGGACCTCCTGCAGGGTGTTGGCGATCTGCGCCGTGAGCTTCTCCTGGATCTGCAGGCGATAGGCGAAGGCGTCGACCACGCGGGCGAGCTTGCTGATGCCGACGACGCGCTTGTCCGGCAGGTAGCCGACATGGACCTTGCCGATGATCGGCACCATGTGGTGCTCACAGTGCGATTCCAGGCGGATGTCGCGCAGCACGACCACCTCGTCGTAGCCCTCGACCTCCTCGAAGGTCCGCTGCAGCATATCGCGCGGATCCTGGTCGTAGCCGCCGAAGAATTCCTCGTAGGAGCGCACGACGCGATCGGGGGTGCCGACAAGGCCTTCGCGGTCGGGATCGTCGCCGGCCCAGCGGATCAGCGTGCGCACCGCGGCCTCCGCTTCCTCGCGCGAAGGACGAGTGAGGCCCGGGCCGCTTTTCTGGACGAACGAGGCCATCTCGCCCTTCTTAAGCATCTTGTTCATATGGTCGTTTTCCTCAATTGAGCCGGCGCCCTAATTCAGTTGGCGAGCTGGGCTGGGCAGGTCGAGTGAAAAGGTCGGAATCTCAATGTCGAAGTTCTCGCCGGACTCGCTCACCATCTGGTAGGTGCCGCCCATGAAACCCGAGGACGTGGAGAGCGACGTCCCGGAATTGTACTCGAACATCTCGCCCGGACGCAGCAACGGCGTCTTGCCGACGACGCCCGGTCCCCGGACCTCCTGCACGCGGCCCAGAGCATCGGTGATCTTCCAGTGTCGGCTGCGCAACTGCACTGCGACATCGCCCTCGTTCTGGATGCGGACGAAATAGGCCCACACGAATTGCGACTTCGAGGGATCGGACTGATCGGGCAGATATTGCGGCCTGACGGTCACTTGGATGGCACGGGTTGTGGCTGTGTACATGCGACGATCCTGAAACTCTGACATGGGACGTTCGCGCAGAAAGGTCAAATGCGACAAGGGGCTTGGAAAGCCACTTGTCGTCCTGAGCGCAGCGAAGGAGCTGATCACTGGTTGCCCTCGCCGTGAGATCCTTCGCTGCGCTCAGGATGACAATAATGCCCCTACAGCCAGCGGGGATCGGCGGTGAAATCGATGGTGAGCCAGCGCTGCGGGCCCTCGCCACCCAGCGCGTCGGCGATCTCGCGCCGGATCGCATCGACCTCCGCCACATTGTCGAGCCGCATGCCCTCCGGCACCGCGACGTGGATCTCGATGAACTCGGCGCGGCCGACCTTGGCGGCGTAGCTGGTGTAGGTCTTGAAGCCGCGGCGGGCGATCACGCCATCCATGACGCTGCGAACCTTGGCGTCGAGTTCGGGCGGCGTCATCAGCAGGACCTCCTGCAGCGCCTTACGCACGGTGCGGATCGGCACGAACACCAGGCAGATCGTCAGCAGCGCCAGCACGACGGGATCGGCATAGGGCGTGAGATGGCCGTACGGCGTGCCCCGGAGCGACCAGGCGATGCCAAAGGCGACCAGCAGGGCCGAGGTGATGGCCGCCGACATCAGCCAGCTCTGCGCATCGAGCCGCACGAAATCCGAGCCGATGCGGCGGTTGGCACGGGCCTCGTAGAAGAACATGCCGAAGCAGACGACGCAGACGATCACGGCATAGGCGATCGCCCAGTCGAAATCGAGATGCCGGCCGCCGGCCAGGAAACTGTCGACAGCGTTCAGGAAGGCATAGAAGCAGAGCAGCATCAGCGTGCCGCCGTTGAAGGCCAGCACCATGGGCTCGATGTGCCAATAGCCGAACTGGAAGCGCCGGTTGTTGCTCTCGCGGCTGACCAGGCGCGATACGAACAGCGCCAGACCCGACATGGCGGCGTCGATGGCGGCGAACACGCCGTCGAACACGATCGACAGCGAGCCGGACAGCAGGCCGAACAGCACCCCGAACAGCGAGACCACGACGGTCACGCCGATCGACAGGCGGAGCAGGCGTTGTTCTGCGGTGGCCTGGGGCATGCCACCCATTATCCGTCAACGACGGTCAGATCGGAAAGATCAGGCAGGTCGTCGTGCCGTGGGCCAAGAGCTTGCCGGCGCTGTCGTAGAGCTTGCCTTCCGAGGTGCCGATGCGCGAGCCGACATTGATCACCTTGCCCTCGGCCTTCACCGGGCCGGTCTTGTCGGTCATGGCGCGCACGTAGTTCACCTTGATCTCGACCGTAGTGTAGCCGATGCCGGCCTTGAGCGTGGTGTGGATGCAGCAGCCCATCACCGAATCGAGCAGGGTGGCGGCGATGCCGCCGTGCACGGTGCCCAGCGGATTGTAGTGGTCGTAGACCGGCGTGTAGTCGAAGACGACGCGGCCGAGCTCGACCTCCGACACCCGGAAGCCCAGCGCCTTGGTGATCGGCGGCGCCGGGAAACGGCCCTCCAGCAGACCCTTGAACAGGGTGAGCCCGTCCATGGCGCGGGCCTGCTCGATGGGCACCACGCCGTAACCCGCATCGCCCCCCACACCGCTCATCGTCGTCTCCATCACGCTTTGTGTGCATATACACATTTGTGCTTGGCCGTCGCAAGCCTCGGCATTAGTCTGCCGCCATGTCCGGCCCCCGCCTGTCGCCCCTCGACTGCACCTGCTTTCGCATCCGCGGAGCGGCGCGGCGCGTGACCCAGATCTACAGCAAGCATCTGGCGCCGACCGGCCTGAAGATCTCGCAATTCTCGCTGCTGGGCTTCGTGACCGCCCGGGGTCCGGTGTCGATCGGCCGGCTGTCCGATCTGCTGGCCACCGACCGCACGACGCTGACGCGCAACCTCGGCCCGCTCCTGAAGGACGGGCTGATCGAGCGCACCCAGTCGGGCGACAAGCGACGTCATGAGTTGGTGGCGACCCCGGCCGGCCGCGCCTTGTTCAAGCGCGCGCTGCCCCTGTGGGCCGCGGCCGAGCAGGAGGTGCGCGACGCCATGGGCGCCAAGCTCACCGCCGACCTTCACGGCGCCATCGAACGCTCGATGGAGAAGCTTTCAGCGCTCTGATCGCAGGGGGCGCGCCACTAGAGACGGAGTAAACTCCGTCGTAAGTGGCGCGTCTTCTCATGCTCTTTTGGACCGCGAGCCTCTGGCTCGCTCATGAGTCATGAGCGTCGTGAGCCGAATCGACCTTCGGTCGATTCGGCGTGGATGCGCGCGGTCCGGAAGACCATGACGCGCCACTTACGACGGAGTTTACTCCGTCTCTAGTTCTAGTGGCGCGCGCCCCTGCTAAATATTGGCGGCGAAGAAGCCGTGTTCCAGTTCCATCGCCCGGCGATAGTTGGCGCGGACAGCGGGCGTGTCGGTGGCGTGCGCATCGAGCAACGCCTCGAGCCGCGCCGCCAGTGCCTCGAAGCCGGGATCGGAATAGGCCTTCACCCAGTCGGCATAAGCCGGAGCGACGGCGGTCCGGGCGAGCGACTGGCCGAGCCAGGCGTAGAGCCGCATGCAGGGCGTCATGGCGGCGATGGTCTCGCCGAGCCGGCCGCGCCGGGCCGTGTTCAGGAGGAAGTCGACATAGAACCTGGTTGCGGCGATCGGCGTCACGCCCAAAAGGTCGATCTGCAGGCGCTCGGTGTAGCTCTTGTGCAGCTTGAGCTCCTCGACGACGCCCGAGATCAGCTCGGAGAAGCCATAGAGATCCTCGCGCGAGGTGCCGTTGGCGAGGCAGAAGGCATAGGCCCGCGCGAAGGCGTCGAGGAAATAGGCGTCCTGCGCCACGTAGCGCTTGAAATTCTCGATCGGCAGGGACCCGTTGCCAAGTCCCTGCACGAAGTCATGCGTGCGGATGCGCGCGGCCCAGTCGGCGTTGATGTCCCACAGGTGCTGCGCCAGCGACACCGCGCTCCTCAGCCGAGCGCCTGAACCAGGTCGGCGATGATGTCCTCGGCGTCCTCGAGGCCGACCGAGATGCGCACGGTGCCGTCGCCGATGCCGAGCTTGGCCCGCTCCTCGGCGCCGATGCGCATGTGCGTCGTGGTCGCCGGATGCGTCACCAGGCTCTTGGCATCGCCGAGGTTGTTGGAGATGTCTACAAGCTTCAGGCGGTTCAGCGTCTCGAAGGCGGCCCACTTGCCGGCCTTGAGGTCGAAGGTGACGACGCCGCCGGCACCCGACATCTGCTTCATGGCGAGCGCGTGCTGCGGATGGTCCTTGCGGCCGGGATAGAGCACGCGGCCGATCGCGGGATGGGCGGCGAGCGCTTCGGCGACGCGCGCGGCGTTGGCGCAGTGCCGTTCGATGCGCAGGCCCAGCGTCTCCATGCCCTTGACCAGCACCCACGCGTTGAACGGGCTGAGCGACGGGCCGGTGTTGCGGATGATGGGCTGCAGCTTGTCGAGGATGAATTCCTTGGAGCCCAGCACCGCGCCGCCCAGCGTGCGGCCCTGGCCGTCGATGTACTTGGTGGCCGAGTGCACGACGATGTCGGCGCCCCATTCCAGCGGCCGCTGCAGGATCGGCGTGGCGAAGGCGTTGTCGAGCACGACCTTGGCGCCGGCCTTGTGGGCGAGATCGCACACCGCCTTGACGTCGACGATGTCGAGCATCGGGTTCGACGGCGATTCGAACAGCACGGCCTGCGCCGGCTTCGACAGCGCCTTCTCCCAGGCGACGAGATCGCCACCGTCCACCAACTCGCTCTGGATGCCGTACTTGGGCAGCAGGTCGGCGACGATGTAGTGGCAGGAGCCGAAGAGCTGGCGCGCCGCGACGATGCGGTCGCCGGCCTTCAGGAGCGCCAGCAGGGCGAAGAACACCGCCGACATGCCGGTCGAGGTGGCGCGGCAGGCCTCGGCGCCTTCGAGCGCCGCCAGCCGGTTCTCGAACATGGTGACGGTCGGATTGCCGAAGCGCGAATACTGGTAGTGCGTGCTCTCACCTTTGAAGGTGGCTTCGGCCTCCTCGGCGCTCTGATAGGCGTAGCCCGAAGTCAGGTAGAGCGCCTCCGACGTCTCGTCGAAGTTGCTGCGCAACTGGCCGCCGCGCACCGCGCGGGTCTGTGGCCGCCACGTCGATTGATCGGCCTTCGCCTTCTTGTTGGGGATCGATCCGTCCATAGCCCTCTCCTCGCGCCTGTGCCTGTCGCACAAACGAAAAACCCCCGACCGAACAGGACGGGGGCTTTGCGGGCCTCTCCGACCTTTTAGCGATGTTTAACGTGGTCGCAAGCCGGTCGGCTCAAATCTCCACGATGTCCGTCCTATATAAGTGGGCCGCCGCAAGCGCAAGCACGATCTTGAAAGCGCCATCGGCATTAGCTAAGTTAGCTAACATGAAATACGTCAACACACACGAGGCCAAGACCCAACTCTCCAAGCTGATCGCCGCCGTGCGCGCCGGCGAGGAAGTGGTCATCTGCCAAGCCGGCAAGCCGGTGGCACGGCTCACGGCCTGCGGGCCCGTTCGCAAGAAGCCCAAACTCGGCATGTGGGCTGGCAAGGTCAAATTCCAGCCCGGCTGGGATTCTCCCGAAACGGACGCCGAGATCGAGGCAATGTTCGACGTTCTCAAGGAGCCTGGACGTTCTTGAGGCTGTTGATCGACTCGAACGCCTTCATCTGGATGGTCGCTCAGCCGACCGAACTGTCCGCAGCCGCGCGAGAGGCTCTGGCGAACCCGGACAATGAACGCGTGCTGAGCCTGATCGCAATTTGGGAGATCGCGATCAAGCTGTCGCTGCGCAAGCTCGTCCTGCCTGGCGACCTCATGACAGCCGTCGAAGGAATGGCCGCGGTGACGTTGCCAGTCCGACTTGCTCATATCGCTCGCGTGCAGCACCTGCCCTTCCATCATCGCGATCCGTTCGACCGGATGATGATCGCGCAGGCCCTGGAGGAGAATCTCACGATCGTGACTCGCGATCGTGCCTTCAGGGCCTATGGCGTGCCGCTGCTGATGGCTTGACCAGGCAGCGACGAAATCGATGGCGACATGGTTCTTTGAGAACATCGATGCGGTTCTGATGCCACCGCTCGTCATCGCATTCAGCTGCTTCCTCTTGCGTGGCGTGATGCCCCCCGGCTGGCGATGGCGCGACGCGGCCTATCCGAGCAGCGCGTTGGCCTGGGCAGGTGGGTACGTCCTGGCGTTCAGCCCATTCCCCGCGCTTTTGGTCAATGTCCTCTTCTTCGCACCGCAGACCTTTATCCTGCTCGCGATGGCAATGATCGCCATCGTGCGTCTGCTCAAGACGCCGAACTACCGCACACCGTCCTTATGGTGGGTGGTCGTGGTGGGCCTCCTCGGGCATGGCGCGACCCACTTTCTCATGTTCGCGGTAGCCAGTTCGTGAAGCTGACGCGCCGCCTTGTTGCCCCTCCCCCTAACCTCTCCCCCAAAGGGGGAGAGGAACATGAGGGCAATGGCTCAGTGCTTCTGCTTCGCCAGCGCCTGCTCGCGCAGCTTGCTGAGCGTGATGCGCGAGGTCAGCGCCTCGGGATCGGTCTTCACGTGGATGATGGCGGGCTTGGCCGCCGCCACCGCGCGTTCGAAGGCCGCCGCATAGTCCTCGGTCTTCTCGACCGTCTCGCCGTGGCCGCCGAACGCTCGCGCGTAGGCCGCGAAGTCGGGGTTCTTGAGCTCCGTGCCGACCACGCGCGTCGGATACTCGCGCTCCTGGTGCATGCGGATGGTGCCGTACATGCCGTTGTCGACCACGGTGATCACGATGTTGGCGCCGTGCTGGACCGCCGTCGCGAACTCCTGGCCGTTCATCAGGAAGCAGCCGTCGCCCGCCAGCGACACCACCATGCGGCCGGGCTCGGCGATCTTGGCCGCCACCGCCGCCGGCACGCCGTAGCCCATGGCGCCGCTGGTCGGCGCCAGCTGTGTCTTGAAGCCGCGATACTGGAAGAAGCGATGGAGGAAGGCGGCGTAGTTGCCCGCACCGTTGGTGACGATGGCGTCGTCGGGCAGACGCTTGTTCAGCCAGGCGATGACCTCGCCCATGTTCACCGCCCCGGGCAGCGGGCCGGGCTTGATGTTGTCGAGATACTCGGTGTGGGCCGCCGCCGTCTCGGCCTTCCAGCGCTTGCCGTTGACCGGTTTCATGGCCTTCGCAGCCGCAGCGAAGTTCGCCATGCCGCTGTTGATCGGCAGCGTCGCCTGGTAGACGCGGCCCAGCTCCTCGGCGCCGGCATGGACATGCACCAGCTTCTGCTGCGGCACCGGCAGATCGAACAACGTGTAGCCGCCGGTCGTCGCTTCCCCGAGCCGCGGACCGACGGCGATGATCAGGTCGCAGCCCTTCAGCCGTTTGCCCAACGCCGGGCCGACGCCGACACCGAGATCGCCCGCGTAGTTGGGATGGCGGTTGTCGAACAGGTCCTGGTTGCGGAACGACGCGCAGACCGGCAGGTCATTGGCCTCGATGAAGGCGCGGATGTCGGCGCAGGCCTGCGCCGTCCAGCCGCCGCCGCCCACGATCACCATCGGCTTCTCGGCTGCAGCGAGCAGCTCACGCAGCTTCGCCATGTCCTCCGGCGCCGGCGCGCCGCGCGCGATCTTGTAGGGGCCGGCGTCGGGCACCTCGACCTCGTCGACCAGCATGTCCTCGGGCAGCGCCACCACGACCGGGCCGGGCCGGCCGTTCAGCGCAGTGTGAAATGCCTGGCTGATCAGCTCGGGGATGCGCCGCGCATCCTCGATCTGGACGACCCACTTGGCCATCTGGCCGAACATGCGGCGGTAGTCGATCTCCTGGAAGGCCTCGCGGTCGGTCGCCTCGCGCGCCACCTGGCCGACCAGCAGGATCATGGGCGTCGAATCCTGGAACCCGGTATGCAATCCGATGCTGGCATTGGTGGCACCCGGACCGCGCGTGACGAAAGCGATGCCGGGCTTGCCGGTGAGCTTGCCGTAGGCCTCCGCCATGTTGGCCGCTCCGCCTTCCTGGCGGCAGATGATGAAGCGCATGGAATTGCGCTGGGCGTAGAGCGCATCGAGCGCCGCCAGGTAGCTTTCGCCTGGCACGCCGAAGATCGTGTCGGTGCCGTGGATGCGCAGCTGGTCGATCAGGACCTGAGCGCCGCTGCGGCGTGGATGAGAGCTCGCCATGGCTTTCCCTTACTTCGTGGGTGAGAACGAGGTTGGCACCAATATCTTGTTGTTCATGTGCTTCATATATTCTCGGCTCTTCTGCAAATAGGCCTGCCAAGCGGGATCTGCAGCCATCGCAGCGCGACGCTTGGTGCGATCAGCGAGATCTTCGTAGGCCCAGATATGCACGATCTCATTCACATTGCCGACCTCGGTGGTGAAGAAGCCGACTAGATTGCCGAGATGCTTCTTCTGCACCGGCAGTCCTTCCTTCTCATAGAGCGCGAGGAAGTCGCGTAGCCGCCCAGGCTGCAGTTCGTAGGTGCGATGGTCGACGATCATGCAATTCCTCCAATTTCCGTGTCGATTGTGTGACCTGCACAAATCGATCTCAACCCTGCCATCTTTCATCGACCGCTTGCGGTGGACTTGAGCTGTGAATCAGCGCATAAAGCCTGCATTGCGACACTTGCCGACGAGCATCATCATGAGTCTCGGCACAGTCGCGGAGCGCTACGCCGGTCAACGTCTTCTCGTGAGCTTCTTGGTCATCTGTCAAATGTCATCGAAACGCTTGGACCCAGTCGTCCAGCAAGCGCGAGCCGGACTCCGCTCAATCCTTCCTCCAGCCCCGAGCCTTGAATGAGTCGCAAATTGTTTGTGGGCAATCTGCCCTACTCGGTCACGTCTGAGCGTCTGTCAGAAGCCTTCTCTCAGTTCGGCACCGTTACCTCTTCAAAAGTGATCGTGGATCGCGAGACCGGCCGCAGCCGCGGCTTCGCCTTCCTCGAGATGGAAACAGATGATCAGGGCGCCGCGGCCATGCAGGCCATGAACGGCGCGTTGCTCGATGGTCGATCGATCGCAGTCCGCGAAGCCGTCGAACGTCAGCCCGGTGGTGGTGGTGGCGGATTTGGTGGCGGCGGTGGCGGTCGTGATGGCGGCGGCTTCCGTCCGCGCGGTCCGCGTCCGCCCTACGGCGGAGGCGGTGGTGGTGGCGGCTACGGCGGCGGCGGTGGCGGTGGCTATCGCGGCGGCGGTGGCGGCGGCGGCTACGGCGGTGGTGGTCGCGATGGCGGCGGTGGCGGCGGTGGTTACCGCGGCGCCGGCCCTGGCGGCGGCGGGGGCGATGGCGGCCCAATGCGCGATCGGCGCGCCGACTTCTCCGGCGGTCCGCCGCCGGCTGGCGGCGGTTTCGATCCCGGCGGTGGGGGCGAAGTCACCCGGCCTGCACGTCGTCACCAGGGTCCGCCCGACCGGCCGCGCCGCGAGCGTGATTACGAGCCGCGCAAGCGCGGCTTCGATGACGATCAATAGGCCGCTTACAGCGACCTGAACGAACGGAAACGCCGGGGGTTTTGCCCCGGCGTTTTCGTTTGGCGCTGCCGTCATATAGATGACGTCGACCACCCCGGTGCTATGCTCGCCCTCACCTATCGGGAGAGTGGGCATGAAGCGACGGACTGCGCTTTTGGGCTCCCTGGCGGCGGTCACCGCCGCGTCGACGGCGCGGGCGGAGACGCTGGTCGACCTGCAGCTCGTGCTGGCGGTCGACGTGTCGCGTTCGATCGACGAGGTCGAGGCCGAGCTCCAGCGCCGCGGCTACATCGAGGCGCTCACCAACGAGCGTGTCATCGACGCCATCCTGTCGGGCGAGAACCGGCGCATCGCGGTCTGCTACACTGAATGGGCCGGCACGCACTACCAGGTGGTGGTGATCGACTGGACCGTGATCGACAGCCCTGCCGCCGCGCGCCGCTTCGCCGACAAGCTCGCCGAGGCGCCGCGCCAGTCGCAGAGCTGGACGGCGGTCGGCGACGGTCTCGCCCATGCCGGGCAGCGTTTCGACAGTTCGGGCTTCGTCGCCAAGCGCCGCGTCATCGACATCTCCGGCGACGGCCGCACCAACGACGGCCCGCCGGCCGAGTTGGTGCGCGACCGGCTGGTGCAACTGGGCATCGTCGTCAATGGCCTGCCGGTGATGATGAACCGCACCAACTTCGGCCGCCCGCCCGATCTCAGCCTCGACAAGTACTACGAAGAGAACGTCACCGGTGGGCCGGGCTCGTTCATGATCGTGGCCGAGAATTTCGACCATTTCGGCCGCGCCGTGCGCACCAAGCTGGTGCGCGAGATCTCCGGCGTCGACGTCACCGGCCGGCCAGCACCTGCCTGAGGCGCTCGAACGGCGCGGCGTCGCGCGTGAGCTGCACGGGCATGCCAAGATGGCCGAGCGGATAGCGGAAGACGTTGGCCGACGGCAGCCGCCATTGCTGGGTCACCGCCAGGCCGTCGTCGTATGGCACCCAGCGATCGGTCTCGCCCAGCACCGAGACGATCGTCGACGGCGCCAGCGCCGGCTGCGTGGCCGGATCGATCAGCTTTGACAGGCGCGCCAATGCCTCGCGCGACCAGCCGGCGCGCGCCAGCGCGCGGTCGAGGCCGAGTGTGACGGCGAGCGCCCCACCGAAGGTCACGTCCTCGATGCGGCCGGAAAGGCTTATGAGCATGACGCCGTCAGGCCGCGCCTCGGCAGGCCACAGATGGCAGCGGCTGGCGGCCTGCCGGGCGACGAACGACGTCATCGAAATGCCGGCCAGCGCCAACTTGCCGCCGAAGCGCTGGCGGCACCAGACGATCAGCAGCGCCGATTCGAGCGCCTGGCCGGCTATAAGATCGATCGAGCTGGTCGGCCCGGCGGCAAAGAACGGCTCGCCGCCGTAGCGCCCCGGCATGCGCGCAGGCCGTGATAGGGCGAGATCGGCTCGACCACGCGCCAGCCCAGGTCGGCCAGCCGGGTAGCCGGGCCGCGCGCGACCGTCAGCAGCTCGAACTCCAGGCAAAGGCCGCTGCCGAAGATCAGTGTCGGACACGGCGCCGGATCGACCGGCTCGATCACGCGCGCGTAGAGGACCTCGCTGCCTGGCCGCTGACGCAGCCGTGACAGGGGGGTCGGTGCGCGCAGCCAATATTCGCGCTGGCCGCCTTCGATGACCGGCGGCGAAACGGCGACGGTGCCGACGTCGACGGCAACGTCGTAGAGGCTGTCGGGCCGGGCGATCGCCGGCCCGAGATCGTGCTCGACGCGGGCCGGCTGGTCGATCTCCCAGCGCGCCGACGGCGGCCGGGTCGGAAACAGCAGCGGATAGAACGACGCGCGCGTCGCCAGGTGGCGCGTGGCGGCGGCGCGGCGCCGGCGGTCCAGCAGCGAACAGTCCTCGTCCGGCGCATCGCCGAACAGCGACGTTTCCCAGGCGGAGCGGGCCGCCTCTGCTGCCGCCTTGCAGCCTGCGTTGCGCGCCAGCACCGAGCGCAAGTAAGGCTCCGGCCGAGCGGCGACCGGCGCGCCGATCTCGTCGCGAAAGAGCGCTGTGTCGTCACCGGCTGCATTGGCCGCCGCCCACAGGCGCGACAGCGGAAAATACCAGCGTTTGAGACCAAGCAGGCCGGCCTGGTCGACCCACGGCTTGGCCAGCAGTGCGCCCGGCGGCGAGCGAAACAGGACGTCCATCGGTCTACCCCCGCTCTCGATTTCGCTTGGCCGCACGACAGGCTTGGCAGCATCATCGCCACTCGTTACGTCCTTCGGCAATGGAGACCTCTTGATGCTGGCCAACGACCCCGTGACCCAGGCGCGGATCGATCTGACGACCGCACTCCGGGCGGCCGCGCGGCACGGCCTGAACGAAGGCGTGTGCAACCATTTCAGCATGACCGTGCCCGCCCGCGAGGACCTGTTCCTGGTCAACCCGCGGGGCCTGCACTGGTCGGAGATCACGCCCGCCGACCTGGTGATGGCCGACGGCGAAGGCAACGTCATCGAGGGCAAGTACCAGGTCGAGGCGACAGCCTTCTACATTCATGCCCGCATCCATGCCGGCAACCCGCGCGCCAAGGTCGTGCTGCACACCCACATGCCCTACGCCACGGCGCTGACCTCGATCCGCGACGGCCGCATCGAGATGTGCACCCAGAACGCCTTCCGCTACTGGAACCGCATCGCCTACGACGACGAATATGCCGGCGTGGCGCTCAGCAACGAGGAAGGCGACCGCATGTGCCGCGCCATGGCCGGCAAGGACATCCTGTTCCTGCGCAACCACGGTGTCATCGTGAGCGGCCCCACCGTGGCGCAGACCTACGACGACCTCTACTACCTCGAGCGTGCCGCCATGGTGCAGGTGCTGGCCATGCAGACCGGCAAGCCGTTGCGCAATATCGACGCCAAGCTCGCCGAGCATACGGCCAACCAGATCGCTGGCGAGGCTCAGCAGGCCCTCCTGCATTTCGAATCGCTGAAGCGCATGCTCGACCGCGATGAGCCGGGCTGGCGCCGGCTCGCAGCCTAGGGAGCGCCGGATGCATGTCGCGATTCGCGCCGCGGCGCTGGGGCTGCTCGCCGCCGCAACCCTCACCCTGTCCGGTGAGGCCTCGGCGCAGAGCTACGGCGTGCCGGCCGGGCCCAAGATCGGCGAGATGGAGGTCAAGGCCTACCAGGGGATACCCAAGACCAAGGTCGCCGTCCAGCTCACGTCCGACACCCATCTGTCGCGCGAGCTGCGCCGCCAGGTGATGATCCGACTGTCCAAGCGCGGCAACGAGGTCGGCTTCTCGGGCGGCAACGTCATGCGCATGGACGTGAGCTATTTCGATTTCTCGGACAGCGGCCGCGGCGACTACGGCACGCAGGGCGGCCAGCCTTCCTACGCCCCGCCCGGTTCCAACCCACGCATGGACCTGCCCAGCAACACGATCCGGCGGCGCGACGGGCTCGGCTCGCCGACCAGCGTGCCGACCTTGCGCATCACGCTGACGCTCTACTCGAAAGACGGCGGCAAGGTGCTGTGGACAGCGAGCGGATCGTGCGCCACCCAGGCGGACAAGGCGCAGACCGCAGGCGAGGCCATCATCAACCGCATCTTCGACAGCGCCGACAAGAGCCTCACCGGCGACGCCGGCTGCCCGCTTTAGTCGCCCCTTACAACTGGAGGAAATCATCTCATGCCGCGTCTGGCGCCGCTCGACCTCGCCAAGCTCACGCCCGACCAGAAGAAGGTGGCCGACGCGATCGTCGCGGGGCCGCGCGGCGGCCTGCGCGGGCCGTTCGAGCCCTGGCTGCGCAGCCCGTATCTCGCCGACCGCGCCCAGAAGCTCGGCGAGTATTGCCGCTTCAACAACTCGCTGCCCAAGGATCTCTCCGAGCTCGCGATCTGCCTGATCGGCCGGCATTTCAAGGCGCAGTACGAGTTCTACGCTCATGCGCGGCTGGCCAAGGAAGCGGGCCTCGCACCGGCGATCGTCGAGGCGATCCGTACCCGCCAGTCACCACCCTTCACGCGCGATGTCGAGAAGATCGTCTACGACTTCGTCACCGAGTATCTCGCGACCAATCGTGTGTCGGCGCCCAACTACAAGCGCGCCGTCGACGCCTTCGGCGAGCAGGGCGTTGTCGATCTGGTGGGCGTGTGCGGCTACTACATGCTGGTGTCGATGACGCTCAACGTCTTCGAGATGCCGCTGCCGCCGGGCGAGCCAGAACCTCTCGCCTAGGCCGCTGACCTGAATGAGCTTCCTGCTTTTCCTGGCAGCGGCATCGATCATCGCCCTGTCACCCGGGCCCGGCATCTTCTATGTCGCAGCGCGCACGCTTGCCGACGGTCGCGGTGTCGGTCTGGCGTCGAGCCTGGGCACGGGTATCGGTGGGCTGGTGCATGTCGCGGCAGGCGCCGTCGGGGTGTCGGCGCTGATCCTGGCGAGCGCCGAGGCCTTCACCTTCCTCAAGCTTGCGGGCACGCTCTACCTGGTGTGGCTCGGCATCAAGACGGCGCGCGAAGCGCGCCTCGACATCGTCGCAGCGGCGCGCGGCGCCGGCGTTGGCCGGGCCTTTCGCGACGGCATCTTCGTCGAGGCCCTGAACCCCAAGACGGCGGCTTTCTTCCTCGCCTTTCTGCCGCAGTTCGTCGACCCTGCCCTTGGCGCGGTGTGGCTGCAGTTCTTCGTGCTCGGTCTGATCTCGGTGTTCCTGAACACCGCGGTCGATGTCGTCGTGGTGTTCATGGCCGTGCGCGCCCGCTCGGCGGCGCTCGCACGGCCGTCGTTGCTGGCCCGCCTGCGCACCGGCGCCGGCATCGCCATCGCGGGTCTCGGCATCGGTTTGCTGTTCGCGCGGAGGCCGGCCTAAAAGTCCGCCTTATTCCTCGAAGATCGCCACCGCGCGAGTCCAGCCGGCGGAGGCGCCGCGGATCTTGTGCGGGAAGCAGGCGATGGTGAAGCCGTCGCCGGGCAGCGCCTCGAGATTGTGCAGCTTCTCAAGATGGCAGTAGCCGATATGGCGGCCGGCCTTGTGGCCTTCCCAGATGATCGAGGGGTCGTGGTCCTTGGCCCACTTCTGGGCGGTCCAATAGAACGGCGCGTCCCAGCTCCAGGCGTCGGTGCCGGTGAGCCGAATGCCCTTCTCGAGCAGGAACATGGTGGCGTCGTAGCCCATGCCGCAGCCCGCGTTGACGTAGTCGTTGTTGCCGTAGCGCGAGCCTGCGCGCGTGTTGACCACGACGATCTCGAGCGGCTTCAGCTCATGGCCGATACGCAGAAGCTCGTCCTCGACTTCCTTGGCGGTGATGACGTGTCCGTCCGGCTTGTCGCGGAAGTCGAGCTTCACGCCGGGCTGGAAGCACCATTCGAGCGGCACCTCGTCGATGGTGATGGCCCGCTCGCCCTTGTTCATCGTCGGATGGAAGTGATAGGGCGCATCGAGATGCGTTCCGTTGTGGGTCGAAAGATTGACGTTCTCGACCGCCCAGCCCTGCCCGTCCGGCAGGTCCTCTTTCTTGAGGCCAGGAAAGAAGCCGGCGATCTGGCCCGCCGTGTCCTCGTGCCGGTGGTACTGGATCTTGGGCCCGAACGGCGGCGGATCGGAAATGACGTCGTTCTCGAGATAGATCGAGAGATCAACGAAGCGACGCAGCATGATGGACTTCTCAAGGACCGTTGAGCGAATGCCGTCCTGATACCAGCCGCGCATGATATCATAGCGGCGGAGCAGGTCGAGGCGGATGTCGCGACCGGAAGCGATGACGGGGTGCGCGGCCATGGCCCGGCATTGGTATCGCAGTCGAGCGGCCTAATCCACGGCGGCCGCGCGCGCGTTCACGAAGAGCGGCTCAGAAGCCCAGGACCTCTTCGACCTTCTGTGCCAGAGCCTTCATGCGGTAGGGTTTGGCGATGAACTGCACGTCGGTCTCGAGTGCACCCTTGCTGACAAGCGCGCCTTCGAAATAGCCCGAGGCGAACAGCACCTTCAGGCCGGGCCGCAGCTCGGCGGCCTTGTCGGCCAGATCGCGGCCGGCGATGTCGCCCGGCATGACGACGTCGGTGAACAGAAGATCGACCTTTTCGCCGCGCTCGAGGACGGCGAGGGCCTCCGCGCCGCTCGATGCGGAAACGACGTCGTAGCCGAGACGGGTCAACTGCTCCGTCGCCTCCTCGAGGACGCCGCTGTTGTCGTCCACCACCAGGATCTTGGCGCGCCCGGCGGGGCTGGCGGCCACCGCCACCGGCACCTCGGGCTCGCCCGCCACGACCGGTTTGGCGCCGCCTTCGGTGTCGTAGGCGAGCAGGCCGAAGCCGACATGCCTTTGCCAGGAATCCGAAAGCGGCCGCAGGATGAGGCGCGCCTGAAGGCGGCTTCCGTCCTTGCGCGACATCGGGCCCGTCGCGTCATGGCGGCCCCACTGCAGGGCGTCGCCCAGTGCTGTTTCAGGCTTGCCGAGCAGGTTGTCGGCCTTGGTGTGCAGCAGGGTGAAGCGCCGCCCGACGATCTCGTCGGAGGTGTAGCCGAACAGCGCCCGCGCGCCGGCGTTCCAGGTGAGCACCCTGCCCTGCACGTCGAGGATGACGACGGCGTAGTCGGTCATGTCGTCGACGAAACGCTGCACCAGGTCGCGCTCGTTGGCGTTCATCGTGCGTTACCCTTTCACTGCCTTTGGCACTACGCCTGGCCGTGGACGGCGGAGCCGAAGCCGTTGCGCCCGTTGCCGCCGAGCGCGTCGCGGATGATCTTGGCGAGGTCGGCTTTGACGTGCGGCTTGGCGAGAAGCATCACGCCGCTTTCGAGGCGGCCGTCGCGCAGCAGCGCGTTCTCAGAATATCCCGACATGAAGACGATGCGCGTGTCGGGCCAGGCCTGCTTGACCTCCTCGGCGAGCGCCCGGCCGTTCAGCCGTCCCGGCATGACGACGTCGGTCAGCACGAGGTCGAAGCGGTGGGTCTTCAGGAGCTCGAGCGCCTCGTCGGCATCCTCGGCGAGCTTCACGTCGTAACCCAGGCTGCCGAGCTGCTCGCCGACGATGGCGCGGACGGCTTTCTCGTCCTCCACCACCAGGATGCGCTCGCTGCCTCGCGGCATGGCCTGACGGCGCGGCACCGGTGCGACGGCCGTCGCCGGATCGCTACGCGGGAAATACATGCGAACGGTGGTGCCGCGGCCGACCTCGCTGGTGATCTCGATATGGCCGTTCGACTGCCGGATGAAGCCGTAGACCATACTGAGGCCGAGACCGGTCCCCTTGCCCACCTCCTTGGTGGTGAAGAACGGCTCGAAGACGCGCCGGCGGATGTCGGGCGGCATGCCCGAACCGGTGTCGCTGACCGACAGCATGGCGTACTCGCCCGGCGCGACCTCGTCCTCCTGCCGCGCCACGTATTCCCAGGATAGCGTGACGTTGCGGGTCTCGATGGTGAGACGGCCGCCGGTCGGCATGGCGTCACGCGCATTGATGCACAGATTGATCAACGAAGTCTCGACCTGCGGGCGGTCGACATAGATCGGCCAGAGGTTGGGGGCGGCGATGGTCTGCACGACGATGTGCTCGCCGAGCGTGCGGCGCAGCAGCCGGCCGGTGCTTGCCACGAGGTCGTCGAGGTCGGAGATCTCGGGCTTCAGCACCTGCTTGCGCGAGAACGCCAGCAGCTGGCGCGTCAGCTCGGAGGCCTTCTGGCCCGCGTCGGAGATGCGCTGCGCGCGCTTGGTGATGTGCGGCGGCACGCTGTCGTCGTCGAGGATGGCGTCGGCGTTGGCCAGCACGATGGTCAGGATATTGTTGAAATCGTGCGCCACGCCGCCGGTGAGCTGGCCGACCGCCTCCATCTTCTGCGCCTGCATGAGCTGCTCGCTGGTGCGCCGGTGGCTGCTCTCCTCCTGCGCCACGCGCCGGTCGAAGACCACGGCGACGATGGTCAGCAGCAGGACCAGCGAGGCGATCAGGGCGGTGACACCCGCGAACACCGAGTGGTCGACCGGGGTGCGGAGCGGTCCGGGCGTGGCGAAGCAATAGGTCGAGGCCATTGCCGTGTAGTGCATGGCGGTGACGGCGAAGCCCATGATCAGCGCGCCGACGCCGTCCCTGACTGCACCGAAGCGGCTGAGATTGAGCTTGCTGATGACCTGGCGCACCTGCAGCGCCAGGACGGCGAGCAGGACGGCGACGACGATCGAGGCGGCGAACAGCGTCGGGTCGTAGCGCACCAGGGCGTTGAGCTGCATCGCCATCATGCCGGTGTAGTGCATGGCGCCGATGCCCGCGCCCATCAGCGTGCCGCCGATCAGCAGGCGGCTGGTGGTGATGACCGGCCGGGCGACGACGTGCAGGGCCACACCCGCGCCCAGGATGGCGGGCACGATGGAAAGCGCGGTGATCCATGGATCGTAGGCCACCGGGATCGGCAGGATGTGGGCCAGCATGCCGATGAAATGCATCGCCCAGATGCCGCCGCCCATGGCGACGGCGCCGATGACCAGCCAGCTATAGCGCAGGCCGGCGTCACGCAGCTCGGCGATGCGGGTGGCGAACTGCAGGAAGGCGTAGCTGCCGAGCACCGCGACCAGGTACGACAGCAGGGCGAGACCGTAATTGTAGGTCTCCGGTAGCGCTTGAGAAGGATCAACGTTCAGCGCGAAGTAGTTCGAAAGAGTCATTCAGCCCAAGGTCGCCGTTGATGCATTCTCCAGTCGCTACGCTATATACCCGGCGCGAAATACAGCGCCCGCGACGCGACAGGTCAAGGCGAAGTTGGCAATTGCAGACGGAATAAGCCCAGCCGAGGGCCTGGGACTGGAGGAACGAATGGCTAAAACACCCCTGCTCCTGGTGCCCGGCTTGCTGTGCTCGCCCAGGCTCTTTGCCGGGCAGCTCGCCGGCCTGTCGGAGCAGGCCGACATCGTCGTGCCGGACTGGCGCAAGGCACCCCTGTCGGTCTGGGACACCTGGGACAGTGCGGCCCGCTGGGTACTGGGGCATATGCCGGCCCAAAGGTTCGCCCTGGCCGGCCTGTCACTGGGCGGCATGCTGGCCGTCGAGATCATGCAGATCGCGGCCGACCGGGTGGACCGGTTGGCGCTGCTCGACACCGGCATGCGCAGCCAGAACGAAGGCGAGCGGGCAATCCGGCGGGCCCGCATCCGGCTCGCCAACGAGGGCCATTTCGAGCTGGTGCTGGGCCTGCAGATGTCGCGTTTCATCCCGGCCTATCGCCTGCCCGACAAGGCGCTGGTCGACGAGGTGACGACGATGTGCGGCGAGATCGGCGTGGAGATCTACAAGCGGCAGGAGGAACTGGCGGCCATCCGCGTCGACCGGCGGCCCGACCTGCCCAAGATCAAGTGCCCGACCATCGTGGTGTGCGGCCGCGACGACGCCGCCACGCCGCTGTTCCTGTCCGAGGAGATGGCCGCCGCCATCAAGGGCAGCGAGCTGATCGTGGTCGAGCAGTGCGGGCATCTGGTGACGATGGAGAAGCCCGAGGAGACGAACGCGATCTTGAGAAAGTGGCTTTCATGATCTTCCGGACCGCCGGCTTCCAGCCGGCCTCATGAGTCATGAGCCGGCTGGAAGCCGGCGGTCCGGAAGACACTAGGCGACGATCTTCTTGTCCCTGAGCACGGCGATTTCCGTCTCGCTCAGACCCGCCAGCCCGTCCAGCACCTGGTCGGTGTGCTCGCCGAGCGCCGGCGGCGGGCGGGTGTCGTCCACGGGCGTGTCGGAGAAGCGGTAGTTCGAGCCGATGATCGGCACCTCGCCCGCCTTGCTGTGCTTATAGGTCTTGAGCATGCCGCGGCGCTTGACCTCGGGCTCGTCGAGCGCCTCCTTCATGGTGCGGATCGGACCGGCCGGCAGGTGGCGCAGCTTCGCCGCCCAGTTCTCCTTGGTGTCGGTCTTCAGCACCTCTTCCATCATGCGCGTGAGCTCGGGCTTGTTGGCCACGCGGTCGGCGAGCTGGGCGAAGCGCGGATCGGTCGCCCATTCAGGATGGCCGAGCGCCTTGCAAGCGTCGGTGAACAGCTTCTGGTTGGCGACGGCCATGTAGATCTTGCCGTTCTTGGTCTCGAACGAGCTGTTGGGCGCCGAGGCGAAGTGGCCGTTGCCGGCGCGGCGCGGCTGCTCGCCGCCGATCAGGTAGTACGAGCCCATGTTGCCGAGGCTGGCGAGCGCGGTGTCGTAGAGCGCGAGATCGACATACTGGCCCTTGCCCGTGCCGGTACGGGCATAGAGCGCCGCGTTGATCGCCGCCACCGAATGGATCGCCGTCATGGTGTCGACGATGGCGATGGCGTGCCGCAGCCCCTCGCCGTTGGCCTCGCCGTTGACGCTCATCATGCCCGACTCGGCCTGCAGCACCGGATCGTAGCCCGGGCGGTCGGACAATGGCCCGCTCTGGCCGTAGGCCGAGATCGAGAGATAGATCAGCCTCGGATGCTTCTGATGCAGGCTCTCGTAGTCGAAGCCGTATTTCTTGAGCACCCCCGGCCGGAAGTTCTCGACCATCACATCGGCGGTCTCGAGCAGCTTGCTCACCACCGCCTGCCCTTCCGGCTTGGTGAAGTCGAGCGCCACGCTCTTCTTGCCGCGGTTGTAGGTCATGAAGAAGTGGCTCTCGCCACCGGCTCGTGGACCCGCGCCCTTGCGCGTATCGTCGCCGCCGTCGGGATTCTCGATCTTGATCACCTCCGCACCCATGTCCGACAGGATCTGGGTGCACATCGGCCCGGCGATGACGCGGGAAAAATCGACAACGCGAATGCCCTCGAGGGGCGGACGGCCTGATTTTGACATGGCTGCAGGGTAGGGCTGCAGGCGCCGCACTGTCCACGCACGGCGTTTTCTTTAGACTGCAGGGCATGTCTTCGTTTCGCATGCCGCTGTCTCGCCGCGCCCTGTTCGCCCTGCCTCTCGTCACCGCCGTTCCGGCCATCGCGCAGGCCGACTACCCGACCAAGGCCATCCGCATCATCGTGCCCTTCGCGCCCGGCGGCTCGGGTGACATCACCTCGCGGCTGATCGGCAAGTACATCGAGGACAAGACCGGCCAGCCTTTCGTGGTCGAGAACAAACCGGGCGCCAACGGCATCGTCGGCGTGCTGGCGGTGAAGGGGACCGCACCCGACGGCTACACGCTGATGCTGGCCACCACCTCGACCAATGCCGCCAACGTCCACATGTTCAAGAACCCGGGCTACGACCCGAAAAAGGACTTTCAGGTGGTGGGCGTCATCGGCTCGAGCGGCGCCTTCCTGGCGGTGCCGGCCGACAGCCCGCACAAGACGTTCAACGATCTTCTCGCCTATGCCAAGACCAACCCCGGCAAGCTGAACTTCGGTTACTTCAACGCGAGCTCCCAGGTCCCGGCCGAGGTTTTGGGCAAGCGCGCCGACGTCGAATGGCAGGCCGTCGCCTACAAGGCGATCGGCAATGCCTGGAACGACCTCTATGCCGGCAACATCCAGTTCATGTTCGTCGACCTCACCGCCGGCCGCGGCCAGGTCGTGGCCAACAAGGCGCGGCCGCTGGCGATCACCCTGCCGCAGCGCAGCCCGCTCTATCCCGACCTGCCGACGCTCAGCGAGACCTTCCCCGGCTTCACCAGCACTGGCTTCCTCGCCGTCGCCGTGCCGAAGGCCACGCCCAAGCCGATCCAGGAGAAGCTGAACGCGCTGATCAACGAGGCAATCACGTCGCCCGACATCCAGAACCGCCTGGCCAACGAGTTCGCACTGACTTCCAGACCGCTCACCCTCGAGCAATGTGCCCAGCAGGATCGTGACGAACGCGCCAAGTGGGCGGAGTATGTGAAGATCGCCAGGATCGAACCGCAATAGCCTTGCCCGACAGCATCCCCTCCGACCTCGTCTCCATCGTCATCCCGACCCGCAACAGGGCTCGTCTGCTCGGCCAGGCGCTGCGCTCGGCACGCGGTCAGACCTGGCGCGACTGCGAGATCATCGTCGTCGACGAGGCATCGGACGACGACACGCCGGCGATGCTTTCCCGCGACTTCCCCGAGGTGTGCGCGATTCGCCACGCCGCGCCGCGCGGGCCGGCCGGCGCACGCAATGCCGGTGTGGCCGCCGCCCGTGGCGATTGGGTGTTCTTCTGGGATGACGACGACCTGATGCATCCCGGCCATCTCACGGCGCTCTTGCAGGCGCAGCGTGCGGCGCCGGCGAACACCCTGATCTCAGGCCGCGTGCGCAGCTTCATCGTCGCGGGCGGCGAGGTGCGGCTGTCGCCCGTCGTCTGCGCGCCGGCCGAACAGCCGGCGATGGCCACCCTGGAGGAGTTCATCCAGCCGCATCGCCGCGGCTCGCTCACGCTGTCGACCATCCTGTGGCCCGCAGCGCTCTGCCGCGCCGTGCCGTGGGACGACAAGCTGTTCATCAACGAGGATGTCGACTTCTTCGGCCGCACCCTGCTGGCTGGCTACCGGATCGACGGCCGGCCGGTGGGCATGATGTACATCCGCCAGCACGAGAACGAGCGCGCCTCGACCAACCCGGGCGCGGCAGGCGTGCTGGCGTCCGCCCTCTACCGGCTGAAATGGACCGAGCTGCTGGCCGGCCACCCCGAGCGTGAGATGGTGGCTCCGGCGATGCGCGACGGCTTGATGGCGGTGATGATCGAACTCTCCGGAAGGCGCGACGCCCGGGAGCTGATGGCGCGCCTGGACGTTGCCTTCCGCCAATGGGGCGGCGTCGGCTACTACGTGACGCCTCCGCCGCGCAACCCGACGAAGCGCTGGCTGGCGCAGGCTGTGCTCAATCTCGGCGGCCTTGCCGCCGTGAAGGCTCTGCTGACGGGCTCGGCTCGACTGAAAGGCGGCGGAGGCGAACTCGGGCGCTTCCAGTCACCCGTCACAGACGGCGACCGGGAAGACGCCGACATCCTGTGCGCCGCCACTCAGCGGTGATGTCCGGGCGCATGCTGGCCGCTGCCATAGCCGCGCAGCGTCGAATAGCGGGCGGCCTGCTCGGGCGTCAGCAGCTCGAGCGTCGTCAGATGGTATTTCAAGTGCGCCACCCGGAGCTCGCCCTGCAAGGAGGCGATGTCGCGCGTTGCCTCGCCCAGGCTCGATGCGGTGATCGTCTTGTCGGCGAATTGCCGGTCGAGCGCGGTCTCGGCGGCGATCAGCCGTTCGCCGAGCGGCACGGCCTCCCGTTTCATGGCGTCGAACAAGCCCGCCACCTTCGCGCGCTGGTCGTCACTGAGGCCAAGCGGCGTCGCGAGCTCCAGCACGTGCAGCGGCCCCGGATAGCCGTTCAGCTCGGCGGCAAGCGCCAGGCTCATGCCGCGGCCGGCCCTGAGATCAGCGATCTGCTGGTCCGGCAGCGCCTTCACAGGACGCGCCTGCAGGCCGGCGTAGGGCTGGTGCGTCTGTGGCCAGGCCGCTGGCGCGATGCCGACCAAGCCGATCGCAAGTGCCACTATCCATGTCTTCATGACATCATCCTCAGAACCAGATTGGCGCATCGGGCAGCATCAGATCCATCGCCGGACTGATGCCCTATAGGCAAGATACGCGCTGCCGAACTTTTGCTCCAGGTAACGCTCCTCGTTCCTGATGACCAGCAGGCAAAGCGCCGATCCCGCGGGGAGCGACAAAGCCAACAGCGCCACGGAATTGGCGAGAAGGGCAATCCCGACGCACAACAACAGCATCGAGAAATAAACAGGATTCCGGATCAAGCGGAACACACCGCGACGCACGAGACTCGTCGTCGGCTTTCGCACATCGAAGCCTGTGCATGCCTTGGCCAATTCGCGCGCTGCCGCGACAACCAGCAGGACTGAAGCGACGACAAGAAAGATACCGACGGGCATTGTCACCGCTGCAGTCGCAATCGGTATCGGAATACCACATGGATCAGAAAGCCTGTGCCGATCGCCGACAAGGGAATCAACGGAGGCAAGACTTTCACCTTCGCTCTGTCTTCCATGCCAACCTCCTGGACGATGCGGACGACGATAGGGTGACGAGAGCGACCTCGCAACTACGCTGGTCCGAATGCCTTTTTCGGCCCCTATTGTTCCCTTTCGTCTTCCCGAGTCGGAATCAGAAGTCGACACTTCGTTTCCAGGCATTCGACGTGCACCACTTCCCCGGACTGCTTGCAGGTCACTTCATGGACAACCAGCGTCGGCGACAGCTTGGTCGCCGCCACACGATCCGGTACACACCCCAAGGACTGGAGAGCCGCCTGCAGTTCGCGATCTTTGGCAAATGCGACCGTTGCAACGGCAAGCAGAATTGCGGTCGCAGCGGCCACCGCGGCATTTCTTACCATGGATCGCTCTCGCCTTAGGCGGTCGAGACTCAATGGCCTTTGCCAATCTTCGTCAGCGTGATCGCACCGTTAACGCGGTCGGCCTCGAATTCGATCTTGTCGCCCGCCTTCATCTTGTCGAGCATGGCGGGATCGGCGACACGGAAGACCATGGTCATGCTGTCCATGTCGAGCTTCTTGATGGGGCCGTGCTTCAGCGTGACCTTTCCGGCCGCGTGATGAGGCACATCATTGGTCGATCATGTCGTGGTCGCCTGCGCGCGACCGCGTATTTCCGATATTGACACGGCGATAGGCTTCGCCGATCGCCGTCCCGATGCGCGAGTTAGCGGCCTTTACCTGATGGCGCCGTTGACGCGATCGGCCTCGAATTTGACCTTGTCGCCGACCTTCACCTTGTCGAGCATCGCCGGATTGGCGACGAGAGCGGAAACCGCCCGGCACGGCCCTTTGCCTTACCGCAGGTTGCCCGTATGACCTAGCGAGTACCGCCCCGGCTGAGGCCAGACGGTCAGGCCATGTGGCTCACGACCCACCTTGATCTTGTCGACACCGCCCGAAGTCGTGTCGAAACGATAGACGACATCGTCGAAACGACCCGACAGCCACAGGTATCTGCCGTCGGCGCTGACGTTGCCCATGTCGGGGCTGCCACCACCGGGAAGCGGCCATGTCTGCACGACCTTGAGGGTGGCAAAGTCGATCACCGAGACGTTGCCCTTGCCGCCCGGCGGACCGGCAACCTTGTTGGAGCCGCGATTCGCCACGTAGAGAAGCTTGCCGTCGCGGCTCGGGTACAGGCCGTGTGCGCCGATGCCGGTGGCGACGAAGGCGACTTGCTTGAAAGAATCGCCATCGACGACGTGTACGCCGTCGGCGATCATGTCGGCCACGAAGAAGTTTCTTCCATCTGGAGATATCCGCACGTCCTGCGGCATGCCTTTGGTCGTGCGGATCGCGCCGCCGAGTTCCCTGGACTCCAAGACCGGGCCTGGCTTTTTGTCAGGGGCGGCGAGCACAGGTGGCATATCCGGTCGATGGAAATCCGGACTCAACACGAGCGTGCCCACGACCGCGCGGTTGACCAGATCGATCTTGGTGACCATTCCCCCGAACTCACAAGTGAACAGGGCAAACTCGCCGTCGATCGAGAAATCGGTGTGGTTGATGCCGGCGCAGTTCGGTGTCGCTATCGAATACTCTAGCTTCATCGTGCGCGCGTCGCGAAAGTCCAGTCGTCGGCGCGCCTCGGCCACCACGATGGCGTGCTTGCCGTCCGGTGACCAATAAATATTGTAAGGATCATCTACCGGGACCGGCGGACCCGGTTTGGCCGTCTTGGGATCGATGGGTGTCAGGCTGCCGTCCGTGCGGCCTTCGGCATTATTGGCAACCCAGAGCGTACGCAGGTCCCAAGAGGGCACCACGTGCTGGGGGTTGATGCCGACCTTGAAGGTGTCGATCACCTTGAGAGAAGCCGGATCGATGACGGACACAGTATTGGCGGCGCGATTGGGCACATAGATCCGCTCCAGTGCCTCTTCGACCGCGGGGCTTAGACGTCCGACACCGGCCTCGCTGTAAAGATTGTTCTCATCGACAACGGCAGGCATGCCAGGAACCGTTGCGACAGTGCTCCTGGGCGCGCCTTGCAATGAGGCGACATCCGACAAAGGTCCCGGTTGAGCTGATGCCCACCCGACTGCTGCGCCGATGGCAGTTGCCATGGCGAAGGCGACGAAAGCGCGGCCGCGGCTTATGAGATCAACGCTGCCATGTCTGGAGGGAAAGCCGTGCATGGTCCGACGTCCTTTCGCTACGGCTTATCATCACCCCCGCGGGGTGAGGTTTGGAGCCGAACTGTCAGGCATTCGATTGTGGGCCCACCCTGCAAACGGACCGCCGGCCGACGCCACATGACATCGACGATAAAAGAGCCGAATGCACATCGGCGGCCGACGAGTCCTGTGGTCGCTTCATAGGGCGCGTTCTGGCCTCGACAGGTTCCGGCGGCCCGCAGAACAGGGCCGTTTGCTCCATGTAGAAGACGTTGCCGTGGATCGAAATGGCAAACGATCGCTCAAGGCCATTGTCGAGCTTAACCGTGATGGCGCCATCGCCGATCTCGTACTGTCCACGTTTCTTCCATAGTCCCTTGTAGCCGTATCGCCCGTCAGGGCCGAATGTATATGTGGCGCCTGCTGCGGTGGTGCAGATCTTCCCTCTGAGGGCCTGGGTAATCTCTTCAGCGCTTGCAGGCACGCTCGGCATGTGCGCCAGCAGCGGCGTGACAGAGATTGCCAGGACGATCGCGGTTGCGCCACCTAATGCGGCAATGACGGCATTTCTCATGGTCCTCTCCGAAGCCGGCTCTGCTTGCTGGCATTGAATGCAGGCAACGCAACAACCACGTGCGCTCAGCGCATCAAGGCAATCGCCTGAGGTCTTCGAGAGGGTCCGACGTCACCACCCCGCGGGCGGTCATGCGCATGATGAAAAGTTGACAACCACTCAACCCACGACCGCCCCTCGCTTTGGGGCCCGTTCGACGCACCCCGAGGATTGTCGTGTACTCAAACTACAATATGGAGCCACCATCGGTGCAATTCAACCCTTCCACACGGGTGGTGCAGGGCAATCGGGTGAGTTAGGGCGTGACATATGGTTCAAGTGCTGAATCTGTGG
>WHTW01000081.1 GCA_009377525.1 Rhodospirillales bacterium
GTTGCACAGGGCACATTCCGTCCAGCTGATTCAAGCTGGACGGAATGTGCTTTAGGCGAGCGGTGTTCAGGGGAGAAGAAGCCATGATCACGACGGTTGTTGGTGGGGCGATGCTTCCGCATGCCCCCCAGTTCTTCACGATGCCGCCGACTGAAGACCGCGACAATGTCGAGCGGGTGCGCGCCGCGGCGGCGGAAATCGGCAGGAAGCTGCGCGAGCTGAAGCCGGATCTCTGGATCATCTTCTCCAATGACCACGCCGAGCAATTCTTTCATTCTGTCGCACCGCCGTTCACCATTCACGTCGGCGGAGCCTCGCACGGGCACTTCGCGGGCCACGACTTTCGTTGGGATATTCCGGGTACGGTCGGCCTCGACCTGGTCCGCCAACTCTACAAGCAGGGCTTCGATCCCGCCTTCACGAGCACCGCGAAGTTCGACTACGCCATGGGGATTCCCCTTACCCATATCGGGCACACCGATCCTGTCTTGCCGATCTACATCAACGCCTATCTCGCGCCGCAGCCGACCATGGCGCGCTGCTATGCCTTCGGCGAGGCGATCGCACGGTCGGTGACCGTGCTTGGCCTGAGGACGGTCGTGCTGGCCAGCGGAGGGATGTCGCATTTTCCCGGTACCGATCGCTATTCCAATCCGGAACTTGAATGGGATCGGGCTGCCCTGTCGCGCATCGCGGCGGGCAACCTGAAATCCCTGATCGGTTACGACGAAGACGAGCTGGACGACAAAGGGAACATCGAGCTTCGATGCTGGGCATGTGCCGCCGGCGCGCTGGGTGAGCGCAAGCCGGACATCGTTTCGATGGATCCAAGCTGGCACCACAACTACGCCTCGGTCGCCTGGTTTGGCGGTGGCGGTGCCCGGCGCGACCTGCACTATCCGTCGATCAAGCCGGAGCTCGTCGGGCTGACGAGCGCCCTGCACGGCCTGGCCCATGATGCGTCCGCGCGGGCCCGGTTTCTTGCCGACGCAAACAGCTTCGCGGCCCGCTTTCCGTTGACCCCGGAACAAAGCAGAGCGCTGGTGCTGCTGGATGTGCCGACCATCGTGGCGATGGGCACTCATCCCTTGGTCGCCTTCCTTGCCAACATGCAGGTCCGGCGCGACAGAGCCGAACGGGGATGACCGCAATCAAGCCGCCGGCCGGCCGGCCGGCGTGGCCAGGATGCCGGCGTGCCTGCTGTGCCTGCTGTGCCTAAAGGACGCACTACTTTGTTCTTCAGCCGGTAGCTCTGGCCGACCCCTCATCGTGCAAATCGACGAGGTTCATGGCGGCACGACGATCGCGCGCGGCGCCGACGCCATCCGCAAGACCATGGCGGCCTATGTCGGCCTAAAACCGCACATGGACGTGGTCACCCATCACACCACGGTCGCGGGCGACTTCGCCATGACGCGCTCGCAGTGGCTGATCCGGGGCATCGATGCCCAGGGCCGGCCGGTCGAGGTGCATCACTACGGCATGGAGGTCCATCGCCGCCTGCCCGACGGCACCTGGGCGTTCTTCATCGATCATCCGTCCGGCGCCGACGCGAGCTGGGCCGTCAAGGCGCCACCGCCGACCAAATAGGCCGCCCGCGCTCAGCCGGCATATCCTGCTTGTGACCCAGAGATTGCCTTCGGTCGGCGGCATGGGATCATATGCCTGGTGATGGTCACACCGCCGATGACAGTGGCTATGGCATCCTAGCTTGATCGCTAGCATCGGCTAGGTCGTGCGTCCGCCTTCACCGCTCAATTCGTCAGGGTTCTCAACCCGCCTCGATCGTGCTCTAGTTTGAGGCTGGCGGGGATTCTGAGGGGGATCTTATGAAGTATATTCTAGTTCTGCTCGCGCTACTCGCGACGCCGGCGTACGCAGTCGACGGCATCATCACCAAGCCGAGCAACTATTCGGTGCGCGAGACGATTTCCCGCTTTGAAGCGGCGGTGAAATCAAGGGAGGGCGCAGGGTTTATTGTATTCACCGAAATCGATCACGCTGCCGCGGGAAAGAAATTCGGCGTCGAGATGCGCCCTCGCACGGTGATCATCTTCGGCAATCCGAAACTCGGCACGCCAGTAATGGCAAAAACACCACTGCTAGCGATCGACAATCCCCCGAAAGCTCTGGTTTGGGAGGATGATCAAGGCAAGGTATGGCTGTCCTACAATTCAGCCGACTACCTCTACAAGACGATATACCCCCGACACGGAGCAGAGGCGCCCCCGAACTACTCCGCCTTCGCGAAACTCCTCGACGAGATGACCGACCAGGCAACGAAATAAACGTCGAGCGAAGGGAAAAACAACGCACCTTCCGGCCGGTTCAACGTCTTACCGAAAGTAGTGCCGTCACCATCGCCGAGGTAGCGGCGGGTGATGCCGCGGCGGCGGCCGAACGGCGCCAGCCGCCATCATCCGTGCTCCGGCGCGCCGAGCAGGGCGGCAAAGCAGGCGTCCGAGTCGAAGCGCGGCCAGCACATCCAGTCGATCGAGCCGTCGCGCGCCACCAGGGCCGCCGTCTTGCAATCGCCGATCAGGGCATAGTCCTCGATCCGTGAAGGCATCGGGACTAGCAACGTCGGGCGTGGCCGTTCGTTGCGTCGGCCAGGAACTCAGGCAAGGGCACAGGCCGCCGCGATCACTTCGATCTCGACCAGCCAGTCGGGCGTCAGGGTTTCCACGACGATCGCCGTCGTCGGGATCCGGCGACCGCCGAGCGCCTGGACGCGGGCATTCTGGTTGGTCTCGGCGAAGGCCGCGTCGCGAAGATAGCTCGTGAGGCGCACGACGTTGTCGGTCGTCATGCCGGCGTCGGCCAGGATGCGCCGGATGTTGGACCACAGAAGCGCCAGCTGCGCGTCCAGGCCGGCGGGCGCCTTGCCGTCGGCATCGAGTCCCATCGTTCCGCTGACGAACAGGAACCGCTGGGGTGCGGTCACTTCCATCGCGTGGATGTAGTCGCCGGTGGCGGCATAGATTCCGTCGGTGGGGTTGCGGGGTATCATCTGCATCGTGCATCTCCTGTCTGCGATCGAGGAAGAGCACGAGGGAATCCGCGCGCAAAGCAGGGAATGGCGCATGAACGCAGAAACAGACAACGTTCGCCGCAAGGCGCCGTCGGCCCGTCCGTTGGACGCCTTCGACCGAAGGATCTTAGGCGTCCTGGTGGAGGATGCGCGCCTCTCCTACGCCGAGATCGGCCAGGTCGTCGGCCTGTCGGCGCCGGCCGTGCATGAACGGGTCCGGCGGCTGCGGGCTGCCGGGATCGTGAAGCGCATCCAGGCCGCGGTCGACGGGCACGCGGTCGGCAAGCCGCTTCTCGCCTTCGTCCACGTCGATGCCGAGGGCTGGGGCAAGAGCCAGCGCATGATGCGCCTGAAGGACTTTCCCGAAGTCGAGGAGATGCATTCGGTCGCCGGCGACACCTGCGTCGTCCTGAAGGTGAGGACGGCCAGCCCGCAGGCGATGGAGCATTTCCTGTCGCAGCTCCATGTGCTTCCGGGCATTCGCGGGACGAAGAGCTATGTCGTCCTGTCGACCTATCTCGAGAGGCCGGTGCAGGCCGACGTCACGCAGGACTGGCCGGCGGTCGGCCTGCCGCCGGCCAGTCCTGCGTGACACCGGCCTGCGACCAGAGTCATCTACGCAGCGTGTGCCGACGCCCGCTGCGACTTCACCTGCGCCAGCGGGCTCGGAGCAAGCCAGCGCGCGAGAGACCGCCGCGCCCAGGCGGCGCCGTGCACCTCTAGCCGCCCCTGCGTGCGCGCGGCCGCGAGCGACAGGTCGCCGCGGTAGAGGTAGATCATGTCCGGCAGCGTGGCCGCCAGATAGAGGTCGACCTCGTATCCCGGTTCCTCGACGCACAGCTCCACCCGTCCGTCGTCGTTGATGAACCACCAATGGCGCATGCCCTCCGGCTGGTCGGCAAAGCTCAGCTTCACGACGCAGCGGCGTCCGCCGAAGGCATCGGGTTTGACGCAGAGCTCGAGCGCCCACATCAGCAGGGTGAGATTGATCTCGTGCTTCGCGAGCTCGCGCCGCGTCCAGCGCTGGCCCCAGACGCCGAGTCCTTCGATGAGCGGCGCGAACTCCCGACCGGCCGATGTCAGATGGTAGGTCCAGCTTCGTCCGCTGCCCGACCGGCGCCGTTCGACGATCCCCTCGGCCTCCAGCTCCTTCAGGCGCCGCGACAGCAGGGTCGGCGAGGCGAGCGGGACGCCGCGCCTAAGCTGAGAGAAGCGCGTCGCGCCGGCGACGAGATCTCGAAGGATCAGCGCCGTCCAGCGCTCGCAGAATATCTCCGCCGCCTTGGCGATGGGGCAGAACTGGCCGTAGCTCCTCATGTCCCATTCTCCCGGTCTCGATGCGGCAAGCTTAGGCGGCTCTGCCGCCGCGCGAACAGTACACTTCGTGGACTATTTCAGGGCTCGCCGGGGACGAATGATGCGGCGACTCGGAAAGGAGGGCAGATGACCCGGCGAACCGAAGACCGCGTTGCGCTGCACTACGCCCAGGGCGACCTCGAACGCACCATCCTCGAGGCGCTCGTCGCCTCGGGCAAGGATCCGGATCGCCTGACGCCGGAGGACCTGACGCCGGTCGACGAGTTCCACACCGGCGGGCGAGAGGCGACGGCCGCCTTTGCCGAGCAGGCCGGTTTCGCGATGGGCCAGCACCTTCTCGACATCGGCTGCGGCATCGGCGGGCCGTCGCGCTTCTTCGCGCGCGAGCGCGGCTGCCGCGTGACGGGCATCGACCTGACGGAAGACTATGTGCGCACCGCCGAGGCACTGTCCCGCCGGGTCGGTCTCGACGCACAGGTCGCCTACCGGCAGGCGAGCGCGGTTGCCCTGCCGTTCGCCGATGCGGCGTTCGACGGCGCCTACATGATCCATGTCGGCATGAACGTCGCGGACAAGGCCGCGCTCTTCGCCGGCGTGCGCCGGGTCGTGAAGCAAGGCGGCACGTTCGCCCTCTTCGACATCATGAAGACCGGAGACGGCGAGCTCAGCTACCCCGTCCCCTGGGCGACCGTCAGCGAGACGAGCTTCGTCGCCAGCCCTGCGGAGTATCGCCGCGGCCTGGAAGCCGCCGGGTTCGCGATCGTCGGGGAGCGCAACCGCCGCGACTTCGCCGCCAGATTCTTCGCCGAGGCAACGGCCCGTGCCGCCGCGGCAGGCGGACCGCCGCCGCTCGGCACGCACCTCCTGATGAGGGAAAACGCGGCGCAGAAGATCGCCAATGTCGTGGCCAACCTCGAGAAGGGCCTGATCGCACCGATCGAGCTCATCTGTCGGACGAGGTAGGGCGACCTCCCGAATGCCGGTTATTCCTTGGCCGCCACCTTGTCCTGCGTCCTGAGCTCGAAGTCGCTGGCGTCATGCCGCTCATGCAGCTGGTTTGCCGGATCGCCCTGCATCCGATTGACGATGCGTCCGCGCTTCACAGCCGGCCGCTCGCCGATCGTGTCGGCCCAGCGCTGGACGTTCTTGTATTCCGTCACCGCCAGGAACTCGCCGGCGCCGTAGAGCAGGCCCTTGGCCAGGCCGCCGTACCACGGCCACACCGCGATGTCGGCGATGGTGTAGTCGTCGCCGGCCAGGAACCTGGCTTCGCCCAGCCGCCGGTCGAGCACGTCGAGCTGCCGCTTGGTCTCCATGGCGAAGCGGTCGATGGCATATTCGATCTTGGCTGGCGCGTAGGCATAGAAGTGTCCGAAGCCGCCACCGAGGTAAGGCGCGCTGCCCATCTGCCAGAACAGCCAGGACAGGCATTCCGCGCGCGTCGCGACGTCCTTCGGCAGGAACTCGCCGAACTTCTCGGCCAGGTGCATCAGGATCGCGCCGGATTCGAACACGCGGATCGGCTTGGGCCCGCTGCGGTCCACGAGGGCCGGGATCTTGGAATTGGGATTGGCCGCCACGAAGCCCGAGCCGAACTGCTCGCCCTCGCCGATCTTGATCAGCCAGGCATCGTACTCGGCGCCGGCGTGGCCTTTGGCTAAAAGCTCTTCGAGCATGATGGTGACCTTCTGACCGTTCGGCGTGCCCAGCGAATAGAGCTGCATCGGGTGGCGGCCCACCGGCAGCTCCTTGTCGTGGGTCGGCCCGGCGATCGGCCGGTTGATGCTGGCGAAGCGGCCGCCATTCGCCTTGTTCCAGGTCCAGACCGGGGGCGGCGTGTAGTCGGTTGTGGTGGTCATGCACGGGTCCCTCTTTGCTATGGACTGGGACCATAAAACCTTGACCCGGGCGCGCGCCACCAAGGGGAAGTAACCCGGCCATGAGCGCTGCTCATGGTCGTCTGGATGCAGGAAAACAGGCCCTTCCGGTAAGGTGTTGCATAAAAACCACAATATTCGGCTTGCAGTTGTCACGCGATTGCTGCGGTAGGCCCAAAATAGTATAAGTTGCGGCGCATGCTTGTCGTTAAGGCGCCTCAAAGGTAACACAGTCGGGGAGATAACAGATGAAGAGGATGGTCGTTGGTGCTGCGCTGCTCGCAGCGGCGCCGTTCGCTGCCCAGGCACAGTCGCTTCAGCCGGGCGGCGTCTACGTCGGCCTCGAAGGCGGCGCGAACTGGCTTTTCAACAGCTCGTTCAACAGCACAATCATCACCGGGGGCGGCGCCGGCTCGTTCACCTCGAACGCTTCGTTCAACACCGGCTACGTCCTGGGTGGCATGGTCGGTTACGACTTCGTCGGTCCGCGCGTCGAACTGGAAGGCGCCTATCGCGCCAACACCGGCAATGTCCAGACGGGTGCCGTCGTCGCCAACTTCGGCTTCAATCTCCAGCAAATCAACGTGATGGGCAACATCTACTACGACTTCCTGGCTGGAGGTCGGTTCGTTCCCTATGTCGGCGCGGGCGCCGGAGTCGCCTTCCTGGACGTGGGCGCTCTCGGCACGTCGGTGACCAGCACGCAGTTCGCCTACCAGGCCATGCTCGGCGCGGGCTACAACCTCGATGAGACCTTCCGTATCAACCTGGAAGGCCGCTACATGGGCACGACCACGCCGAACTTCGTGCATACGGGTCCGGGCTTCTCGGTCACCACCAATCCGACGATCAACAACATCTCGGTGATGGCGAGCCTGCAGATGCGCTTCGGCGCCGCTCCGCCGCCGCCGCCCCCGCCGCCGCCGGTGGTGACGCCGCCGTCGTTCATGGTGTTCTTCGACTGGGATCGCTCGAACCTGAGCCAGCAGGCGCTGAACACGATCAAGCAGGCTGCGGCTGCCTTCAAGCAGAAGGGCAACGCCCGCATCACGGCGACCGGCCACACCGACACGTCGGGCCCGGAGGCCTACAACATGGCGCTGTCGCTGCGTCGCGCCAACGCGGTGAAGGACGCCCTGGTGCGTGAGGGCGTGCCGGCGCAGGCGATCACGGTGATCGGCCGCGGCGAGAAGGGCCTGCTGGTCCAGACCGCCGATGGTGTGCGCGAGCCGCAGAACCGCCGCGTCGAGATCGTCATCCAGTAAGCGATCCGAAGCGTAAGTCTTCAGGGACGGCCGGGCTCTGCCCGGCCGTTTCTTTTTGTCGAGAGCGTGGCGCCAGCAGCTACAGAAAGCCGATCCAGCGGCCGGCGACCAGCACGGCGAGCCAGAGGATGGCCGAGCAGCAGGCGACCAGGCGGACGGTGAGATGAACCTCACCGCCGTCGAGTGCGAGACGGTAGTGATGGTTGCGATGCTGCACCGCGATGTTGACCAGCACCAGGGCGAGCAGCGCCATCTTCCAGAGGAAGGCTTCGTTTTCGAGATACTCGCGCGGCTTCACGGTGAACAGCCAGAGGCCGGTGACGATCGCCAGCGCGAGGCCGATGGCGGCACTGCGCGACAGGAACGGACCGATCACCGCCAGCGGCACGCCGCGCAGCCATCCGGCCAGGCGCAGATCGAGCGGCAGGATGCCGCCGATCAGCAGTCCGACGCTCGCGATGTGCGCGGCATTCACGAACAGATAAGCCGTGCCCGAACGGTTCAGCAGGACGGCACCCGGCCAGGCGCCGATCCAGTCGACGAACGGCATCGACGCGGGCCGCCTCAGTTCGTCTTGATGCGCTCGGGATAGAGATCGTAGGTCTTGCCGGCGACGGTGATGCGCACCGCCTTCATCCAGAGCTGGCTCTTGTCCTTGGCGCGGTTGCCCAGCACGACGATGGCATCGCCCGCCTTGGCCGACGCTGCCGTGAAGCCCGCCCGCTCGGTCTGGCTGGGATTGGCGAGATCGATCAGCCACTGCTTGCCGTCGGCCGCCGTCACCTGCAGCGACGGATGCGGCGGCACCATCGACACCGACTTGACGATGCCCTTGAGCTCGCTCTGCCGATCCTCGGCCCAATTCCAGCCGTGATGGGCCAGAGCCGGCAGGCTGGTTGCCGCGACGGCGCCAACGACTCCGAGCTGGAGGGCGCTACGGCGGCTCAATCGGCTGTGCATCTGGTCCTCCTAGAGCGCACGGGGGATGGTTGTTTCACAGGGCACAATCCGTCCGGCTGATTCCAGCCGGACGGATTGTGCTTTGGGCGGAAGCAGCGGCAATGATCGTCATGTCCTAACGCCTTGTCGAGTTGTCATGTTCCGTCATGACGAGTCTCACAGCACACCCGTGTTGCTCGCCGCGAGCAGGCCCTGCATCAGCACCTTGTCGTCGTATCGCGCGCGGCCGAGCGGGCGGGCGAAGTCAGGCAGAGTCTCGCCCAAAATCCACGCCGCGACGAGCGCACCCGTGGCGCAGGCGCCCATGGTGCCGTAGCCGGAGAGTGCGCCGGCCACATAGGCGCCCTTGGTTGCCATCGGCCCGATCAACGGCCAGTTCTCGCGGGTCATGGTGTAGTAGCCGCCATAGTGCGACATCCGGCTCGGCAATCGGCCGTAGTAGGCGCTGAGGCCGGGGTTCAGCCGGCTGGCGCCGCGCAGCACGATTTCGGGAAAGTTTTCATCCGTCGGCAGGTCGGCCACCGGTTGAGCCGGTCGCCTGTTGTAGGCCCAGCCGAGCTTGATCCATCGTCCGCGCTCACCGCCGTCCGGCCGGCAATGGACCGCGCCGGGCATGGGCCCGGTCAGCCATCGTGTCGCCGGATCGTCGGCCAGCAGCACTCGTTCCTCCTCGGTCCAGTCGATGATCTGGCCGTCGAGGTCGATGGCAAACGGCATCCGCCGGTCGACGACTCCCTGCACGTCCTCGAAGGCGATCTTCTGCTGGAAGACGGTCGACACCGGCAGCGTCTCGCCCAGAAGCGCGGCAACCTCGGCAACATGGGGGCCGGCGGCATCGACCATGACGTCGGCATGGACCGACGACAAAGCCTCTTCGCCTTTCACAGTGAGATCGAAGGCCGCCGCGCGCTCGATCCCGACCATGCGCCCCGGGATGAGCCTGCCGCCGCGCTCGCGAACGCGCTCGAGCATGTGGCTGCCCAGCTGCTGTCCGCTGATGTCGCCGGCGCGGCGGATATGCAGGACGGTCGCGATCTCCCGGTCGAAGCTCGGGAAGCACCGCTCGATGAGGCTTCTGTCCTGGATGACGTCGACGCCGTCCGGCGCCGTCCGCCAGTCCGCCGATTCGGCTGGCCTGTAGGCCGAAGCCGATCCTGCCTTGTGGACGCGTATCTTCGCAGCACCTTGCGGACCGTAGCCCTCATGGAGCTGGCGCAGCAGTAGCTCGGGATCGGCCTGACGCGTCGCCAGCGCATAGCCGCGCCGCGTCATGTGCAGCCGGTTGTCGCTTTCGGTCGCGACGGCTTCCATCAGGTCGATGCTGTAGTCGGTGAAGGCCGTCATCACCGGGTGTGGCCACCAGTTGCGGTAGTTCTCGCCCGACGCCGCCGATGTCAGGCTCATCGGCGCCAGCGGATCGATGAGCGCGATCTTCGGCCGTCTTTCGGAGAGCGCCAGATAGTACGCGCAGGCGATGCCGACGATGCCTGCGCCGATGACAGCGATGTCGACCTGCTGCGCCCTCATCCTCAGATGATACCCTGCTCGGGATAAGGCTCGCCCCGGGCGATGCGCCGCCAGCCCAACCGCGCCAGATCGAGCGTCTCGAAGCGCCCGTTGAGCGGGGAAGTAGATCTCCGGGCTGGGCACGTTGCGGAAATCGACCGGGATCACTTGGGCGATCTCGTTCACGACGGGGAAGCGCGCCACGATCTCGCTGGCATGCATGCGCTTGTCGTGCACGGCGTAGCCCTGCAGCTCGAGCGGATGGACGCCCAGCGAGGAGATGGTGCCGCCGGTGCCGATGAAGGCCACTTTGGGCTTGTTGGGGGGCCGGCTGATGCTGCTCACGCGATGCTCTTCTGGAAGAGCTTTCGCGGACGCAAGATCGATGCCGTCTTCGCCTTCCCCCTGTGCTTGGTCAGGGGCAGGTCCCATGACATCTTGCATCCTCGATATATGCCTGATCAGGCATATCGCAACATGCGCCGCTCACAGTTCCTTCTCGGCGAGTTCGCGGAATTCGTCGGGAACCGACCGGAAAGGTCCGAACGCCACCGAGCCGTAGGCGATCGAAGCCCAGCCGAAGCGGTCGCGGATGCGATCGACGGCGCGGTCGACCGCATGACGCGCCAGGCCCCGCCGCGTGCCGGCGCGGCGCTCCTCGTGTCTCGCTCCCAGCGCGAATTCCAGTTGCAGCTTGGGATGCTTCTCCAGATGCGACACGGAGATCGCCACCAGCGAGATGTGCTTCTCCCGAGGATGATCGGCGAGGGCCGTGCGCACCAGTTCCTCGGCGATCTCGGCCAGGCTCGCCGTCGCCGCGATCGGCGCGTCGAGCGTCAGCGAACGGGTGACGGCGCGCAGGTCGGCGAAGCGGACGCGCACCGTCACGGTGCGGCCGGCGAGCGACTTGGCGCGGAGCCGCGTGCCGATGCGGTCGGCGAGGTGCGCCAGCGCCGGCCGGTAGATGCGCGCGACCGCGGGCTTGCGGCCCAGCGCCGACTGCGCGCCAGCGGACTGCGCGCGATGGTGCGTGCGGATCTCGCGCGGATCGCGATTCCATGCCAGTGCCAGAAGCTTCTCGCCCGCCGCCGGGCCCAGGAGCCGTTCGAGCGCGTGCGGCGAGGCGTTGGCCAGTTGACCGATGGTCAGCACGCCGGACTCGGCCAGCCGTGCCCGCGTGACCGGTCCCACGCCCCACATCAGTTCGACCGGCAGGTCGTGCAGGAACGCCAGCTCCTTCTCAGGATCGACGACGACCAACCCGTCGGGCTTGGCGACCTGCGAGGCGATCTTGGCCAAATGCTTGGTGCGCCCCACGCCGACCGAGATCGGCAGCCCGAGCTCGCTCTTCACGCGCTGGCGGATCTTCTGCGCGATCTCGGCCGGCGAGCCGAAGAGATGCGTGCAGCCCACGACGTCGGCGAAGGCCTCGTCGATCGAGATGCGCTCGACCAAGGGCGTGAAGTCGCCCAATACTTTCATCGCGGCGTCGCCCAGACGCGAATACTCCTTGAAGTGACCGCCGACGAAGATGAGCTGCGGGCAGAGCTCGCGCGCCCGCCGACCCGGCATGCCGCCTTTCACGCCGAACGCCTTGGCCTCGTAGGACGCGGCCAGCACCACGCCGCCGCCGACCGCGATCGGCTTGCCGCTGAGCGCCGGGTCGAGGAGCTGTTCGACCGAGGCATAGAAGGCATCCAGATCGGCATGAAGGATGGTGGCAGTCGTTTCCATCCGGCGCTCGCGACAATGAGGAACAAAAAGAGAACATCCAGATCGTGCTGTCAAGCTCCGTCATGCTCCTCGCCGAAATGTCCGTCATGACGATGGGCCCGCCGATCCCCTGGTCAGCCTGGCGCAGGTCGATCCGCTGTCTCCGCTCGACGATCCAGGTTACGCGTGGCCTCCCTTCGCGGGATCCGCGAAGGGGAGGGAAGGTGAATCAGGCGACCTTTTCCTTCACACCGGGTCCGATGGAGAGCTTGGCCATGGTCTTGGCCTTGACCTCGTCGACCGTGACGCCGTCGGCCAGCTCGATCAGCGTCACGCCGCCGTCGCCCAGCTTGTCGATGGTGAAGACGCCGAGCTCGGAGATCACCATGTCGACCACGCGCTTGCCGGTGAGCGGCAGGGTGCATTCCTTCAGGAGCTTCGACGCGCCGTCCTTGGCGACGTGCTCCATGGTGACGATCACCTTGCGCACGCCGGCCACGAGGTCCATGGCGCCGCCCATGCCCTTCACCATCTTGCCCGGGATCATCCAGTTGGCGAGGTCGCCGTTCTCGGCCACCTCCATGGCGCCCAGGATACTGAGATCGATGTGGCCGCCGCGGATCATGCCGAAGCTGTCCGCCGACGAGAAATACGACGTGCCCTTGAGCTCGGTCACGGTCTGCTTGCCGGCGTTGATGATGTCGGGGTCGACTTCGTTGTCGAGCGGGAAGGGGCCGACGCCCATCATGCCGTTCTCGCTTTGCAGCGTGATGTCGACGTCCTCCGGCACGTAGTTCGAGACAAGCGTCGGGATGCCGATGCCGAGATTGACGTAGAAGCCGTCCTTCAGTTCCTTGGCGGCGCGCGCCGCCATCTGTTCGCGGGTCCAGGCCATTTTGCTCTCCTACAGGTCCAGCCGGATCATGCCTCTTCCGGACCGCGAGCCTCCGGCTCGCTCATGCTTATGATTCTGAGCGAGCCGGAGGCTCGCGGTCCGGAAGACCATGAACGTTCTCTAAGCCGTGCGAATGGTGCGTTGCTCGATCTTCTTGTCGTAGGGCGCGCCGCAGAAGATGCGCTTCACGAAGATGCCGGGCGTGTGGACATGGTCGGGATCGATGGCGCCCACCGGCACCAGCTCCTCGACCTCGGCGACGCAGAGCTTGGCTGCCGTCGCCATCATCGGATTGAAGTTTCGCGCGGCCTTGCGATAGACGAGGTTGCCTGCGGCATCGCCCTTCCATGCCTTGACCAAGGCGAGATCGCCGAACAGGCCGCGTTCCATGACGTATTCATGGCCGTCGAACACCCTGGTCTCCTTGCCCTTGGCGACCTCGGTGCCGACGCCGGTCTTGGTGTAGAAGGCCGGGATGCCCGCGCCACCGGCGCGGCAGCGCTCGGCCAGGGTGCCCTGCGGGTTGAACTCGATCTCGAGCTTTCCTTCCAGGTACAGCTTGGCGAAGGTCTTGTTCTCGCCGACGTAGGACGAGATCATCTTCTTCACCTGCCCGGTCTCGAGCAGCAGGCCGAGCCCGTGCCCGTCGATGCCGGCGTTGTTGGAGACGCAGGTGAGCCCCTCCACGCCCGAATCGCGCACGGCGTGGATCAGCTTGTCGGGAATGCCGACCAGCCCGAAGCCGCCGCACATCACCATCATGCCGTCGTGCAGCACGCCTTCGAGCGCCGACTTGGCATCCTTGTAGACCTTGTTCGCCATCACCCATCCTTCTCCCTCGCCACGCTTGGCGTGGGTTGGCATTTTAGCCGCTTGCGGCCAAAAGCGCCTTGGTGTCGCCGTCATACGGCGACGGAGGGGTCATGGGCAACTGCCTAGGCCAGAAGAAGCAGCTGCCGCGTCAATTCCCCATCGGCACCGCGCAATTCATGCGTGATGGTGAAATGGTCGGCGCCGGCCACGGGGATCAGCGGCCCCGGCAGGTGCTGGGCCGCGCGCTTCTCGTGCAGCGCGCGGCTGTCGGCGACCAGCGGCGGCAATTCGGCCGTGCCGTGGGTGATGGCGAGCGGCTTCCTGATCATGGGCAAGCGCAGCGGCGACAGGGTCGCGAGCTCGCTGTCGGTCAATTGCAGCTTTTCGTTCAGATAGGTGTCACGGATCGGGCCCAGCTCGAACACGCCGGACACTGCCATGCCGGCGCTGACGCGCTTGTGGCCAAGGCACTGCGCGGTCAGATGCCCGCCGGCCGACCACCCCGACAGCACCACCTTGCCGTTGATGCCGTGCGCCGCCCCGTTGGCCGCCAGCCAATCGAGCGCCGCATTGATCTCGGCCACGATCTCGGTGAGCGAGGCATCCGGCGCCAGGGTGTAGCCGGGCAGCGCCGCGGCCCAGCCATGGGCGTAGACGCCCGCGATCAGGCTCGCGAACTGGTCGCGGCTATTCCTCTGCCAATAGCCGCCATGGATGAAAACCAGGCAGGGCGCGTTGGCGTCCTTGGCGGGAAAGAGATCCCAGACGTTGCGCTCCTTGGGTCCGTAGCGCAGGTCGAGATGCTCGGGATGGGCCTTGCGGAACGCCTCGGAGGCCGCGATGCGCGCGGCGTTCAGCTCGGCGCTGTTCTTGACGGCGTCGCTGTTGTTGTAGGCCGCGTCGCGCTCGGCCTTGGTCATCATTCCCCAGTTCATGGCAAATCATCCGTTGTTCGACGCCTCTAGCGCCTCGTTGATCCTGGCCCCGACGAGCATATATACTCATATATATGATCACTATCGCCAATCCCCGGGCCGAGAAAGCCGCGCGACGTCTCGCCAAGCAGCTTCATACGACCATTTCCGAAGCGGTGGCGGTGGCCTGCGAGCAGCTGCTGAGCGAGCATGATGCGGCAGCGCTGGGCAAACGCCGCCGTGAGCAGATCGACCGCGTGCTGGCCGAGACGCGCAAGCGCTACAGGCTCAAAGGCACGCCGGAGGAACGCGCACGTCTGGCCGACCATCGCGATTTGTACGGGCCGGACGGCCTGCCCAGGTGAACCACATCGCCGTCGATACTTCGGCCATCGTCGAGATGATGATCGGAGGTCCGCAGGCGAACGTCGTGCGGGAAGTACTGGCTGGCGCAGGCTTGGTCCATGTGACGTCGGTTGCCCGCGTAGAGGTAGCCCTGGTCATGATGGGCCGGTTTGGGTGGGATCGGGCGGCGTTCGACAGGAACTGGCAGGCTCTCATCGTTCAAGAGGTGCCGGTCGATTCGGCGATAGGTTCGCTTGCCATCGACGCCTTCGAGCTCTGGGGCAGAGGTCGCGGCAAGGCCGCATTGAACTTCGGCGACTGCTTCTCCTACGCGCTTGCGAAGGCTCGCAACCTGCCGTTGTTGTGTGTCGGCAACGACTTCAGCCAGACGGATCTTCAAACGCTGTAGGACATCGCCGCGCCTCAGGTCCTGCGGTCGAGGATCACGATGGCAATTCCTATGATCACCAAGGCGGTTCCGGGTTCCTCTCCCCGCGGGGGAGAGAGGAACACGCTAAGCGCGCTTGCCTTCGGCCGTCGTCAACGGCCCAATTGCAAGGGGGAAGGGCAGGCGCGACAGCATCTCCTTCGGCACCACCTGCCAGAAGCGCTCGACTTCGCGGTTCCAGTCGTTCAAGAGCCGCGCGCCGAGCGGCGACTTGGTCTCGGCGACATGCTCCTCGACCAGCGCCTTGAGCACGCCCTCCCAATGCGGATGGTCGATGCGCTGCCAGCTCACCGTCTCGGGATTGACCTTGAGCGTGAAGACGTCGTCGGCGTCGTAGACGAAGGCCATGCCGCCGGTCATGCCGGCCGCGAAGTTGACCCCCAGCCCGCCCAGGATGACGGCAGTGCCGCCCGTCATGTACTCGCAGCCGTTGCAGCCGACGCCCTCGACCACCGTGTCGGCGCCCGAGTTGCGCACGGCGAAGCGCTCGCCGGCGCGGCCGCAGGCGAAAAGCTTGCCCGCGGTGGCGCCGTACAGGACCGTGTTGCCGATGATGGCGTTGGCTTCGGGCACCAGCGGACTGGAGATCGTCGGCTTCACCACGATGGTGCCGCCGCTCAGGCCCTTGCCGACATAGTCGTTGGCGTCGCCGAACACTTCGAGCTTCATGCCCTGCACGGCGAAGGCGCCCAGCGACTGGCCGGCCGTGCCGCGCAGCCGCACCGTCACGGTGTCGGGCTGCAGCTCGGCCATGCCGTACTTGCGCGTGATCATGGCGGCAAGTCTGGTGCCCACCGCGCGATGGGTGTTCCGCACGCTGTACTGCAGCTGCATCTTCTCGCGGTGGGTGAACAGCGGCTGGGCGTCGCGGATCATCTGCGCGTCCAGCGTGTCGGGCACCTCGTTGCGGCCCTCGACCGTGCAATGCACCGCCTCGCGGCCACCGTCGGCCCGGGTCAACAGCGGATTGAGATCGAGGTCGTCGAGATAGCGCGCGCCGCGGCTCACCTGCTTCAGGAGATCGGAGCGGCCGACGACGTCCAGCAGCGAGCGATAGCCGAGCTGGGCCAGGATTGCGCGCACTTCCTCGGCGATGAAGCTGAACAGGTTGACGACCTTTTCCGGCGAACCCCCGAACTTGGCGCGCAGCTTGGGATCCTGCGTGCAGACGCCGACCGGGCAGGCGTTGGAATGGCACTGCCGCACCATGATGCAGCCCATGGCGATCAGCGAGGCCGTGCCGATGCCGTACTCCTCCGCCCAGCATGGCGGCGATCACCACGTCGCGGCCGGTCTTGATGCCGCCGTCGGTGCGCAGCAGCACTTTTTCGCGCAGCCGGTTCAGCGTCAGCACCTGGTGCGCCTCCGACAGGCCCATCTCCCAGGGGATGCCGGCATACTTGATGCTGGTCTGGGGCGAGGCGCCCGTGCCGCCGCTGTGGCCGGAGACAAGGATCACGTCGGCCTTGGCCTTGGCGACGCCGGCCGCGACCGTGCCGATGCCCGAACGGGCCACCAGCTTCACCGTGACCCGCGCCTCGGGGTTGATCTGCTTCAGATCGTAGATGAGCTGCGCCAGGTCCTCGATCGAATAGATGTCGTGATGCGGCGGCGGGCTGATCAGGCTGACGCCCGGCGTCGAATGACGCAGCTTGGCGATCATCTCGCTGACCTTGAGGCCCGGCAGTTGGCCGCCCTCGCCGGGCTTGGCGCCCTGGGCGATCTTGATCTCGAGCTCGCGGCAGTTATTGAGATACTCCGCCGTGACGCCGAAGCGACCCGACGCCACCTGCTTGATGGCCGACGAGGCGTTGTCGCCGTTGGAGCGCGGCCGATAGCGCGCCGGGTCCTCGCCGCCTTCGCCGGAATCGGACTTGGCACCGATGCGGTTCATGGCGATCGACAGGGTCTCGTGCGCTTCCGGACCCAGTGCGCCCAGCGAGATGCCGGGCGCCACCAGGCGCTTGCGCAGTTCGGTGATGGACTCGACCTCGTCGATGGCGATCGGCGTGCGGTCGGTGCGGAAGTCGAGCAGGTCGCGCAGGTTGATCGGCGGCAGGCGGCGCACCTCGGCGCTGTAGCGGCGGTACTTCTCGTAAGACTCGGTGTTCACCGCGTCCTGCAGCATGTGGATGAGGTTGCCCTCGAAATTGTGCCGGTCGCCGCCGCGCCGCGTCTTGTAGAAGCCGCCGATCGGCAGGGCGATCACGTCCTCGTCGAAGGCGCGCTGATGCTGCTCGGCGATCTTCTCCTGCACACCGCGCAGCCCGATGCCCGAGATACGCGAGGGCATGCCGGGGAAGAATTCCTGCACCAGCGAGCGGGAGAGTCCGACGGCCTCGAAATTGCAGCCGCCACGGTACGACGACAGCACCGAGATGCCCATCTTGGACATCACCTTCAGCAGGCCGTCGTCCAGCGCCTTCTTGTAGTTGGCCAGGCACTGGCCGAGCGAGAGCTTGCCGAACAGGCCGCGCTTGTGGCGGGCCGCGATGGTCTCCTCGGCGAGGTAGGGGTTCACGGTGGTGGCGCCGACGCCGATGATGACGGCGGCATAGTGCACGTCGAGGCATTCGGCCGAGCGCACGTTGAGCGAGATGAAGGTGCGCAGGGACTGGCGCACCAGGTAGGAGTGCACGCCGCCTGCCGCCATGATCATGGGCAGTGCGGCACGCTCGGCATTCACATTGGCGTCGGTCAGCACGACATGCAGGCAGCCGCTGCGCACGCCATCCTCGGCTTCCTTGCAGATGCGGTCGAAGGTCTGGCGCATGGCATCGAGCCCGCCCCTCTTGTCTCCAGGATGGGCATCGAAGGTGCAGTCGATGCGGCAGGCGGTCTCACCCATGTACTTGCGCATCGCCTCGAACTCGGCGTTGAGCACGATGGGCGACTGCAGGGAGAGCATCTCGCTCTGCTCGGGGCTCTCGTCGAGGATGTTGCCGAGGTTGCCGAGCCGCGTGCGGATCGTCATCACGTTGCGCTCGCGCAAGCTGTCGATCGGCGGGTTGGTGACCTGGCTGAAATTCTGGCGGAAGAAGTGGTGCATGCCGCGATAGGTGTCCGACAGCACCGCGAGCGGCGCGTCGTCGCCCATCGAGCCGACGGCTTCCTTGCCGTCCTCGACCATGGGATGGAGGATCATCTCCAGATCCTCGATCGACCAGCCGACCGCGAACTGCCGGCGGCGCAGTTCGTCGGCGGCGAAATGCTCGGCGGCCGGCGCATCCTGCTTGATCAGCGAATCGAGCTCGACGGTGCGCGTCGTCCACTGGGCATAGTCGTGGGTGTCGGCGAGCATGTCCTTCAGCTCGTGGTCCTTGAAGAGCTGCGGGGCGTCCATATCGACGGCCAGCATCTCGCCCGGGCCCAGGCGGCCCTTCTCGACGATCTTGCCTTCGTCCTGCGGCACCATGCCGGCCTCGGAACCGGCGATCAGCAGTTCGTCGGTGGTGCGCACGTAACGCATGGGCCGGAGCCCATTGCGGTCCATGCCGACCAGCGCCCACTTGCCGGCGACGGCGGCGATGGCGGCCGGCCCGTCCCACGGCTCCATGACGCCGTTCACGTAATTGTACATCGCCCGGTGCTTGGGCGGCACGTTGGGGTTCGAGGACGAGGCCTCGGGGATCATCATCAGCTTGACCATCGGCAGGTTGCGATGGCCGCGCACCAGCAGCTCGAAGACGTTGTCGAGGGCGGAGGAGTCCGAGGCGTCAGGCTGGATGATGGGCTTGAGGTCCTCGATCGCCCGGCCGAAGCCGTCGTGCTCGAGGCGCGCCTCATGGCTCTTCATCCAGTTGACGTTGCCCAGCAGCGTATTGATCTCGCCGTTGTGCGCCAGCACGCGGAACGGCTGGGCCAGCTTCCATTGCGGGAAGGTGTTGGTCGAATAGCGCTGGTGGAAGATGGCGAAGCGCGAGGTGAAGCGCTCGTCCAGGAGGTCGGGATAGAAGGCCGACAGGTGCTCGGCCAGGAACATGCCCTTGTAGACGACCGAACGGCAGCTGAGCGAGCAGACGTAGAACTCGCCGATATTCTCGGCGATCGCCGCCTTCTCCATGCGCCGGCGCAGGATGTAGAGCTGCTTCTCGAACTCGCGGTTGTCGAGCTGGGGGTTGCCGCGGCCGATCAGGATCTGCTCGATCTCGGGCCGCGTGGCGTTGGCCTTCTCGCCGATCACCGAGATGTCGACCGGCACCTGGCGCCAGCCCAGGATGGTGTGGCCGAAGCGCAGGATCTCGGTCTCGACGATGATGCGGCAGCGCTCCTGCGCGCCCAAGTCAGTGCGCGGCAGGAACACCATGCCGACGGCGATGCGGCCGACCTCGGGCGTCTGGCCGCTCGAATCGCGCACGTGGTCCTTGAAGAAATCCTGTGGGATCTCGACGTGGAGGCCCGCGCCATCGCCGGTCTTGCCGTCGGCGTCGACGGCGCCGCGATGCCACACCGCCTTCAGCGCATCGATGCCTGCCGCCACGACGTCGCGGCGTCGCTTGCCGTCCAGCGCCACGACCAGCCCGACGCCGCAGGAGTCCCTCTCCTGGGCGGGGTTGTAGCCGTAGGCGGCGGTGAGGCGGGCGGTGCCGACCTTGTAGTCGCGGATGAAGTCTTGTGCGGACATGACGAAGTTCCTTTCACCCCGTGGGGTGATCAATCAGAAAACAGCTTCCCGGCCTCGGCCCAGTTCTCTTTCTTGATGTCGGTGATGATGATCTGCACGGCGTCCGGCGTGCAGCCGAGCGCGCGGCAGGTACCCTCGGTCAGTTCCTTCGCCAGTTTGCGGCGCTGCTCGGTGGTGCGGCCCTCGAACATCTGGACGTTGATCATCGGCATTGCTGTCTCTCCCTTAAGTGTGCTTGTGGTCGATCGACACGTGGCCCGGCTGGGCGGCGATGCCCGCCATCCAGGCATTGACCTGCGGATAGTTGTCGAGGTTGAAGCCGCCCTCGCCCGCGACATGCGTGTAGGCATAGAGGGCGATGTCGGCGAGACCGTACCGGTTGCCGACGAAGAATCGGTTGCGCGCCAGATGCTGCTCCATGACGCCCAGAGCGGCGTAGCCCTTCTCCATGCGTCCCGGCAGCTCCATCTCCTGCAGCGGGCTCAGCTTGGGCAGAAAGTGCTTCCAGAAGCGTATCGTCGCGATGAACGGCTCGTGGCTGTACTGCTCGAAGAACATCCATTGCAGCGTCTCGGCCCGCGCCCTGCGGTCCGCTGGCGCGAGCTTTGTGCCTTCGGCCAGGTACCAGATGATGGCATTCGATTCGAAGAGGTGGCTGCCGTCGTTGAGCTGCAAGGTCGGGATGCGGCCGTTGGGGTTCTTGGCGAGGAATTCCGGCGTCCGCGTCTCGCCCTTCAGGATGTCGCGCTCGACCAGCTTGTAGGGCAGGCCGAGCTGGGCCAGCACCAGCCGCACCTTGTAGCCGTTGCCCGATCCCATGAAGTCATAGAGCGTCATCATGGTCGGTCACTCCGCGGCGAGGGCGACCGCGGCACCCTGGGTCATTGCGGCCTTGGCGGTGAGATAGCTGTGGATGCGCTCGGCCGCGTCGCGGCCGTCGCGCACCGCCCACACGACCAGCGAGGCGCCGCGCACGATGTCGCCGGCGGCAAACACCCCGTCAAGGTTGGTCATCATGCTCTTCCAGTCGATCTTGAGCGTGCCCCAGCCGGTGACGCCGAGATCGGGCGCCTTGAGCAGCGTGGGCAGGTCCTCGGGATCGAAGCCCAGCGCCTTCAGCACCAGGTCGGCCGGGATGTTGGCGTGGCTGTTCGGGATCTCCTGCGGCGCCTGGCGGCCGGTCGAGTCAGGCATGCCGAGATGGATGCGCACGGAGCGCACGTGGCTCACCTTGTCCTTGCCCAGGAAGGCCTGTGGCGCTGCGAGCCACACGAACTCCACGCCCTCCTCCTCGGCGTGCTTCACCTCGCGCTGCGAGCCCGGCATGTTGGCGCGGTCGCGGCGATACAGGCACTTCACCGACTTCGCCCCCTGGCGTACCGCGGTGCGCACGCAGTCCATCGCGGTGTCGCCGCCGCCGATCACCACGACGTTTTTGCCCTTGGCGTTGAGGGCACCCGAGTCGAAGTCGGCCACCTCGTCGCCGAGGCCATTGCGGTTCGAGGCCGTGAGATAATCGAGCGCCGCGGCAATGCCCGGCACGCCGACACCGGGGGCGGCGATGTCGCGCGCCTTGTAGACGCCGATCGCGATCAGCACAGCGGCGTGGCACCGGCGCAGCTCGTCCATCGTGACGTCGCGGCCGACTTCGCAGTTCAGCTCGAACTTGACCTTGGAGTCGCGTAACAGCGTCTCGCGCCGCTGCACGATGTCCTTCTCGAGCTTGAAGTTGGGGATGCCATAGATCAGCAGGCCGCCGACGCGGTCGTAGCGGTCGTAGACCGTGACCTGATAGCCCTTGCGCCGAAGCTGCTCGGCCGCCGCGAGGCCCGCGGGCCCGGCGCCGACGATGCCGACGCTCTCGGTTCGCTCGCGGCGCGGCTTGATCGGCTGCACCCAGCCCTGGTTCCAGGCGGTGTCGGTGATGAACTTCTCGACCGAGCCGATGGTGACCGATTCGAAGCCCTTCTCGATGACGCAGTTGCCCTCGCACAGCCGGTCCTGCGGGCAGATACGGCCGCAGATCTCGGGGAAGTTGTTGGTCGCCGCCGACAGCTCGTAGGCCTCCTCGAGCCGGCCCTCGGCGGTGAGCTTCAGCCAGTCGGGGATATTGTTGTGCAGCGGGCAATGGATCTGACAGAACGGCACACCGCATTGCGAGCAGCGCGCCGCCTGCTCGGCCGCCTTTTCACGCGCGTAGTTCGCGTAGATCTCGTCGAAGTCGCGCCGGCGCTCGGCCGCCGGGCGCTTGTCCGGCATGGCCTGAGGCGTGGCGACGAACTTCAGCATCCTTTCGGACATGACGATATCCATCCAATCGGCTGTGTAATTTTATTACGCAAGAAGCGCGCCGACCGCGCTAAAGCTGCGCCGTTGGGCGCAATTGAGCATCGCTGGAAATATAAGTCAATAGATATGACCTATTTTTCCGAAGAGCGATTCGGTCGTCGGCTGAGATTTGGCAGAAGTGCCCGGCCGGGCCTCTGTTGGTTACGAATTAGGACAAATTACTCGGGCTGCAAAAGGTTGCCGATAAACCGCTCTTTCGAGCGGTCAGGCCGGGGCGTGGTGGTTGTAGCGGCCGCCGACCCGGAAGCGGTCGAGGTAGGTCGGCAGGATGACCTCGGCCGCGGTCGGCACGATGCCGAGATCGGCCAGGGTCCTGGCGCCGCCGCGCACGACGTTGTCGGTGGTCAAGAGATCGACCTGGTCGTGGGTCAAGGGCGGCACGGGCAGGAACTCGGCGAACCAGCCCGCGATCTTCATCAGGCCGGCCGGCACGCCGATGATCGGTTTGTCGCGGCGGATCTCACGCAGGGTCAGGGCCGCGATCTCGCGATAGGTGTAGACCTTGGGACCACCCAGCTCAAACACGCTCTTGGCCGTATCGGGCCGCGCCAGCACGGCGGCGGCGGCGGCACCGACGTCGCCCGCGAACACCGGCTGGACCCGCGCGCGGCCGTTGCCGACGACGGGCAGGAACGGCGCCTGCGCGGCGATCTTGGCCAGCCGGTTGAACATCACGTCGTCGGGCCCGAAAACCACGCTGGGCCGCAGGATCGTGGCGTTCTCGAAGGCTGCGATGATGGCGTCCTCGGCCTCGACCTTGGATTGGATATAGCGGTTCTTGGAGCTTCGGCTTTCCGCGCCGATGCCCGACATATGGACCAGCCGCGGCACGCCCGCGGTGCGTGCTGCTTCGGCGATGGTCCGCGCGCCCTCGACGTGGACCGCACGATAACGCTGGCGGCCGCGCTCGAAGGGAATGCCCGCGGCATTGATCACCGCACCGCTGCCTTTGACGGCGATGGCCACCGATTCGGGCATCCGGAGGTTGGCCCGCATCAGCGTGACCTGGCCGACATCGCCCGCGGTCTTGAGCGGCTCGGCGAGCTCGATGCGCCGGCAGGCGACCCGCACCAGATAGCCCTCGTGCGCCAACGCCCGAACGATCGCCCGGCCGACAAAGCCCGAGCCGCCGAAAACCGTGACCTGCTTGATGCTCATGGGATGGTGCCTATAGCCCATTGCCGGCGGCGCGCAAGGTTGACATCGGGCCGCCCGGCCCTTAACTCACCGCCCTCACTGCCCGCATGCCGTGCCCAGGTGGCGGAATTGGTAGACGCACTAGTTTCAGGTACTAGCGCCGCGAGGCGTGGAAGTTCGAGTCTTCTCCTGGGCACCATGCGAGGCACTGCCGAATGACCATCACGCTGCATCGCGGCGACCTGCCGGCCGACCTCTCGCTCGGCCCGGTCGTGGCCGTCGACACCGAGACCATGGGTCTCAACCCCCATCGCGACCGGCTGTGCCTGGTCCAGCTCTCGGCCGGCGACGGCAACGCGCATCTGGTGCAGATCCCGCGCGGGCCTGTGAAGGCGCCGCGGCTGGCGGCGCTTGTGGCCGATCCCAAGGTGCTGAAACTCTTCCACTTCGGCCGTTTCGACATCGCCATGCTCGAGCATGCGCTGGGCGTGCGCTGCGAGCCGGTCTACTGCACCAAGATCGCCGCCCGGCTGGTGCGGACCTTCACTGACCGCTGGGGCCTGAAGGACCTCTGCAAGGAGCTCCTGGGCGTCGACCTCTCCAAGCAGCAGCAGACTTCCGACTGGGGCGCCGACACGCTGAGCGAGGAACAACTGGCCTACGCGGCGTCCGATGTGCTGCATTTGCATGCGCTCCGGGCCAGGCTGGATGCACTCCTGGCTCGCGAGGGCCGCACCGAGTTGGCTGAGGCCGCCTTCCGGTTCCTGCCCACCCGGGCCCGCCTGGACTTGGCCGGCTGGCCGGAGGTCGATATTTTCGAGCACTGAGGGGCTTGATCTCGGGCCTGGCATGGCTTTTGCTTAGACCTCTGTACGGGGAGGTCCAGCCGACCTTCAGGGTGGGGTACATGCGTATCGGTCCGAGTCTCATCCTGGCTTCGCGCCAGACCCTGGCAATGACGCCGCAGCTTCAGCAGGCGATCAAGCTGCTGCAGTTCTCGCATCTCGAGCTCGCCGCCTTCATCCAACAGGAACTCGAAAAGAACCCCTTGCTCGCCGAGGGTGCAGCCGATGACGGCCCGACCGCCGAGCAGGAGGCGCCCATCATCGACGCACCGTCCGATACGGCCGAGGCGCTGGCCGCCGCCGCGCCCGCTCTGGCCGACGCCGACGAGCGCTGGACGCGCGAGCACGCGGACCGCGGCGGCGACGGTGCCGCAAGCCGCGTCGGCCAGCGTGACGACGCGCCGACTGCACTGGATTTCGTCTCCGAGCGGCCGCGCTCGCTCGCTGTCCATGTGCTGGAGCAGATCGAGCTGATGTTCGCTGATCCGGCCGAGCGGCGCATTGCGCTGAAGCTCGCCGAGGGCCTCGACGAGGCAGGCTACTGCCGCCTCGATGCACCGGCTGTCGCCGAGGCGTGCAGCGTCGGCCTCGACATGGTCGAAGCCGTGTGGACGCGGCTGCGCCAGATCGAGCCGACCGGCTTGTTCTCCCGCACCGTGGCGGAGTGCCTGGGCGCGCAGCTCGCCGAGCGCAATCGCCTGGATCCGGCGATGAAGGCGCTGCTCGACAATCTCGACCTGGTGGCCGCGGGCGAGCTCGGACAGCTGCGCCGCCGCTGCGGCGTCGACGATGAGGATCTGCGCGAGATGCTGTCGGAGCTGCGCACCCTCGATCCGCGCCCCGGCCAGGCTTTCGACTTCGAGCCGATCCAGCCCGTCGCGCCCGACCTCTTCCTGCGCCCGGCCAAGGACGCCGACACCGGCGAAGAAGGCTGGCACATCGAGCTCAACACCGATGCGCTGCCCAAGGTGCTGGTCGATCGCAACTACCACGCCACACTGATGAAGGGCGCGCGCGCCAAGACCGATCGCGACTTCGTCGCCGAGCGCTTCCAGTCGGCCAACTGGCTGGTGAAGACCCTCGAGCAGCGCGCCACCACCATCCTGAAAGTCGCGCGCGAGATCGTGCGCCAGCAGGACGGCTTCTTCCGCCACGGCGTCAGCGCGCTCAGGCCCCTGGTGCTGCGCGACATCGCCATCGCCACCGAGCTGCACGAGAGCACGGTGAGCCGCGTGACCTCCAACAAGTACATCGCCACGCCGCGCGGCATCTTCGAGCTGAAGTACTTCTTCACCTCGGCTCTGCCGGCGCGCACGCCGGGCGTCGTCGTGTCGTCGGAATCGGTGCGTTCGCGCATCCGTCATCTGGTCGGCGGCGAGAGCGCCGGCGCACCGTTGTCGGACGATCGCATCGTCGATCTGTTGAAGGGCGAAGGCATCGAGATCGCCCGCCGCACCGTCGCCAAGTATCGCGAGGCCATGCGCATCCCCTCGTCGGCCGAGCGCCGCCGGCTCGGCCGGCTGGGCCTGGGGCGCAGCCTGCCGTCGACGATTCCCGGCGCCGCCATCGCCTCGCAGGCGCTGACCGGCCCCGCCGACTGAGACCAATCCAGGTCGCCCCAAGGAGCGGCTTGACCCGGTCGGACGAGGCGCCTATAGGGGCGCCTTCGCGCGCCGGGCGAGTTTTGGCCCTTGTTCGCTAACCTGTTGGTGACATTGTGGAAATTGGCGATTTGCTGCCCGGTCCGGACGCCGTTCTGGCCAGCGTGAAGGCGTCCGGCAAGAAGGCTTTGTTGGCCGAGTTGGCAGCTCGCGCCGCGGCCATGCTGAAGCTCGACGAGCGTCGCCTGTTCGACCGCCTGCTGGAGCGCGAGCGGCTGGGCTCGACCGGCATCGGCGGCGGCATCGCCATTCCGCACGGCCGCATGAGCACGCTCAGCGAGCCGCGCGGCCTGTTCGCCCGGCTCGCCCATCCGATCGATTTCGATTCGATCGACGAGCGGCCGGTCGACATCGTCTTCTTGCTGGTGGCGCCCGAAGGCGCAGGCGCTGACCATCTCAAGGCCCTGGCGCGCGTGTCACGCCTGCTGCGCGATCGCAGCCTGGTCGACAAGCTGCGTGCCACCGAGAGCGCCGACGCGCTCTACGCCTTGCTGGTCGAAGCCGTGCAGGCGCAAAGCGCGGCTTAGCTGGGGGCACGCCACTCCAGTGGCGCGATCTTCCTTCTTGTCCAGCTTCGCAGAAGACGCGTCACTGGAGTGACGCGCCCCCAGCATCAATGCACCAGCGCCGGCTCGAGATCGTGCTGGCGGATCAACGCTTGCGCGAGCTCGACCGAGGGCGCGGCGGCCATCGGCTTGCCGTCGGCTGAGAAGATGCCGATCGCGTGCGCGCCGTCGGGAAGGTTGATGGCCTTCACATAGGCGATCTGCTGGGCACCGAGGCTCAGGAAGGCTTCGTCGGCGAGGGGGATGAAATTAGCCTGCTCGTTTTCCATGGCTACCTCCTTGGCAGCGTCAACCAGCGTCCGTCAGCGGGGCTGAACACGACGCGCGGTGATGTCGATGGCGTTGCTGGCATCGCTGCCGGGGTCGCCGGCCTCGATGCGGATCCTGCGAATGCGTGGTTCCTGGACCGGCCGCACGAGATCGATCGACAGCAGCCCGTTGTCGAGCCGCGCGCCCGTCACTTCGATGCCTTCGGCCAGCATGAACGCACGCTGGAACTGGCGCGCCGCGATGCCGCGATGAAGGAAGACGCGATCGCCGTCGTCGGTTTGCTTGCCGCGCACCGTGAGCTGGCTCTCCACCAGCTCGATCGCCAGATCGTCGGACGTGAAGCCCGCCACAGCGAGGGTGATGCGCAAGCCGTTCTCGCCGATCCGCTCGATATTGTAGGGCGGATAGCCCTCCGCGCTCTTGGCCAGACGGTCGAACGTGCGCTCGAGCTGGTCGAAGCCCAGCAGCAGGGGCGAATTGAACATCGACACACGGCTCATAGAACCCTCCTCCGAGGAGCGAGCGTCCAGGAATCCATTTAGGCCTTCCCTTGCGGTGAATCTGGGGTGCCAGGAAGGCGGTTCAAGGGGCATTGCGGGGCCATCGCCATGGCCATCCGGGTGGGCTAAAATGACCACACCCCTCAACTGCCCGGTGGGAAATGCCGACGGGCCAAAGAACAGAAATAGATGACGCTGGTTGCCTCAGACGTGCGTCGACCGGGTGAGCCTTTGGTGGCCGGTACCCGTCCGTCCCGCTCCGTTCCCGCCCGCCCGGCCAAGGCCGCCCCCGGCGAAAGCCGTGGATTTGGCCACTGGCTGCTCGAATCCGGCCTTTATTCGCTCACCCTGGGCTACGCCTCGCCGCGCTCCTTTTTCGCCGTGGCGCCCGACACCTGGCCGGGCGATCCCGCGGTCGGCCAGCGCCTGATCATGGGGGAGTTGCTGGCCCGCGGCAGCGCTGGCGCCGTGGCACCCGAATCGAACGACCCGCCGTGGCGCCGCGCCGGCGCGCCGGCCCTGTGGGTGGATGCCCTGAACGGCTTTGGCTGGCTGCGCGACCTGCGCGATTGCGGCGATCCCTCGGCGGCGGCGCTGGCCGTCCGTCTGGTCGACGACTGGTCGAACTGCGAGGGCCGCTGGTCGGCCGTCACCTGGAAGCGCGACGTGCTGGCCGAGCGCATCGTCTCGTGGATCCGTCATTACGATTGGCTGGCCACCGCCGCCGATCCGGGCTTCGCCGCCCGCTTCGTGTTCTCGCTCGCCCGCCAGCGCACCCATCTCCGGCGCGCGCTGCGCACCGGCCTGGTCGGGCACGAGGCGGTCGCCGCGCTGAAGGCGCTGATCTTCGTCGACCTCGCCTTCCTGCGCGACGGCAAGCACTTCGAGAAGGACCTCGAGCAGACGCTGTCGCGGCTCGCCAAGTTCGTGAAGCGCTACGTGCTGCACGACGGCATCGTGGCCGAGCGCGCGCCGCACCTGCAGCTCGCGGTGCTGCGCCATCTGATCGACGTGCGTTCGGCCCTCGGCTCGGCCGAACGCCGCGCACCGGCCGAGATCGTCGCCGCCATCGATCGCATGGCGCCGTTGCTGCGCTTCTTCCGCCATGGCGACGGCGGGCTCGCCCTGTTCAACGGCGCCTGGGAGGCCGATCGCACCCTGATCGACCTGGTGCTGGCGCGCTCGGGCTCGAGCGAGAGCGCGCCGACCATGGTGCTGGCAAGCGGCTTCCAGCGGATGGCCGCCGGCACCTCGCTGGTGATCACCGATGCCGGCAGCCCGCCCGGCCGCGGCATGGACGGCATCGCCCATGCCGGCACGCTCAGCTTCGAGATGAGCGCCGCGCACGAGCGGCTGATCGTCAATTGCGGCACCTATCCCGGCGCGCCGCGCGACTGGCGGCATTTCATGCGCTTCACGGCGGCGCATTCGACGGCGGTGGTCGACGACACCAACTCGAGCGAGATCACCGACCACGGCGCGCTGGAGTATCGCGCCGGCAACGTCGTGGTAGACCGGGCCGACAACGACGGCGCGCAGTGGCTCGACATGATGCATGACGGCTACCGCTCGCTCTACGGCATCATCCATCGCCGCCGCCTGTGGCTGTCGGCCGACGGCGGCGACCTGCGCGGCGAGGACACCTTTACGGGTCCTGAAGGCCGCCCTGTCGGCTCGCCGGACAAGCGCTTCATCGTGCGCTTCCACCTGCATCCGGCGGTGAAGGCGACCCTGGCGCAAAGCGGCCAGGCGGTGCTGATGCGCCTGCCGAGCGGCCGCGGCTGGCGCCTGCGCGCGTCGGGGGCGGGCATCGGTCTCGCCGAAAGCATCTATCTCGGCGAGGAAGGCCGCGTGCGCCGCACCGAGCAGATCGTGCTGGTCGGCCAGGTGCCGATGGAGGGCTGTACCGTGAAGTGGGCGCTGACCCGGATGGAAGGGTAGGCTGGAGCGCGGGCCAGAGGCCCGCGCTCCCCTATGGCTTGAGGAAACCCACCGTCCGATAGGCCTCCGCCAGGATCGGCTCGGCCAACGCGCGGGCGCGGTCGGCGCCGTTGCGCATCACGGCGTCGACGTGGCCGGGGTCCCTCATCAGCCGCTGCATCTCCGCGCCGACCGGGCCGAGCTTGGCCATCGCAAGCTCGGTCAGAGCCGCCTTGAACTCGGAGAACTGCCTGCCGGCGAATTCGCGGATCACGTCCGCTTTCTCGCGGTCGGCCAGCGCGGCGTAGATGCCTAGAAGATTGTCGGCACCGGGCCGCTTCTCGGCGTCGGCCACGCTCTCCGGCATGGGCAGCGGATCGGTCTTGGCGCGACGGATCTTCAATGCGATCGCATCGGCGTCGTCGGTCAGGTTGATGCGCGACTGGTCCGACGGGTCGGACTTGCTCATCTTCTTGGTGCCGTCGCGCAGGCTCATGACGCGCGTCGCCTCGCCGAAGATCAGGGGCTCGGTGAGCGGGAAGAAGTCGGGCGCGTTGAAGTCGTTGTTGAACTTCTGGGCGATGTCGCGCGTCAGCTCGAGGTGCTGCTTCTGGTCCTCGCCGACCGGCACATGGGTGGCCTTGTAGATCAGGATGTCGGCCGCCATCAGCGCCGGATAGGCGTAGAGGCCGAGCGAGGCGTTCTCGCGATCCTTGCCCGCCTTCTCCTTGAACTGCGTCATGCGGTTCATCCAGCCGACCCGGGCCACGCAGTTGAACACCCAGGCGAGCTGGGCATGCTCCGGCACCATCGACTGGTTGAAGATGATCTGCTTGCCGCCGTCGACACCCGCGGCCAGGAAGGCCGCCGCGATCTCGCGCGTCTGGGCCGCCATCAGCGTGGGATCCTGCGGCTGGGTGATGGCGTGCATGTCGACTACGCAGTACAGGCACTCGAAGTCGTTCTGCAGGCGCGCGAAGTTGCGGATCGCGCCGAGATAGTTGCCGAGGTGCAGATTGCCGGTCGGCTGCACGCCGGAAAGGATGCGGCCTTTCAGGCCCCGGGCGGCATAGGGCGCCAGATGCGTGTTGGGCGCTGTCGTCGTGACGTCGGGCATGGGATGTGGACTCCGCTCACTGTGGAAGGACGCGGGGTTTGGACCTCCGCGCACCCCGCCGGTGGAAGGCAAGGGCAGGGCGGTATGACCGAGGTCGGAGCCGGAATCAAGGCGCCGTTGACGGCGACGGTCGAGCCTGTTCCCATCGGCTTTGCACACATCTTGCAGGATGGCAGGAGCACCGAATTCGAGAGGGTATCCGATGAACGAACGTGGTCTGCGCCGTCTGATCGGCCAGGTGAAGGCGGGCCGCATGTCCCGTCGCAGTTTCCTGCGTCGCATGGCGGCCGTCGGGCTGACGGCGCCGCTGGCTAATCAGCTTCTGGCCTATTCGGGCGTAGCGATGGCCCAGTCGCGGCCGGCCTACAAGCCGACCAAGCGGGGCGGCGGCGGCGTGCTCAAGGTGCTGTGGTGGCAGGCGCCGACGCTCCTCAATCCGCACTTTGCGACCGGCACCAAGGACCAGGACGGCTCGCGTCTGTTCTACGAGCCGCTGGCCGGCTGGGATGCTGAAGGCAATCTGCGACCGATCCTGGCCGAGTCAATTCCGGGGCGCGAGGACGGCACGCTCGCTGCCGACGGCAAGTCGGTGACGTGGAAGCTGAAGAAGAACGTCAAGTGGCACGACGGCCAGCCGTTCACCGCCGACGACGTCATCTTCAACTGGCAGTATGCCCGCGATCCGGCGACGGCCGCCGTCACCAGCGGCGTCTATGCCGACATCACGGTCGAGAAGGTCGACCAGCACACCGTCACGGTGAAGTTCAAGCAGCCGACGCCCTTCTGGGCAGATGCCTACGTCGGGGCGCTGGGCATGATCATTCCCAAGCACCTGTTCGGCGATTACATCGGCGGCAAGTCGCGCGAGGCGCCGACCAACCTCAAGCCGGTCGGCACCGGGCCGTACAAGTTCAAGGACTTCAAGCCGGGCGACATGGTGACCGGCGTGATCAACACCGACTACCACGTGCCGAACCGGCCGCACTTCGACGCCATCGAGATGAAGGGTGGCGGCGACGCGGTCTCCGCGGCCCGCGCGGTGCTGCAGACCGGCGAGTTCGACTTCGGCTGGAACATGCAGGTCGAGGACGAGATCCTCACGCGCCTCGAGAAGGGCGGCAAGGGCCGCATCATCATCAGCCGAGGCGGCGCCATCGAGCACATCCAGGTCAACTTCACCGATCCGTGGACCGAGGTCGACGGCGAGCGTTCGAGCATCAAGACCAAGCATCCGACCCTGTCGGATCCGGCGGTGCGCCAGGCGCTGGCGCTGCTGATCGACAAGGACTCGGTCGAGAAGCACATCTACGGCCGCACCGGCGCGGCGACGGCGAACTTCGTCCACAACCCGGAGCGCTTCGCTTCCAAGACGACGACGTACGAGTTCAACATCGACAAGGCGAACGCCATCCTCGACAAGGCCGGCTGGGCCAGGGGCGCCGACGGCATTCGGGCAAAGGACGGCAAGAAGCTGAAGTTCGTCTTCCAGACCTCGATCAACCAGCCACGCCAGAAGACCCAGGCGATCATCAAGCAGGCCTGCCAGAAGGCCGGCATCGACGTCGAGCTGAAGTCGGTGACGGCGTCGGTGTTCTTCTCGTCCGACGTCGCCAATCCGGACACCTACCAGAAGTTCTACGCCGACCTGCAGATGTACAACACCAGCTTGGCGTCAAGCGCGCGGGCATGATGATCAAGCTGAACGAGCTCATCGTGAACAATCACGTCGTCATTCCCCTGATCGCTCGGCTGGGTGTCGCCGCCGTGGCCAACAAGCTCGTGGTCGAGCTCAGCGGCTGGGACAACAACACGGGCGGTCTGGCGAGTTGGTATCGGGAGGCCTGAGTCTCGCTCCGGCCCGGAATCGCGCTATAAGCGCGGTTCCGGAGGTCGAGTGTCCATGTCAGAGAATCCACCGATCGAATACGCCTTTCCCGACATCAGGCGGTGGGAGAAGGGCGACGCGCCCTTCATCCATGTCGTCGACAGCGGCAAGCCCGGACCGACGGTGATGGTGGCGGCGCTGACGCACGGCAACGAAGTGTCGGGCGCGATCGTGGTTGACGAGTTGCTCGGCCGCGGCCTCAAGCCGCGCAAGGGCACGCTGATCTTCTCGTTCAACAACTTCGAGGCCTATCAGCGCTTCGATCCCAACAATCCGTTCAAGTCGCGCATGATCGACGAGGATTTCAATCGCACCTGGGGTCGGCTCGACCAGCCGGCGTCCACGCGCGAGACCAAGCGGGCCCAGGTCGTGCGGCCCTATGTCGAGCGCGCCGATTTCCTGCTCGACCTCCATTCCATGCACGACGATTGCGTGCCGCTGATGCTGTGCGGGCCGCTCGACCGCGGCGTCGAACTGGCCAAGCGGCTGGGCGCGCCGGCCGACATCGTGCGCGACCGCGGCCATGCCGCCGGCATGCGCATGCGCGACTACGGCGCCTTCGGCGATCCCCAGAGCGACAGGACCGCGTTGCTGATCGAGACCGGCCAGCACTGGCGCGCCTCGTCGGTCACGGTGGCCAAGGACGTGGCCCATCGCTTCATCGTCGAGACCGGCGTGGTCGAGGCCGCCGACCTGCCGGCCAACTGGCGGCAGCCCGCGCCGCCAAGCCAGCGTATCGTGCAGGTCACGCACGCGATCGCCACCAAACGCGGCAACTTCACGCCGGCGCGCCGTTTCGAGGGCCAGGAGGTGATCGCCAGAGCCGGCACCGTTCTGGGCCACGACGACGGCGAGCCGGTGACGACGCCTTACGGCGACTGCGTGCTGGTGATGCCCGCGGTCAACCGGCCCTTGCGCGCCGGCGTCACGGTTGTTCGTCTGGGTCGGCTGATCTGAGGCCGGCAGATCCGAGGTCAGGGGGCCGGCGCATCACGAAGCGCAGCTCCGACAGGCGCACGATGCCCAGCAACGCACCCAGCGCTGCGTAGACGACGGCGCCCAGGGTGCAGACTCCGACGAACGCCAACACGCCCGTGACGCTGGCTTGCGCCACGATCGGCGCCAGCAGGACGAGCGCCAGCCACAGCGCGATGCCCATGCCCGCCGTGGCGGCGAGCATGCGCAGCGATCGCGCTACGAGCCGCCGGTCGGCGATCCAGTGGTCGCGGCGGTGCAGGACGACGGCGAGCAGCGCGGCGTTCAGCCAGCCCGACAACGAGGTCGCGAGCGCGATGCCGACCTGGGCAAGCGTGGTGCCGTAGAGGAACACCAGGTTCAGCGCGACGTTCACCACGATCGAGACGACCGCGATGACGAGTGGCGTGCGGGTGTCCTCGCGCGCGAAGAAGCCTGGGGTGAACGCCTTGACCAGCACGAAGGCCGGCAGGCCGACGGCGAAGGCCGCCAGCGCGCCGGATGCCCGCAAAGTGTCCTCGGGTCCGAACCGGCCGCGCTCGAACAGCACGCGGATGATGGGTTCGGCCAGCAGCCACAGCGCCACGGCGGCGGGCAGGCTGAACAGCAGGCCGAACTCGATGGCGCGGTTCTGGTTGGCCATCGCCGACTCGGTCTGGCCGGCGCGGAGCTGGCGGGCCAGCAGCGGCAGCAGAGCCGTGCCGATGGCGATGCCGACCACGCCCAGCGGCAACTGGGCGATGCGGTCGGCGTAGTAGAGGGCGGAGATCGTGCCGACCGGCAGTAGCGAGGCCCACACCACGTCAAGCATGCCGCTGATCTGCTGCACGCCGCCGCCGATCGCCACCGGCGTCGCGAGCGTGACCAGGCGCGCCACCCGCCTGGTCCAGCGCGGCCGCACCAGCCTGATGCCGACGTCGTGGCGGGCGCAGACGACCAGCAGCCACAGCCATTGCAGCAGGCCCGCGACGGCCACGCCGATCGCGGCGGCATAGCCGCCGTTAGGCAGGAAGGGCGTGAGGCCCAGCACCGCGCCGATCAGCGTCAGGTTGAGCAGGAT
>WHTW01000082.1 GCA_009377525.1 Rhodospirillales bacterium
GCATCTGGCCTCCAGCGGCGTCGCGGTTCCGAGCCAGAACGCGACGGTGACGGCGTTGCGGTTCTTCTTCGCCGTGACGCTTGGGCGGAGCGAGATCACGCAGCGCATGCCTTTCGTTCGCGAGCCCCGCAAGCTGCCCGTGGTTCTGAGCCCTGAGGAGGTTGCGCGCTTCTTGGAAGCTGCCCCGGGCCTCAAGTACCGAGCGGCGCTGAGCGTGGCCTATTCTTCGGCGATCACGCGCCGCTCGCCGAGCGCCGCGCTTTCGCGGCGTATCTGGCGCCGCTGCGCACGATCGAGTGGGTCGTCTATGCCAAGAGACCCTTCGCCGGACCGCAGGTGGTGCTCGCCTATCTCAGCCGCTATACCCACCGCGTCGCCATCGCCAACAGCCGGCTGATCGCCTTCGACGACAACGGCGTCACCTTCAAGTGGAAGGACTATCGCGCCACGCGACATCAGCGGCAGAAGGCCATGACGCTGGCGAGCGGCGAGTTCATCCGCCGCTTCCTCATCCACGTCTTGCCCAGCGGCTTCCATCGCATCCGACACTATGGCCTGTTCGCCAATGGCGGGCGCGCCGAGAACCTCGCCCGCGCCCGAGAACTGCTCGGCGTCTGGCCGACGCAGAGCGAGCCCCGCGACACCGACGCCGACGAGCCGCCGATGCACTCGTTCCCATGCCCGTGCTGCGGTGGCCGCATGATCATCATCGAGACCTTCGAGCGCGGCTCCACGCCCAGGACCCGACCGTCGAGCCCGATCACGATCGACACATCATGATGCCGCTCCCGACAGCACGACGCTTAAACGCTGCTCGTCTGTGTCGCGGGTCCTCGACCGGCGACGGCGACGCTCGCGTCAAAGCCGCATCGCCGCACGCTCTTACCTGTCATGCCAGCATGCGCGCAGCCTCAAGAGCCCTCGCTTTGGCTCTCCATCTCTGTCACCGATTACAGCAGGCCGCCCAAACTCGACCAACCGAGCCGGCCGAGCCACAACTGCCAGCCCCACTATCGCCATAGCGCGCGGCACCACCGAGCGAACCTGTCCCGCGGTTTCCTCCCCTGAGGCTTCTCCGACGCCTGCCGCCCGCGTGTGACCCCTCGTCCAGCAGCGGCAGGCGTCCGAGAACCCTTAACAACAGCAGACCAGTAGCGAGATCATCCAGGTTCCATTCCTTGCGCCTTGAGCACGGGCAGGGCTGTGGGGCCAGTCAGGAAGTTGAGCAACTCCTTCGCTACCTGCGGCGCTGTGGAACTTGCGCTTACTACGCCGCTCCACCTGACATAGGACTGAATTTCGTGTGGGATAGGTCCAACAAGATCCACCCCCGGAGTGGTCATGATTTGCGTAATGACAACCAAGCCAAGCTCAATTTCGCCTTTCGCGACAAGTTCTGAGACAATGTCAGTCTGCGGCCGTACAACTTTTGACTTGATCGCGTCCGCAATTTCGAGCCGCTCAAAGACACGATGCAGATAGGCGCCGCTCGTTCCATCCTGCTTCAAATAGCCAATCGATTTTGCATTCAGCAACGCCCGCTTGAAAGCATCGACCGAGCTTATATCGGGTCTAGGCGCGCCTGCACGCACCTCAACGCCGATTCCGGAGTGCGCGATCGATATCCGAGTATCGGCAATGACCCTGTTGGTCTGCACCAGCCGATCCATCTGCACCGGCGGGCCTATGAAAATGTCAAACGGTTCAGCTTCGATTATCCGATCGGCGAGGGTCGCAGCAATGCCTGTCACTACGGTGAGTTTGTAGCCTGAGCTGACCTCGAACTGCGGCCCGATCTCCTTCAGGACCGTCCACATCGACCTGGGTGCTAAGATTTTCAACTCCGCGGCAGTCGCATGACTACGCTGACTGAGAACAGCAAAACTCGCAAAAAGGATTGTGCTGGAAATGCGAAGCCAGAATGTCACTGTTCTGATCCTCGATGCTGCGGGCTCGTAGCAGCTGAGAGTACAATGCGCTCTACGCTGCGCAAAGCGGCTGTTCGTCTGCTTTGGGTCATTGGACTAAACCGCTCGCGCGGTAGGGTGGCGCAGCCAGCGCAATGACGAGGATGGGGGCGTTCTGTCTGAGGATGGGGGTGTTGAACCTCCCCTCAGCACAGGAGCATCCCCATGACCGAGATGTCCGTCAGTCCGTTACGGCGGCGCATGATCGAAGACATGACGATTCGCAAGATGGCGCCGCAGACGCAAGAAGGCTATATCCGCGCCGTCAGGAACTTCAGCGCCTTCCTTGGCGCTTCGCCGGACACGGCGAGCTTCGAGGACGTGCGCCGTTATCAGCTGCATCTGGTTTCGAGCGGCGCGGGCGTGCCGACCATCAATCACAGTCTGACGGCGCTGCGGTTCCTGTTCATGGTGACGCGGCGCAAGCCCGACGTCGTGATCCACTTGCCGTTCGTGCGAGAGCCCCGGCGGCTGCCGGTCGTGCTGAGCCCCGAGGAGGTCGCGCGCCTGCTGGCGGCGCGCCCGGGCTCAAGCCACAGGGGTGGCTGTTTCCCGGGCAGAACCCGGTCAACCCGCTCACGACACGCCAGCTCAACCGCGCCTGCCACGCCGCGGCGCAAGCGGCCGAGATCGACAAGCCCGTGTCCCTGCACACGCTGCGGCACAGCTTCGCCACCCACCTGCTCGAGCAGAAGATCGACATCCGGTTGTTCAAGGTCACGCCGCTGGCCAGGCTGCCATTCACCGCCAGGATGCCGCCAGTGACCGTCGTGGCGCCGGTGAAAGTGTTGTTGCCGGTAAGGGTGAGCTGGCCCAGGCCCTGCTTGGTGAGCCCGCCTGTGCCGCTGAGCGCCGTCGCCAAGGTGACGTTGTCGCCGTTGGTGTCGACGGTGCCTCCAGCCGCACCGAGCGGCGCCAGCCGGGAGGAGATATCGGTCGTGGTGCCGCTCGACCATTGCACGCCGCCGCCATTCAGCGTGACCGTCCCGGTACCGAAGTTGTTCAGCGCCGCGAAGTTGATCAGGCCGGCATTGATCGTCGTGCCGCCCGAGTAGGTGCTGGCGCCGCTCAGCGTCAGCGTGCCGCTGCCTGCTTGACCAGGCCGCCGGTGCCGGCAAACGCGCCGCCGAAGCTCGTCGAGTTCGCCGTGCCCAGGGTCAGCGTGTTGAGACCGAGCTCGACCGTCGAGCCGGCAACGCCGGACAGGTCCCTGATCGTCTGGTTGCCGCTGCTGAAGGGCAATATCGAAAACGGCGCCCGCGCCGCTGAGATTCACCCTACGCGAGGTCGCGATGCTGCCGAAGCTCGTCAGGCTGAGTGTCGCGCCGCCCTGGATCGTCGTCGCGCCGGTGTAGGTATTGACGCCGCTCAGATCGAGCGCATTCCCGCGACCGTCAGCCCGCCGCCGGAGCCGCCGGCGATGCCGCCATCCTGGATGACGCCGCCGACGTTCCCGCCGTTGGTGACCGTGAGCGTCTTCGACCCCAGGCTGGTGACGCCGACCGCGCCCAAAAGAGGCTATCGCGGTCGCCGTCGATCGGGGCTGGATGCTCCATCGTGGCGATAGCGTTTGGCTAACCAATGCCGGACGGGATCTGGTCAGGAACCAGTAACCACCGACAATCGCACACTACCTGCAGGCGCGCGATCAGGAGATCGACCGCCTGTCGGCGATCATCAAGGAGCTACAGCGCCATCGCTTCGGCCGGCGCTCCGAGCAGCTCGATCCCGACCAGCTGGCGCTCGACGAGGTCGAGCAGACGCTGTCGGCGACGGAGGCGGCGGACGAGAAGAACCCGTCCGCGACGCCGGACAAGCCACCGCGCCGGCGCCGGATCAACCACGGCGCGCTGCCGCCGCACCTGCCACGCGAGGAGGACGTGCTCGACCGCTCGACCTATGCCCTCGGGGGCGTCATTTGCTTGCCCCCTCCAAACCGCTACACTTGGCTTTGTGTAGCACTTCGGTCAACGCTTTAAGCCTTATACTGGGGGATACCATAAGCGAGTCGCGCATGGGGCCGACCGCGTACTGCCCGGCCAATCTGTTGTACTTGTCCAGAGCATCAGCGCATCGTCAGCTTCTTGTCGATCACGACTAACTTGTCGTAGATGTCAGCAAGCGCAGTCGCCATCTCGGTCAATGCTCGTGCGACATGCAAATGATGGCGGTTCAACGCATCGGTTGGATCCGTTAACCCGATGTCTGCCTTAGCGGCCTGCAATTCCTGTTTTGCGAGTTCGGTGTGCCGTGCCATTGCTCTCTCCTGCCGATTCCGACGAAGCCGCACCTTTGTTTCGATTTGATTGCGCCCCGGATTCCGAGATGATCTTGCCCTTGGAGCCGAGGCCCCGCCTCACCAGGTCATCCGAAATCCCACTCTCAGCGCGTGGTTGTCGGTGCCGCCGCCGACCTCGCCGTCGTAGTTGAGATAGAGCGACGTCCTCTCGCTGATGGCGGCGGCAGCTGACACGCCGAGCACGGCGCTGTCGCGCTGCGGCGTCGCGCCGAAGACGGTGAACTGGGCGCCCGGCGCGGCGGCGAAGCCGGCCGTCAACGGCCGCGCGGTGTCGGCGTATTCGTGCAACCAGCCCAGCCGCACGCCGAGATCGAGGAGGGTGCCGCCGCCCAGATCGAAGGCGGCGGCGAAGTCGACGCCCAAGGTGCTGCGCACCGAGGTCGTGGTCTGCGACGCCACGGTGAGGTTGTAGAGGCTGGCGCCGTTCTCGGTGAAGGCCGCCTGGTTGGCCGATCCGATCTGCAGGCGGGCGAAGGGGCTGATCGACGTCTTCGCCGGGAAGTCCAGGCCGATCCTGTAGCCGGTCTCGATCTGGCCGAGGAACTGGTTGGCGCTGGTGCTGCCGTTGGCGATGCCGGTGGGCAGGCCGGGCGTGTTGATGACGCGCTGCAGGCGGTTGCTCGCATTGGCGTAGCCGGCGAGCGCATCGGCGTAGAAGGCGCCCTGGGTGAAGGAGCCGTAGAGGGCGACGCTGAAGGCGTCGGAGTAGCCGTTGCCGGAGAAGCCGTTGACCCACTGCGTGCCGGAGACCCAGCCGCCCGCGATGCCGACCAGGAAGCGCGGGTCGAGGCGATAATCGATGCCGAAGGCGGTGCCGCCGAACGTGTAGGTCAGTCCCGCGGCATTGCTGTCGCCCAGCACGCTGCCGGTGCTGCCGATGGCGCTGAGCCAGGCGCCGAACCGCCGCGGCGCCTCGCTGTCGCAAGCGACATCGCAGGCCTCGGCGAGCGCCACGCTCTTGGCGCCACCCAAGCCGGCGCCGCGATCGACCGCCATCTGCCGGCCGACGGCATTCATGAAGAGCTGGCTGCCGCGGGTGTTGAGCGTGCCGAAGTCTGCATAGGGCTGGCCGCTCAGCGCCTGCAGCGCCGGCGCGCCCTGGCTGCTGGTGAGGTTCGCAATCGTCGTGACCAGGCCGCCGACATTGCCGCTGGCGGCGATCGCGTCGAGCGCGCCGCCGACCGCCTGCTGGTTGACTGTCTGGCCGGCCGAGCGGAAGGCGTTGGCGCCGAGCAGCAGGGAGAGATAGACGTTGTTGGCGTCGTAAGAGAGGGTCGGCGTCAGGAAGGCGAAGTCCTCGGTCACATTGTCGAACGTGCCGGTGACGCCGCCCGACGTCGAAACGATGGTGTAGGTCGTGTTGGGCGTGTAAGTGCCGGGCAGGACGAGCATTTCTACGGTGCCACCGTTCAACGTCGCACCGCCGCCGGCAACGGTGAGGCGGTCGCTGGTGCCGTTGGGATTGACCTCGATCTCCAGGATGCCGCTATTGACGGTGACGTTGCCATTCACCGTGAGGTTTCCGATCGAGTTGCCCGGCGCCACCGTGCCGCCGGCGAGCACGTTGAGGGCGCCGACCGTGCCATTGCCCCCCAGCATGCCGCCTCTGTTCACCGTGGTGGCGGAATTGGCGATCGAGCCGTTCACGATCAGCGAGCCGCCGCCGTTCACGGTGGTCGGGCCGGTGTAGGTGCTGGTGGCAGTGAGGATGGTCGTGCCGAAAAAAACGTTGACCGCGCCGTTGCCGGTGATCTGCGGCGCGAACACGTAGCCGCTCGCCGAGTGATTGAAGTTGAGCGTGCCGGTGCCGGCGCCGAACGTAACAACTGCCGTGTTGAGCGTGCCCGGCGCAACTGCCGCCTCAGCCGCCGCTGCGCCGATGTTCAACGTGCCGACCGAATCAGACAGAGGGGCCACGAAAGTCCCGCCGGCGGCGCTCACCGTCCCACCGTCCGCGATGGTGAGCGTACCCCGCGAGTTCGCAAGCTCGGCGACGCTGAGCTCGCCGGAATTGACCCAGGTGGAGCCGGCGCCGGTCACCGTCGCCGTGCCCGTGCCCACGGCGCCGCCAACGAAGCCGTTGGTGCTGCTCACCGTGCCGCCGTCCGCAATGTTGAGGGTGCCGCTGCCGAAGCGGCCGATGAAGAGGTTAGAGGAACTAGTCCACGTGGAGTCGGCGCCGGTCACCGTCACCCTGGCCGTGGCATTCGTTCCGTTGCCGACAATGGCGACGAGCGTGTTGCTGACGGTCCCGCCGCTCTCGATGGTCAACGTGCCGGGGCCGTTGCGGCCGACGAACAGGTTTCCAGAATTGGTCCAGGTGGAGCCGCCGCCGATCACCTTTACCGCGCCCTCGGAGTCAATGGCAAAGCCGACGGAGCCAGTCGTGTTGCTCACCGTCCCGCCGTTCTGGATGGTGAGCGTGCCCTGGGTGTTCGCAAGGTCGCCGACGCGAAGCTCGGCGGAATTGGCGATGGAGCCCGTCACGATCAGCGTTCCACCATCGACCGTGGTCGTGCCGCCATAGGTATTGATGCCCGACAACGTCAACGTCCCGCCGCCGACCTTGGTCAGCGCGCCGGCGCCGCTGATGACGCCGGAAAACGTGGTCGAGGTCCCATCGTTGCCGGTGGTCAGCGTGGCTGATCCGAGCGCTACGCTGCCGGCCCCAGCCAGCGATCCGATCGACTGAACGAAGCTGTTGAGATCGAACGTGGCGCCGGCAGCGACCGTGACCGCGGTGCCGGTCGAGAGGGCACCCGCGATCCCGGCCCGCAGGGTGCCGCCATCAATGAAGGTCGCGCCGGTGTAGGTATTGGTGCTTATAAGGACGGTCGTCCCGGGTCCCCTCTGCACAAACGAACCAGTTCCCGAGATGATGCCGCCGAAGGCGAAGAGGCCGGAGCGGTTGATCGCGAAGGTGCCGTTGTCGACCACGTTACCCAGGATCGAGCCGCTGACGCCGCCGTTGCCGAGCTGCAGCGTGCCGCCGTTGATGATGGTGCCGTCGGCATAAGTGTTGGCGCCGGAGAGTATCAGGGTGCCGGTGCCCACCTTGATCAGTGAGGCGCCGGGGCCGATGCCCTGGATCGTGCCGCTCACCTCGGTCGACCGATTGTTGCCGCCGACCGTGAGCGACCTTAAGCCGAGATTATAGGTGCCCGCTCCCTCGATCGATCCGGCGGTCATTCCGAAGGAGGTAAGGGTCGAGATATCGACTATGCCGCCGGCATTGGTGATGAAACGCGCCTCACCGCCGCTGCTGGTGCCGCTGAAGTTTGTCGAGCCGCCGCCGTTGGTGGTGATGGTGGCGTTGCCGGCCGTGCTTTCGCCGCTGAAGTTTGTCGCGCCGCCGCCGTTGTTGGTGATGGTGGCGTTGCCGGCCGTGGCTTCGCCGCTGAAGTTTGTCGAGCCGCCGTTGTTGGTGATGGTGGCGTTGCCGGCCGTGCTCCCGAAGCTGAACAACAGCAAGCTACCGACCTCGAAGCTCGGCGCGTTGGCCGAATTGTTGACGATGCCACCGCCGAAGATGTTGAGAGCGCTGTCGCTAGTGAACGAATAGGCCGGCGCTCCGGCGTTGAACTGGAGGGTCCCGATCGAGGTACCGCCGTGGATCACGATGCTCGTCGGGTTGGCACCGGCGAAGATGGCGGTGTTGGACGGCACCATCTGCGGCGACCAGTTCGTGTCGGTCGTCCATTCCGCGCCGGGGCCGGCCCAGGTCGCATTCTGCGCCTGCGCCGATACGCCGCCGAGGCAGGTGCCCGCCAGCAGGGCCGCCACCGCGCGCAGGTGCCACTGTCGCCCATACCGAGCTGGCCCCGGCATCCGCAGCAGTGCGGAAAGTTCCACGGGAGCACGTTCAGCAGGAATGAGCTCATTTCGAATGATGGGAAGATGACGAGAACTCAGTGGTCTCGGACACCATCCTCGTACCGTGGCAACTTGACGTTCGGCGCTGACCCGCACGGCGCAAGCGGATTCGGACAAGACAACCGGAGTGCGTTGACCCGAACGACAGTAGTAACTCGTGCCCATGAAAGCCCCGTACCCGCAGTTCCAAGCCCTTCGTCTCCAACAGGCACGCGACGCTGCACCCGGTAACAAAGCTTATGATCTCACAGGGTGAGTACTGGCGCATCGGACGTTCGTCCTATATCGTCACGCTCCGGTTGCAGGCGTTGAAGAGGTTCTACGACAACCCAGGCGGCGGGACGCTGATGACACGAGCAGATGCGATTCTTGCCGCAGTGCAGCTCATCCATGAGGCGCCGCTCACGCCCGAGGGCTGGACGCGTGCATTGCCGTCGATCGCCGGCGCCCTCCGGAGCGAGCACGGCATCCTTCTGGTCCAGAACGCGAGCCGGACGACCGAGTTCGCCGTCGGTTTCGAGATGGCCTCGGAGCAGGTGGCGGGCTTCGCGGCCGCGGCCGATGCCGACTCCGCGATCTGGCAGACCGTCCGCGCGTTGCCCGTCGGGTCCGTGGCGCCGACCTCCGCGCTGCTACCCGATCGCGAGTACGCTCGGACAATCTTCTACAACGAAGGCGTCAGACCGCTGGGCGCCTTCCATGGATTGGCGGTCTCTCCGCTGCACACGCCGCATAGGTTCGTCCACCTCTCCACCGGGCGCCGCCTGGGCCACGAGGATTATGACGCCGAGGACATCGCCGCGATGCGGACGCTGGTGCCGCATCTCGTGACCGCGCTGCATGTAGGCAACAAACTGGCCGCTGCGGACTTGCGCGCGGTGGGCGCGGAGGCTGCGCTCGATCGACTGGAGGCCGGCGTCATCCTGGTCGATGCGGCGGCGCGAATACTGTTCGCGAACCAGACCGCTGAAGCGATCCTCTCCCGCAATGACGGCCTCGGCATCGATCGGGACGGCGTCTGCGCCTGCAGTCACGGCGCAAACCGCATGCTGCGCCGGCTGATCGCGAGTTGCGTGGACATCCCGACGGTCAACGGCGGACCCGGCGGAAGAGTGGTGATCCCGCGCACGGAAGGACGCCACCCCTTCCGCGTTGTCGTCGCGCCGTTCCGAGCGGAGGCAGCGCAGATCTGTATAACCTGGCTTGGCCTTAAGCCGCCCGTAGCGATCCTCATGGTCTCCGATCCCGAACGAGAGCAGCACGTGCGAAAGGAGGAGCTGCGTCGTCGGTTCGGGCTCACTCCGGCCGAGGTCGACGTCGCGATGGAGATCCTCAAGGGCGACGGGCGCGACGCGGCCGCTGCCCGGCTCGGCATCGCCGCCACTACGGTCAGGGCACATCTGAGCCATATCTTCGAGAAAACCGGCGTGCGCAGGCAGGCTGAACTTGTCCGGCTGCTGCTGCGAGGCGCTGCGAGGGCGGACTAAAAGAGCCAGGGGGCGATTTTTGAAGGTCACGCCCGCACGGGTCGTCAGCGGGCCGACCCTGCTGACCGGCATCTGCCTCTGCGCCGACTGCGGCGGGCGATGACGCTGCGCATTGGCAAAGGCGGGGGCTATCGCTACTACACCTGCTCCGCCGCTCGGCGCGAACGTCGTAACACCAGGAGTCCCGATTCCCAATGCGGTTGTCGGACAGCGAGATCTCAAATCTCCACGGTCAGCAAGTGTCAGTCTCGGTCAAAACCTGCCCGGGCCTTATCCGACTACCTTATTCCGCGGAGAGAGGCCGTCGGCGAGCTTCCCTTTTGGGTCAATACAAACGCAAATACCGCCCCGATGGCTAGTCGGCGAGCACCGCGCCGAAACGCTTGGCGATCTCCTCGAGCATGACCTCCGACGCGCCGCCGCCGATCGACTGGACGCGCGCATCGCGCGCCATGCGCTCGACCGCGGTCTCGCGCACGAAGCCCATGCCGCCGTGGAACTGCACGCAGTCGTAGAGGACCTGGTTCACCAGGTCGCCGGCCAGCGCCTTCACCATCGACACCTGGGCGACGCAGTCCTGGCCCTGGGCATCGAGCCAGGCGGTGTGATGCACGAGCTGGCGGGCCGCCTCGACCTCGGCCAGGCGGCGCGACAGGCGCTGGCGGATCGCCTGTTTGTCCCACAACGGCTTGCCGAAGGCGGTACGCTGGCTGACATGCTCGAAGGTGAGCCGGATCGCCTCGCGCGCCTCGGCCATGGCCATGGCGCCGATCACCAGCCGCTCGGTCTGGAAGTTGGCCATGATCGAGTAGAAGCCGCGGTTGGGCTCGCCCAGCACGTTCTCGGCCGGCACGCAGCAGTCCTCGAAGATAAGCTCGGCGGTATCCGAGGAGCGCCAGCCGGTCTTGTCGAGGGCGCGGCCGACCTTGAAGCCCGGCGTGCCCTTCTCGACGATGAACATGGTGATGGCGCGGCTGCCCTTGGCGTCGGGATCGGTGCGGGCGGCGATGAAATAGAGATCGCCATGCACGCCGTTGGTGATGAACATCTTGGCGCCGTTCAGCACATAGTCGTTGCCGTCGCGAAGCGCGCGGGAGCGGATGCCGGCCACGTCCGAGCCGGCGCCGGACTCGGTGACGCCGACCGCGGTGATGGTCTTTCCCGCCATGACGCCCGGCAGGTACTTCTCGAGCTGGCGCTTGGTGCCGAAGCGCACGAGATGCGGGCTCGCCATGTCGGTGTGCACCAGCACGGTGATGGCGAAGCCGCCGTGGGTCGAGCGGCCGACCTCCTCGGCGAGCACGACCGAGGCGCGCGCATCGAGACCCGCGCCGCCCAGCGCCTCGGGCACGCGCAGCGAGAAGAGGCCGAGCTCGCCCATTTCGCGCAGCACCTCGCGCGGCACGAAGCCTGCCTCCTCCCATTTTGGCCCGTGCGGCTTCACCTTCTCCTCGACGAAGCGGCGAAGCTGGGCGCGGATGAGGTCGTGTTCCTCGGTGAAGATGGGATGCGCCATGGCGGCGGGATGCTACACTCGCGCCATGTCACGCGACAAACGACTGCAGGATCGCTCGATCTATCCGCACTGGTGCACCGACACGGTGCGCTTCTCCGACCAGGATGCCGCCGGCCACGTCAACAACGTGGCGATCTGCGCCTATCTCGAAACCGCGCGCCTCACCTTCATGCGCGACATGGGCCTGACGACGGCTACGAATGGCACGCGCGGCATCTCGGCCGGCATGACGGTGAGCTTCCTCGCCGAATCGCACTGGCCGGGCCAGGTCGAGCTGGGCACCGGCGTCATGCGCATCGGCACCAGCTCCATCACTGTGGGCTCGGCCGCCTTCAAGGTCGGGACCTGCATCGCCGCGGCCGAGATGACGGTGGTCCGGCTGAAGGGCAAAACGCCCCACCCGATCGAGGGGGCGCTGCGGGCAAAGCTGGAAAAGTATTTGTTGCCAGGGTTTTAGCGCCACTTGACCGGCTCGCGACCGGCCACTATCCTTTGCGTCTGCGAGTAAGTCGCATCTGCATGGGAAACGCGGCGCAAGGGCATGTTCATCTGCATCTGCCAAGCCATTCGTGAGCGCGAAGTCGACGCCGCCGTCCGCGCGGGCGCCCGCCGCCCGGCCGACGTGTTCCGCGCCTGTGGCAAGAACCCTCAATGCGGCAGCTGCGCCTGCGACATGCGCGAGCGCATCGCCCAGACTGTCGCCGGCGACCGGGCCGCGGCGCCGAACCTTCTCGCTGCTGATTAGTCTTTACTGAGAACGCGCCACTCCAGTGGCGCGTCATGCTCTTCCGGACCGCGAGCCTCCTACGCCGAATCGGCCAGAGGCCGATTCGGCTCCCTACGCTCATGATGAATGAGCGCGCAAGATGCGCGCGGTCCAGAAGAGCATGACGCCCTTCGGCCTCTAGCTCGACTCCTTGCCTTCGCCGATCTGTGTCTGCAGGTAGTTCTGCTCGCCGACCTTGCCGACCAGGGAGATCTCGGTCTCCAGGAAGTCGATGTGCTCCTCGGCGTCCTCGAGGATGTCGACGGCGATCTCGCGGCTGACATAGTCCTTGGTCGATTCGCAAAGCGTGACCGCGGCGACCAGCGCCGTGCGCGCCTCGTTCTCCAGCCGAAGATCGGCGTTCAGGCATTCGACGACCGTCTCGCCGACGCTGAGCCGGCCGAGGTCCTGCAGGTTGGGCAGCCCGTCGAGTATCAGGAGGCGCTGGATCAGCTTGTCGGCGTGCTTCATCTCGCCGATCGATTCCTCGTAGACCTTCTTGCCCAGGCGCTCGAAGCCCCAGTGCTTCATCATGCGGGCATGCAGGAAATACTGGTTGATCGCGGTGAGCTCGTTCTTCAGGAGCTTGTTCAGCTCGGCGATGACTTGTGGATTGCCTTGCACGGCGACCTCCTCGCGATTCGTGTCGCCTAGAGAGATACTCCGTGATTTTTACGATGCAACCACTGAGTGCGCGAGTGAGAACCGTTCGCTGAAAAATCTGCGCCGCAACGCCTCGTGATGAGCGAGTGGTTCTCACTTGCTCGTCTTCGCGTCGCTACCAGAAAAAAGTTCGTGCCAAAGAGACGGCCTCCGCCTTCTCGTCGAGATCGCGACCGCCCGTCGTCGTGCCGACGAGGCTGGCCTCGGCAAGGATGATGACGGCGGCCAAAGCGGCTGGCGCGCCGGCCGGGAGAGGATCGCCATGACGATGGGGGCTGCCTTGGGGCTTGCGCGCGGAGTCGCCGCAGGCCGTCAATGTCACGTTTCTGCCAAGGTTGCCGTGGCAACCTGCCACCCGTCCGGAGCGCTGCAACGTCGGCGTCGACCGGACGTTCAACCCACCATCCACAGCCCACCCGACCTGTTGGTCGGGCTAGCCGGAGTACGCGTCATGCCTTTGGACAAAGGAAAGCCCCCCTTCACCCTCCCCAAGCTCCCTTACGCCGAGGACGCGCTCGCGCCCGTCGTTTCCGCCAAGACCATCTCGTTCCACTACGGCAAGCATCACAAGGCCTACGTCGACAAGCTCAACGAGCTCATCGAGGGCACCGCCTATGCCGGCCTGACCATCGAGGAGATCGTCAAGAAGTCGGCCAAGGACGAGAAGGGCAAGGCGATCTTCAACAACGCCGCCCAGGCCTGGAACCACGATTTCTACTGGCACAGCATGACGCCCAAGGGCGGCGCGCCGGCCGGCAAGATCAAGAAGGCCCTCGAGGACAGCTTCGGCGGCGTCGAGGACTTCAACAAGGCCTTCAAGGCGGCGGCCGTCGGCCAGTTCGGCAGCGGCTGGGCCTGGCTCGTGACCAAGGGCGGCAAGCTCGCCATTGAAACGACGTCCAACGCCGACACGCCGATCGCCCATGGCGGCACGCCGCTGCTGGTCGCCGACGTGTGGGAGCACGCCTACTACCTCGACTACCAGAACCGCCGGCCGGACCACGTCCAGGCCTGGCTGGACAAGCTCGCCAACTGGTCGTTCGCCGAGCAGAACCTCGGCTAGCAAGGAGCAAGCATGCTGGGCACCATCCTTCTGATCATCCTCATCCTGATCCTGATAGGTGCCCTGCCGACATGGCCGTACAGCAGCGGCTGGGGCTACTACCGAGCGGCGGCGCCGGCCTGATCCTGATCATCGTGATCATCCTGCTGCTGATGGGACCCATCTGACGTCCCGTCGGCAGCAGGCTCTCAGTACCTGAACGTCACGTTGATCGAGCCGAACTGCGTCCAGCGGTTCTGCTCGTAGAAATCCGGCGTGCGCAGCACCTGCGTGTAGGTGAGGCGCACGCCGCCATACGTGATGGCGAGGCCCACCTGGGCCTCGGCGACGAACGGCCGGTGCGACACGCGCAGGCTGTAGCTGTCGGTGTTGCCGTCGAGGAAGATGTTGCGGCCGACCACCTGGCCATCGACTCCGGCGAACAGATACCAGCCGAAGCTGCCATCGCCGATGAAGGCTTCCGAGCCGGGCAGCGCCGGTCGGGGCCGTGGCGGTCCGAAATCGTCGCGCAGGTTCTTGCCGATACGTGCCGTGCCGCCGACATCGCCGTAGATCGCCACGTTGCCGAGCGCCGCGCCGATGCGCGGGATGAAGTCGACCTCGAGCTTGGGGTCGTCGAACACCACCGTGCGGCCGGTGCGCCAGCGCCGCTCGAAGCCGATGCCGATCGTCGGCTCGTTGTGCAACTGGTTGGTCCAGCCATTGGCCTGGGCCACGCCAATCAGGTTATGGAAATTATTCTGCACGAACTGGCCGCCGGCCGCCGGTCCGATCACGCCGAGATCGAGCTGCAGCGTGTCGAGCCGCACCGGCTCCTGCATGCCCGTCTTCTCGTCGCGCCGCTTGTAGGTGTACTGCAGGGCGAAGCTGGCATAGAGCCACGCCGCATAGGGCCGGTCGTTGTAGATGGGCGCCGACGTGAACGTGTCGTCGGGCGTGTAGATGTTCTGGCCGACCGACACGCCGACGCGGCGGACGACCGAGTCCGACTGCGGCTCGCCGAAGAACGTCGGCAGCGTGGTGAGCGCGACGATCCCGGGCGGCATGGCGGTGATCGCCGGCGACAGCCAGCCGATGCGCACGCCGTTGGTGTAGTCGCGGTCGCTTGGGCTGAACCGGTTGAAGACGTCGTTCTCGACCTGGAAGATGAAGATGCTGCGGCTTTCGCTTTCGGTCGCCGAGGGCGGGGGTGGCGGGTCGTCAGCCCGGGCATCCACAACGAAGATGACTGTGGTGAGGGTTGTTATCAGGACGGCAATCTTGGCGACGCGGCCATGCATCGCCTGCCAACGCAGGGGCAGCCGCAGGGTTCCGCCTGCAACAAGTCCGGTTGCGCAAAGTCACAACCTCACCCTGAGGAGCGGCCCGCTTACGCGCATTCACATGCGCGCCTGTCGCGTCTCGGTCGCGCGGAGTAGCCTCCGCGCGTTGGTGGGCAACAACGAGACTGTGGCCCATCCTTCGAGACGGGCGCATCGCGCCCTCCTCAGGGTGAGGTTGGGAGTAGGTTGGCGCGCTCCCAGCAATGAAAAGGGCGCGACTCTCTCGCGCCCTTCACGTTTCAGCCGACGGCTTTAGTCGTCGGCCGCTTCGCTCAGCACGCGCTGGCCGCCGACGTTGAGCTCGCCGCCCTCGACCGTGACCTTGACGGTGTCGCCGTCCTTGATGCGGCCTTCGAGGATCAGCGTCGCCAGCGGGTTCTGCAGGCTGCGCTGGATCACCCGCTTGAGCGGACGCGCGCCGTAGACCGGATCGTAGCCGCGGTTGGCCAGCCACTGCAGGGCCTTGCTGTCGAACTCCAGCTCGATCTTGCGATCAGCCAGGAGCTTGGCGACGCGGCCGAGCTGGATCTCGACGATGTCCGTCATGTGCGCGCGGCTCAGGCGGTTGAACAGCAGGATCTCGTCGAGCCGGTTGAGGAACTCCGGCCGGAAGGCGCGGCGCACCTCCTCCATCACCTGCTCGCGCACCGTCTCAGCCGCTTCGCCGTCGCGCAGGGCCGCGAGATGCGCGCTGCCCAGGTTGGACGTCAGCACGATCAGCGTGTTCTTGAAGTCGACCGTGCGGCCCTGGCCGTCGGTCAGGCGACCGTCGTCCAGCACCTGCAGCAGCACGTTGAACACGTCGGGATGCGCCTTCTCGACCTCGTCGAACAGGATCACCTGGTAGGGCCTCCGCCGCACCGCTTCGGTCAGCACGCCGCCCTCGTCGTAGCCGACATAGCCCGGCGGCGCGCCGATCAGGCGGCTGACCGAGTGCTTCTCCATGAACTCGCTCATGTCGATGCGCACCATCGCCTGGTCGTCGTCGAACAGGAACTCGGCGATCGCCTTGGTGAGCTCGGTCTTGCCGACGCCGGTCGGGCCCAGGAACAGGAACGAACCAATGGGGCGATTGGGATCCTGCAGCCCGGCGCGGGCGCGCCGCACCGCATCGGCCACCGCCCGCACGGCCTCGTCCTGGCCGACCACGCGCTTCTTGACCTGGTCTTCCATGCGCAGCAGCTTGGCGCGCTCGCCTTCCAGCATCTTGTCGACCGGCACGCCGGTCCAGCGCGACACGACGGCGGCGATGTCCTCGGGCGTGACCTCTTCCTTGACGCCCTTACTAGCACCCTGGGCCCCGCCCTGGACCTCGATGGTTTCGGCTTCCTTGAGCTTCTTCTCGAGCTCGGGGATCACGCCGTAGGCGAGCTCGCCCGCCTTGGCCAGCTCGCCCTTGCGCTGGGCGATCTCGAGCTCGGAGCGCGCCTTGTCGAGCTGCTCCTTGAGCTTCTGCGAATCGGCGAGCTTGTCCTTGGCCGACTTCCATTGGGCCGTCAGCGCCGCCGACTTCTGCTCGAGCTCCGACAGCTCCTTCTCCAGCCGCTCCAGCCGGTCGCGCGACGCCTGGTCGCTCTCCTTCTTGAGCGCTTCCTTCTCGATCTTGAGCTGGATGATGCGCCGGTCGAGCTCGTCGAGCGCCTCGGGCTTGCTGTCGACCTGCATGCGGATGCGGCTCGCCGCCTCGTCCATCAGGTCGATCGCCTTGTCCGGCAGGAACCGGTCGGTGATGTAGCGGTTGGAGAGCGTCGCGGCGGCCACGAGTGCCGCGTCGGCGATGCGCACGCCGTGATGCAGCTCGTACTTCTCCTTCAGGCCGCGCAGGATCGAGATCGTGTCCTCTACCGTCGGCTCGGCGACGAACACCGGCTGGAACCGGCGCGCGAGCGCCGCATCCTTCTCGATGTGCTTGCGGTATTCGTCGAGCGTCGTGGCGCCGACGCAATGCAGCTCGCCGCGCGCCAGCGCCGGCTTCAGCATGTTGGAGGCATCCATCGCGCCGTCGGCCTTGCCGGCGCCGATCAGGGTGTGCAGCTCGTCGATGAAGACGATGATGTCGCCTTCGGCGGCGGAAATCTCCGACAGCACGGCCTTGAGTCGCTCCTCGAACTCGCCGCGATATTTCGCGCCGGCCACCATGGAGCCGAGATCGAGCGCCATCAGCTTCTTGTTCTTGAGCGATTCGGGCACGTCGTCGTTGACGATGCGCAGCGCCAGGCCCTCGGCGATGGCGGTCTTGCCGACGCCCGGCTCACCGATTAGCACCGGGTTGTTCTTGGTGCGGCGGCTCAGCACCTGGATGGTGCGGCGGATCTCCTCGTCGCGGCCGATCACCGGATCGAGCTTGCCCTCGCGCGCCACCTGGGTGAGGTCGCGGGCGTATTTCTTCAGCGCGTCATAGCCGCTCTCGGCCGACGCGGAGTCGGCGGTGCGGCCCTTGCGCAGGCCCTGGATGGCCTTCTCGAGCGCCTGCGGCTTGACGTTGCCCTTGGCCAGCGCATCGGCCGCATCGGTGCCCTTGGCCAGCGCCAGCGCCATCAGCATGCGCTCGACGGTGACGAACGAATCGCCCGCCTTCTCGGCGACGGCTTCGGCCTGGTCGAAGACGCGCGCCGTCTCCGGCGCCATGTAGATCTGGCCCGCGCCCTGGCCTTCGACCTTGGGCTGCCTGGCGAGGTCGGCTTCGACCGCGCGGTGGACGGCGCGGGAATCACCGCCTGCGGACGTGATCAGATTGGCGGCGAGGCCTTCCGGATCGTCGAGCAGGACTTTCAAAAGGTGGTCGGGAACGAGCCGCTGATGGCCTTCGCGCAGAGCCAGCATCTGGGCGCTCTGCAGGAAACCGCGCATGCGCTCGGTGTACTTCTCCTGATTCATTTCCCTACCCTTTCATTCGCACCCCCGTCATCGGCGGGCGAAAGAGCGGACCCTCTCCAGAGGCATCCCGGTGCCGAATATGGGGAGGGATTCGGACCTTGCAAGACCGGATCAGGCGTGCGGCTTTTCTCGGCCAACATGCTCGGCTGTCACGTCGGCCGACAGGACATGGATCAAGGAAACAGGGAGAATTTCATGTCTGGCGGTCATGGGCATGCAGATGGCTCGAATGAATCGGAGCCGGAGGTTGATGGCCCGCGCCAAGGTCGAGGAGCAGCATCGCGACAAGTCGCTAGAGCACAATCCATCCAGCTGAAATCAGCTGGATGGATTGCGCCCTGTGATACAAACATCGCCGGTGCGCGCGAATCCGATCAGATGGAACCGCGCGCGGTTCCATCTGATCGGATTCCGCTCTGGCCGCCTACCGCATGTTCGAATACGCCTCGGCGGCCCTTCAGCGATCGTCTTCGCTGGTGCGTCGGCTGCCTGGCTGACCATCATTTCGTGCGGCCCGGAGCATGATGGGTCCGGCTGGAATCAGCCGGACCCATCATGCCCTGTGGAACCGCGATCACCGGTGCGCGAATGAGATGAGGTGGAACCGCATGCGGTTCCACCTCATCTCATTCCGCTCTAGGCGTCATCGGCCTCGGCTTGACGACGCTGGCGTTCGTCGCGCCGACCTTGATCCACCTGCAGGCCCAACGAAGAACGCCCGGCGCATGCCGGGCGTTCTCACGACGCTCTCAAGGTGCCCGATCAGCCGCGGTTGCGGCCGGTTGCCGGCGTGAATTCCGGCACCTCGGGCTGCTCGTCCGCCGCCGGATCGTCGCCGTCCGGCGCATTGCGTCCGTTTTGCAGGAAGGCGACACCGCCGAGGCCGGGCTCGTCGGCCTGCTCGTCCCGGTCGCCACCCCGCTGTTCATCGCGCTCGCCTTGGGGGTGGCCGTTGCCACTGGGCTGGTTCGGCGGGCCGCCCTGGCCTTGCTGCTGTGGTGCCTGGCCTTCCTCGCCGCCGTCGCCCCAACCCTGGTTGTTGCGTTGGCCGAAGCCGCCGGAGGCCTGGATCATGCGGAAGTAGTGGTCGGCGTACTGCCAATAGGCCTCCGCCATGATGCGATCGCCCGAGGCTGCCGCCTCGCGGGCCAGCGCCTGATACTTGTCGAAAACCTGATGGGCATTGCCCCGCACGCGGACGTCGGGCCCGCTGGAGTCAAAGAGCTGGTTTCGATTGGGCGGACGGTTGGGGTTGTGATGCTGCTTGTGATGGTGGCCGCCGCCACCGCCGCCACCATTGCGACCGCCGCGCGACCGCTGACGATTGTTTGGTCTCATTACCTAGGGCCAGTTACATGCCGGACGGGTGTTGTTCTTTGCTACCCTCTGCCCTTCGTGGGCGCCGTCAGGCCGATTTTCAGAGGGATGATCGCCCAGTGCCACCAACTGGCCCGGGCCAAGCCCCCCCAAGGGGCTGAGGTGGAACGTAGTATCATTCGGATTGGTTGCCAACCCTTTAATACTTCAAAGAGACCACCCGGTCGATGCCGCCGAGGTCTTTCCAGGGGGCTTCGGCCGTAAAACCTGTGGATTGGAAAATCCTATATATTTCAGGGGTTTGGCCCTCGCCAACTTCAAGGAGCAACCGGCCACCGGGGGCGACCAGCCGAGGTGCTTCGGCGGCGATCGCGCGATAGGCCGCAAGCCCGTCCGCGCCGCCGTCGAGCGCCAGCTTTGGCTCGAAACGGCTCACTTCCGGCATCAGCCCCGCGATTGCGCCAGCCTCGATGTAGGGTGGGTTGCTGACCAGCAAATCGAACGACCCGCCGATCTGCTCGCGCCAGCCCGGCTGGCGCCAGTCGCCCAGCAGGAGTTCAGCCCGCGCGCCTACTCCCAGAGCAGCAGCGTTGGTCCGGGCAACGGCGAGCGCCGCCTCGGACACTTCCAGCCCGACGCCGCGAGCGGCAGGAAACTCGCGCAACAGCGTCAGCAACAGGCATCCCGAGCCCAAGCCGAGATCGAGGATCCGCCAGGACCGGTCACGGTCGGCCAGCAGCGACAGCGCCGCCTCGATGACCGTCTCGCTGTCGGGCCGCGGCACCAGCACGGCCGGCGAGACCTTGAACGGCAGGCCCCAGAACTCGCGCTCGCCCAGGATGTAGGCCATGGGCTCGCGCTGGATCCGCCGCGCCGTCAGCTCGCGCAGGGCTGCGGCGGTGGTGGCGGGTGCTGCCTCATTGCCGCGCGCAATCAGCTGCTCGACCGACAGGCCAGCCGCGTGGGCCAACAGCAGGCGTGCTTCGAAGCGGACATTGTCGAGGCCCGCGGCCGACAGTGCCGCCGCCGCGTCGCGCAGCAGGCTGTCGTAGGTCGCCCCAAAACCGGCGGTCGGGCCGGCGGTCAGGCCGCGAGCTCCGCCAGCCGGCCCGCCTCGTCGTCGGCGATCAGCGCATCGATGATCTCGTCGAGGGCGCGACCCTCCATCACCTCGTCGAGCTTGTAGAGCGTGAGGTTGATGCGGTGGTCGGTGACGCGGCTTTGCGGGAAGTTGTAGGTGCGGATGCGCTCGCTGCGATCGCCGCTGCCGACCTGGCCCTTGCGGTCGGCGGCGCGGGCATCGTCGCGGCGCTGGCGCTCGGCGTCGTAGAGGCGGGCGCGCAGGATCTTCATCGCCTTGGCGCGGTTCTTGTGCTGGCTCTTCTCGTCCTGCTGGCTCACCACCACGCCGGTCGGGATGTGGGTGATGCGCACGGCCGAGTCCGTTGTGTTGACCGACTGGCCGCCCGGGCCGGACGAGCGGAAGACGTCGATGCGCAGGTCCTTCTCGTCGATCTTGACGTCGAATTCCTCGGCCTCGGGCAGCACCGCCACCGTTGCGGCCGAGGTATGGATGCGGCCCTGGGCCTCGGTGGCCGGCACGCGCTGCACGCGGTGCACGCCGGATTCGAACTTCAGCCGGGCGAACACGCCGCGGCCCGAGACGGTGGCGATCGCCTCCTTGTAGCCGCCGATGCCGGTGTCGGCGAGCTCCATGACCTCGAAGCGCCAGCCATGCTCGGCGGCATAGCGCTGGTACATGCGGAACAGATCGGCGGCGAAAAGGGCGGCCTCGTCGCCGCCGGTGCCGGCGCGGATCTCCAGGATGGCGTTCTTCTCGTCGGCCGCGTCCTTGGGCAGCAGCATGCGCTTCACGGCGCGCTCAAGATCGGGCAGGCGCTTTTTCAGCGCCGCCGCCTCTTCCTCGGCCATGGCTTTCATGTCGGGATCGGCGGCCAGCGCCTCCGCGTCCTTCAGTTCCTGCTCGGCCTTTCGCCATTCGCCGATCGCCTCGACCAGCGGCCCGAGGTCGGAATACTCCTTCGATGCCGCGACGAACTTCTGCGAATCGAGATTGCCGCCCGACAGGCTGGCCTGGAGCTCGGCGTAGCGGGCGGTGATCTGGTCGAGTTTGTGCAGCAGCGACATGGGAGGCCGGTCGTTACACAAATTCACAACGACGCGCAAATACCACGATGGCAACGGCCGATTCGCGTCCCCTATGCTATGCTTTTGCCATGGCCAAGGACCTGACTATCCCGCACGAATTCAAGCGTCGCCTCCTGCAGGCGATGCCGCGACGTCGCGTGGCCAAGGTCGTGCTCTATGGCTCCCGCGCACGGGGCGACGCGCGTCGGGATTCGGACTGGGATCTGGCGGTGTTCGTGCGCGGCCGCCCGACGCCACGCGACCGGTCTATTTTGTCATTCATCAGCTATGACCTGACGATAGAAACAGGCGCCTTCATTCAAGCAATCCCTCTGCCGGCCAAGCACGAGCGGCTGGACTACAGCTTCTACCGGAATGTGTGGGCAGACGGCATTGCAGTATGAGCGACGAGCGCCAGCTTCATATGCAAAAGGCCGGGCGGTTTCTGCGTTCAGTAAACAGACGTGCGCCATCCGACGAACCCGAAGCTGTCGCCTCGACGGCATACTACGCGATGCACCATGCAGCCTGTGCAGTCCTCTTGCATCACGGCAAGTCGTTGCCAAAGACTCATTCCTCGTTGATCGGGCTGTTTGGCCTCGTCGTGCGCGACCTCGGACCCGAGGGTCGGGAAGCCGGAGCCGCGCTGCACAACGCATTTGAAACTCGTTCCACCGGAGACTATTCGGCGGCCGTCCGCCTAACCCGAGCCGACGCCATTGCGGCTCGCGAGGCGGCGCAAAGCTTCGTAGCCTATTGCCGGACGCTGCAGAGAAAATCCCCGCAGCGTCGCAAGTAGAATTAGACCTTCAAAGCCCCCGCCAAAGCATCCAGCGCCACTTCGCGCTGCTCGCCGCTGTCGAGGTCCTTCAGCTGCGCAACGCCCTTGGCGAGTTCGTCGTCCCCGATGATCAGGACGGCACGGGCGTTGAGCTTGTTGGCGCGCTGCATACGCCGTTTCATGTTGCCGCGGTAGTCCTGCTCGACGGTGATGCCCTGGCGGCGCAGGGACCGCGCAAGACCGAGCGCCCTGGTTTCGGCCGCAGCGCCCAGCGGCGCGATGACGACGGGCCGCGGCAGCGGCGCCGGCTCGTTGCACAGCATGACCAGCCGCTCGATGCCGCCGGCCCAGCCGATGCCGGCGGTCGGCGGGCCGCCCAGCTCGGCGATCAGGCCGTCATAGCGGCCGCCGCCCAGCACCGTCCCTTGGGCGCCGATGTGGCTGGTCACGAACTCGAAGGCGGTGTGGGTGTAGTAGTCGAGGCCACGCACCAGCGCGGGATCGACCTCGAACGGCACGCCGGCGGCCGCCAGGCCGTCCTTCACCGCGGAGAAGAAATCCCGGCTCGCCTGGTTCAGGTGGTCGGCGAAGGATGGCGCGCCGGCGTTGATCGCCTTGTCGCCCTCGTCCTTGCTGTCGAGGATGCGCAGGGGATTGCGCTGCAGGCGGTCGCGCGAATCCTCGGAAAGCCTGGCGATGTGGGCGGCGTAGTAGTCGACCAGCACCTTGCGGTAGCCGGCACGGCTTTCCGGATCGCCCAGCGAGTTCAGCTTGAGCACGCAACGGTCGAGGATGCCCAGGCGGTCGAGGATGTCGGCCGCCACCGAGATCACCTCGATGTCCGCCCCCGGCTCGGGCGCACCCAGCACTTCCAGGTCGATCTGATGGAACTGGCGCTGACGGCCCTTCTGCGGCCGCTCGTAGCGGAACATCGGTCCCGCGGCGAAGAGCTTCAGCGGCAGCTGCTGGCTGAGCTCGCCGTTGGACACGAAAGCGCGGCAGATGCCGGCGGTGTACTCCGGCCGCAGCGTCAGCGATTCGCCACCGCGGTCGGTGAAGGTGTACATCTCCTTGGAGACGACGTCGGTCGTCTCGCCGATGCCGCGAGCAAACAGCTCGGTGAACTCGAAGATGGGCGTGGCCATCTCGCGATAGCCATAGAGGCGCGCCACGTCGCGCGCCGTGTCGATGACGTGCGCGAAGCGCCGGTATTCGTCGGGAAGAAGGTCGTGCGTGCCGCGCACGGGCTGCAGCTTGCTCACGGGAAATCGCCTTGGATTGATCGTCGAAGAAGAGGGCGGAAAGCGCTAAAGCACATCCCGTCCGGCTGGAATCAGCCGGACGGGATGTGCCCTGTGAAACCGAGATCACCAGTACGCGAGTTTCCGGATGCATGGAACCGCTTCGCGGTTCCATGCATCCGGAAACCGCTCTACTCGGCGGCGGCGCGGTGTCGCTCGGCCTCCGCCGCCTTCGCAGCCTCGATCTCGGCCGCCTTCTTCTCGATCATGCCGGCCAGGTGCTCGACGATGTCGGCGTCCTTCAGCCGATGGTGCGGCACGCCCGCGACATAGACCTGGTGGGTGCCGTTGCCGCCGCCGGTGAAGCCGATGTCGGTCTCGCGCGCCTCGCCAGGCCCGTTCACCACGCAGCCGATCACCGACACCGTCATGGGCGTGGTGATGTGGGCGACACGCTTCTCCAGCGCCTCGACGGTGCGGATGACGTCGTATTGCTGGCGCGCGCAGGATGGGCAGGAGATGATGTTGACGCCGCGATGACGCAGGTTGAGCGCCTTCAGGAGCTCGAAGGCGACCCGCACCTCTTCCTCGGGCTCGGCCGACAGCGAGACGCGGACGGTGTCGCCGATGCCGGCCCACAGGAGCGAGCCCAGGCCGATCGACGACTTCACCGTGCCGGTGCGCAGCGCGCCCGCCTCGGTGATGCCGATATGAAGGGGATAGTCGCAGGCGTCGGCGAGCTGCTGGTAGGCCGCCACCGCGAGGAAGACGTCCGACGCCTTCACGCTGATCTTGAATTCGTGGAAATCGTGATCCTGCAGGATGCGGGCATGGTCCAGCGCGCTCTCGACCATCGCCTCCGGGCAGGGCTCGCCGTACTTCTCCAGCAGGTCCTTCTCGAGCGAGCCGGCATTGACGCCGATGCGCATCGAGCAGCCATGGTCCTTGGCCGCCTGGACCACCTCGCGCACCCGCTCGGCGCTGCCGATGTTGCCGGGGTTGATGCGCAGGCAGGCCGCGCCCGCCTTGGCCGCCTCGATGGCGCGCCGGTAGTGGAAATGGATGTCGGCCACGATCGGCACCTTCGACGCCGTGACGATGGCGGACAGCGCCGCCGTCGAGGCCTCGTCGGGGCAGGAAACCCGCACGATATCGACGCCGGCCTCCTCCGACCGGCGGATCTGGTCGATCGTCGCCTGGGCATCGGCGGTCAGCGTGTTGGTCATGGTCTGGACCGTGATCGGCGAATCGCCGCCGACCGGAACGGACCCGACCATGATGCGCCGCGACTTGCGGCGCATGATGTCGCGATAGGGCCTGATGCTCATGCCGCAAATGTAGTCGCGCCGGCCGAACATATCCAGCCGACGCCAGGAATCTTGGTGATGCTGGAGCGGTTTCCGATCAGGTGGAACCGCGAGCGGTTCCACCTGGTCGGAAACGCGCGCACGGGGGATGCTGGTTTCACAGGGCACATTCCGTCCAGCTGATCCCAGCCGGACGGAATGTGCTCTACCGGGCGTCGACGATGCGGTAGGCGATACCCGCCGGCACGACGTAGCTTTCGCCGGCCCGCACATAGGTCTGCGCCAGGACGTCGCCGTTGGGCGCCCGCAGCTCGATCCAGCTGTTGCCACGCACCCTGACGGTCGTGTCGACGCGAACCGGAAGGCTGGCGGGCTCCGCCGCGGGCGGGCCTGCCGCGGGACGGGCCGCTTCCTCAACGGCTGGCGCCGCCGCCTGCTGCGGCGGCTGAGGCTGCTGCTGCGTGGCGACAGGCGCCTGCTCGGCAGCTGCCGGCGGCTGAGCGGCCTGCGCCTGGCCTGGGCCGGGAAGGTTCATCACCGCGGGCGGCGGTGGCGGCGGTGGAACGGCGGCGACGACCGGCGGAGCGAGTGGCGTGCCCTGCGGCGGCTGCGGCGGTGGTGGAGCGGTCGCTTCACGGCGCGCCGGCCAGACTTCGGGCGGCAGGTTGCCAGGCGCCGGCCGCGCCTCCTGGGTCGGCTGAGCCGGCGGCGTCACCGGGGCCGGAGCGCCGGTTGTCGCGGCAGGCGGCTGAGCCTCGGTCGACGGCGCCGGGTTGGGATGAGAGGCCAGCAGACGATCCGGCACCGGCGGCACCTTCTCGGCCACCACCGACTGCTCGCGCGGCAGGTAGTGCCAGGCGGCATAGCCGACGCCCACGACCAGCAAGACAGTCAGGACGGCAAGTCCGATCGGCGCCCTTTTTTCAACGATAGGGAAATCAGCCGGCAGGGTGACAGGACGCTTGATAGGAACAGGACCGGACAGGTGATAGGCCGTCATCACCTTTTCAGGGTCGAGACCGACATGCGTTGCATAGGCGCGCAGGAAGGCCGGGATGTACGCAGCCCCCGGCAGCTTGTCGAAGCGGCCCTCTTCGATCGCCTCGAGGATGGCGCGACGGATCTTCAAGCTCTTCTCGACCGCCGCAAGGTCGAGACCACGCGCCTCACGCTGATCGCGCAGCAAGCGACCTACTGCACGACCCGGTGAGGCTTCGCGTTCCAGCGCACGCCAATCGACCTGATCCGGCATGATGTCCCCTGCTAGTCCCCTCTCAAAAGAGTTTTACCAGAGGCCTACTGACAGTTCGAGTCTTCTCATCAAATTTCGATCGCATGATCGGCAGCGAACAGACGAAGAGTCTCACGCATCGGTCTGTCTGGTTGTGAAAGCGCAGCGTTCATGAAACCAGTTGCCTCATTGAGATCGAGCGAACGGATCATGGCCTTCACCGGACCGATCGCGCCGGGCGACATCGACAGCGTGCGCACGCCGATGGCGAGCAGCGCCAGCGCCTCGACCGGACGGCCCGCCATCTCGCCACAGACCGACAGTTCCACCCCGGCCGGCCGGACCTTTTCCACCACAAAATGTAGCAATCTGAGGAGCGGCGGGGACAAGCTGTCGTAGCGGCCGGCCAGCCGGGTGTTGCCACGGTCGGCGGCATAAAGGAACTGCAGAAGATCGTTCGTCCCCACCGAAATGAAGTCGACGTGGGGCAGCAGGCTGTCGAGCTGCCAGGCCAGCGCCGGCACTTCGAACATAACGCCAACGCGCAGACGCTCGGGCACGGGCTGGCCACGCTGCTTGGCGCGCTCGAGTTCGAGATCGAGCAGGCGACGAGCACTCAAGAGTTCGCTCACCTCGGCGATCATCGGAAACATCACCGACAACGGCCGACCGTTGGCGCCCTGGATCAAGGCACGCAATTGCCGGCGCAACATCGCCGGCCGATCGAGCCCGATGCGGATGGCGCGCCATCCCATGGCGGGATTGTCGTCGCCGAAGGCGCCGACATAGGGCAGCACCTTGTCGCCACCGATATCGAGCGTGCGAAAAGTCACCGGTCGTCCATCGGCGACGTCGAGCACGCGGCTGTAGAGCCAGGTCTGCGCATCGACGTCGGGAAACTCCGAACGCACCATGAACGGAATCTCGGTCCGGTACAGGCCGACACCATCGGCGCCGGTCTCATCGAGATGCTGCATGTCGATCAATAAACCGGCGTTCATGTTCAGCGAGATGCGCGCCTGATCGCGCGTCGCCGACGGCAGGTCGCGCAGCGCCATGTACTTGCGCCGCCGCTCATCGCGCGCCTCGATCGCGGCATTGATGGTCTGCAGGATGTCGTCGGCCGGCCGCACCAGGACCTGGGCGTTGTCGCCGTCGACCACGATGGCATCGCCCGGCTCGACGCGCGCCAGCACGTCCGGGGCGCGTCCGACGACGGGAATGTCCAGCGCACGGGCCACGATGGCGACGTGGCTCATCGCCGATCCCTCCTCGAGCACCAGGCCGCGGAGCCGCGTGCGGTCGTAGTCGAGCAGCTCGGCCGGACCCATGTCGCGGGCAATGATGATCATGTCGTCGGGCAATGACGCAGGATCGATTGCCACGCGGCCGGCGAGCCGCAGCAGCACCCGGTTGGTGAGATCCTGCAGATCGCTCAGCCGCTCGCGGATATAGGGATCCGTCGATTGGCCAAGTCGTGCGCGAACATCGTCGAAGCCGCGCTGCACGCCCGCCTCGGCGGTGAGGCCCGAACCGATCGCTTCGCGTATGCGCTCGAGCCAGCCGCGATCGTCGACGAACATGCGGAAGGTTTCCAGGATCTCGCGCTGCTCGCCCGACTGCATGTCGTGCGCCTCGAGCATGCGGTCGACGTCCTCGCGCACGCCGTGTGCGGCTTCCTCGAAGCGCTTGAGCTCCAGGCCGATATCCTCGGCGACCACCTTCTGGATCGAGATGCGCGGCTCATGCAGCACGGCGTGCCCGATCGCCACGCCCGGCGTGAGCTGCACGCCGTCGACGCGCAGCGGCAGCAGACCGAGGCCGTCGACCTGCTGGACCTCGTTGGGGCTGACGAAGTGACCGGCCGCGATGAGCTCCGCCAGCACCATGGCGATGGTCTGCAGCGTCTCGATCTCTTCTTCGTCGTAGTGGCGGCGCGTGCGGTTCTGCACCACCAGCACGCCCAGCACGCGGCCGGCACGCACGATCGGCACGCCGGCCAGCGAATGATAGATCTCCTCGCCCGTCTCCGGCCGGTAGGCGTATTGCGGATGGCTCTGGGCATCGGCCAGCGACAGCGGCCGGTTATGGGCGGCGATGTCGCCCACCAGGCCCTCGCCGACCCGCAGCCGCGTGCGGTGCACGGCCGAGGGATTGAGGCCCTGGGTGGCGAACAATTCCAGCACTTCGCCGGCCCGCAGCAGGTAGATCGAGCAGACTTCGGCCACCATCTCGTTGGCGACCAGGCGCACGACCTCGCCCAGCGGGTCCTCGATGGACTCGGCACGCGCCATCGTGTCCCGGAGCCGCTTTAGGAGCATTCGCGGTCCGGCCAGAGGAGTCGTTCTCTCCATGGTCAGACCGCTAGATGCTTGAGTCGGATGACGACAAAGCTACGGTCGGTGATGCACGCGCAAACGCGCCAAGCCGCCGGGCGGCGGGCATTTTGGCAGGTCATATGAGCGTGGTTGGCGCGCATGGCGTGCTTATAGCAAGACCTGCGCCGAACTGCCTAGGGCGGTTCCCGACAGATGGAACCGCTTGCGATCCCATCTGTCGGGAACGCGCGCACGAGTGATGTCGATCACGACGGGCACGATCCGTCCGGCTGATTCCAGCCGGACGGACCGTGCTCTACCCGCCTTGTTCGCATAGGCAGCAGAGAAACTTATGCGAAAGCAGTGCCTTCAATGAGGGCTTTGTTGTCAGGCGGCATCCAGCTCATAGGCTGTGTGCAGGGCCCGCACCGCGAGCTCGGTGTACTCGGCGGCCACCAGGACGCTGATCTTGATCTCGGAGGTCGAGATCACCTGGATGTTTATCCCCTTGGCGGCAAGGGTCTCGAACATCTTCAGCGCCACGCCGGCGTGGCTGCGCATGCCGACGCCGATCACCGAGATCTTGGCGACGTTGATGTCGGACTGCACCTCGGCGAACTTCAGCGCGGCCTTGGCCTTCTGCAGGAGCTCGACGGCGCGTGCGAGGTCGGCCCGCGGCACGGTGAAGGTGATGTCGGTCGAGCTGCCGTCGAGCGAGACGTTCTGCACGATCATGTCGACGTTGACGTTGGCCTCGGCGAGCGGGCCGAAGATCGCCGCCGCCACGCCCGGCCGGTCGGCCACGCGGGTCACCGTGATCTTGGCCTCGTCCTTGGCGAAGGCGATGCCGCTCACGACGGATCTCTCGAGTCCCTGGGCCATGATCTCTTCCTCGTCCACAACCATCGTGCCGGGCAGGTCGCTGCCCAGGGCGGCATCGAACGACGACAGAACCTGCACGCGCACGTGATGGTTCATCGCCAGCTCGACCGAACGCGTCTGCAGGACCTTGGAGCCCTGCGACGCCATCTCCAGCATCTCTTCGTAGGTCACCTGGTCGATCTTGCGCGCCTTCTCGACGATCCGGGGATCAGTCGTATAGACGCCGTCGACGTCGGTGTAGATGTCGCAGCGGTCGGCCTTGAGCGCGGCCGCCAGCGCCACTGCCGAGGTGTCCGAGCCGCCGCGGCCCAGCGTCGTCACGCGGCCTTCCGGCGACACGCCCTGGAAGCCCGGCACGATCGGCACCTCGCCCGACGCCATTGCCTTCGCCATGTCGGCCGTCTCGATGTCGACGATGCGCGCCTTGGCATGAGCGGCGTCGGTGCGGATCGGGATCTGCCATGAGGCCCACGAGCGCGACGTCACGCCCATCTGCTGCAGCGCCATGGCCAGAAGGCCGATCGTCACCTGCTCGCCGGTCGCGACGACGACGTCGTATTCGCGGGCATCGTGCAGCGGCGCGACTTCGTTGACCCATTTGACGAGTTGGTTGGTCGCGCCGGACATGGCCGAAACCACGACCGCGACCTGGTTGCCGCGCTCGACCTCGGCTTTGACCTTGCTGGCGACGTTCTTGATGCGATCCGTATCGCCAACCGAAGTACCGCCGAATTTGAGAACGATGCGCGCCATGGACCTGCTCGAAAGCGGGGTATAGACACCGGGTGAACCGTATGGGTCAAGTGCAGCAATGAGCGCTACGCATACCACTGTCGATCCGGCCGAGGTCGAGCGCTTCTCACGCATCGCCGCGGAATGGTGGGACCCCGCCGGCAAGTTCGCGCCCCTGCACCGCCTGAACCCGCTGCGCATCGGCTACATCCGCGACCGCGCCGCGGCCCACTGGCAGCGCGATCCGCTCGGCGGCACGCCGCTGAAGGACCTGTCGCTGCTGGATATCGGCTGCGGCGGCGGGCTTTTGAGCGAACCGATGGCCCGGCTGGGCGCGCGGGTGACGGGCGTCGACGCGGCCTCGAAGAACGTCAACGTCGCCGCCCTGCACGCCGAGGGCCAGGCACTGACGATCGACTACCGACAGGGCACGGCGGAAGCGCTGGCCGAGTCGGGTGCACAATTCGACATCGTGCTGGCGCTGGAGATCGTCGAGCACGTGGCCGACGTCGACCTCTTCCTGAGGTCGTGCGGCCGCATGGTGAAGCCGGGCGGCCTCTTGTTCCTGTCCACGCTCAACCGCACCGCCAAGGCCTGGGCGCTCGCCATCGCCGGCGCCGAGTATCTTTTGGGTTGGCTGCCGCGCGGCACGCACGACTGGAAGAAGTTCCTGAAGCCGTCGGAAGTCGTGAACGGTCTGCGCGCCGGCGGCATCGAGGCGCAGGAGATCGTGGGCGTCGTCTACAGCCCGCTCAGCCGCGCCTGGTCGCTGCACAAGAGCGACCTCGACGTGAACTACATGCTCTACGGCAATAAACCCGCCGTATGACGGTCAAGGATCAATTCCCTCTGGGAATCCACGGCAGACGGCCGAACTCGATGCCTTCCTCGGCCAGCGCCTCGGCCTCTTGCTCGCTGGTCTCGCCGTAGATGCCACGTTTGTCGCTCTCGCCGTAGTGGATCTTGCGTGCTTCTTCGGCGAACTTGTCGCCGACATGCTCGCAGTTCTTCTCGACCTCGGCGCGCACCTTGAGCAGCGCCTCGCGCAGCTCCTTGGGCATGTGCCGCGCCATCGCCGCCATCTGCTGCTGCTCCGGCGTCGGAGTGGGCGGCGCGGCAGGTGCCGCGGGCGCACCGGCGGCCGGCTTCTCGACCTCGACCTTCTTGGCGCCCTTGCCGAGCCGCGGCGCCATCGGCGCGCGCACGACCTTGCTGTCGCCACACAGGGCGCAGCCAATCAGGGTCTTCTTCTCCTGCCGTTCGTAGGTCTTGCTGTCCTTGAACCAGCTTTCGAACTCGTGGCCCTTGGAGCAGCGCAATCGGTATAGGATCATGAAATTACAAGGAAATCCGCGTTGGCACTCCCATTGATGGAGTGCCAGAGATGATGGGGTGTGATTGTGGCTGACGCAAGGGGGATGCCATCGCCCTGGATCGTGCAGTGGGCCGGCCTGATTGCCACCGGCACCGCGGTCCTCGACGTCGCCACCGGCGGCGGCCGGCACGCCAGATTCTTCGCCGGCCGCGGTCACACGGTCACGGCCATCGATCGCGACATCAGCGCACTCGCAGCTCAGCCGAACGTCGAGATCGTGCAGGCCGATCTCGAGGACGGATCGCCGTGGCCCCTGCCCGGCCGCACTTTCGGTGCCGTGGTCGTCACCAACTACCTGCATCGCCCACTGTTTCCCGCGCTGCTGGAAGCGCTCACGCCGGGCGGCGTGCTGCTCTACGAGACCTTCATGGAGGGCAACGAGCGGTTCGGGCGTCCGAGCCGGCCCGAGTTCCTGCTGAAGGACGGCGAGCTGCTCGAGCTGGCGCGCGGCCGGCTCTCCGTCACGGCCTACGAGGCGCGGATGGTCAGCGAGCCGAAGATGGCGATGGTCCAGCGCATCGCCGCCCGACTTGTCGGACATACGCGCATTCACATGCGCGATAGGGCCTCCAGGCCCGCTCAGGTTCATGCTCTTCCGGACCGCGAGCCTCTGGCTCGCTCATGATTCATGAGCGCGCAGGGAGGTCGCGGTAAACCGCGACCCAGCGCGCGGTCCGGAAGACTATGAGCGGGCCCTGAGGCCCGCGGTCCAATGAGACTACTCGGCGGCCTTCGCGACCGCCGGCTTGTGCAACACCGGCGCCGCGTACTGCCGATCGTGCGTCAGCGACGGCACCATCTTGCGCGCCTCGGCGATCTTGGCCGCATCGACGTCGGCAATCACGAAGCCCGCTTTCTCAGCCCCGGCATCGGCCAGCACCTCGCCCCACGGAGCCACGGCCATCGAATGCCCGTAGGTCTTGCGGTTGGAGCCCTTGTGCGTGCCGACCTGGGCCGGCGCGAACACGAAGCAGCCGGTCTCGATCGCCCGCGCGCGCATCAGCGCGTGCCAGTGCGCTTGCCCGGTCGGCACCGTGAAGGACGACGGGATCGCCAGCATCGTGGCGCCGGCATGCGCCAGGTCGCGATAGAGATAGGGGAAGCGCAGATCGTAGCAGATCGTCATGCCGAGCACGCCCCACGGCGTCTCCGCCAGCACCGACTTCTCGCCCGGCTTGAAGGTCGACGACTCGCGATAGCTCTCGCCGCCGGCAAGCTGGACGTCGAACATGTGGATCTTGTCGTAGCTCGCCACGATCCCGCCCGCCGAATCGATCAGGTAGGAGCGGTTGCGGATCTGCTCCTCGCCCGGCACGCGGACATGGATCGAGCCCAGCAGGAACCACGCGCCGGTCTCGCGCGCGCTGGCGCGGGCGGCGGCCAGCATGGCGTGGCTCTCCTCGGTCTCGGCCTTCGCCAGCGTCTCGACGCGGTTGGCGCCGATCAGGCCGGTGTTCTCCGGCGTCATGATGAAATCGGCGCCGCCGTCGCGGGCCAGCCGCGCCTGCTCGCGCACGAAGGCCACGTTCTCGGCCATCTCGTTGCTGACGTTGGTCTGGATCAGGCCGGCCTTGAACGCGGTCGTCATCGGTCGCTCCTCAGTTCGGCTGGGCCAGCAGCGGGTCGAGCTTGCCCGCCTGCTCCAGGGCCGCGAGTTCGTCTGAGCCGCCGATATGCCGGCCGTTGATGAAGATCTGCGGCACCGTCGAACGCCTGGAGCGCTCGCGCATCTCGGTCCGCTTCTTCTCGTCCATCATCACGTCCATTTCCTCGTAGGCGGCACCCTTCTTGTCGAGCAGCCCCTTGGCCCGCGCGCAGTAGCCGCAGAACGGCGTGGTGTAGATCTCGATCTTGGCCATGAACAACCTCTTCGGCCGACTATACCGCCGGCCGGACGACCCGCGCCAGAGTCAGCACGTCAACGTGCCGCGCGCCGCCGCGCTGCAGAACGCGCACGCAGGCCTCGACCGTGGCCCCCGTGGTGAAGACGTCGTCGACCAGCAGGACGGACTTGCCGGCCACGGCCGACGCCCAGCGCGGATTGAGATCGAAGGCCTGCCGGACATTGTCATGGCGCTGCTTGGCGGCCAGCCCGGTCTGCGACCCGGTCCAGCGTCGGCGCCGCATCAGGTCGGGGACCAGCCGCGCCCGCGTCGATGGCGCCGCGGCGACGGCGATGCGGGCCAGGAGCTGGGCCTGATTGTAGCGCCGTGTGAACAGCCGGCGCCGATGCAGCGGCACGGGCGCCACCAGATCGGCGTCGGCCAGCAATTCAGCGCCGGCGCGCGCCATCCAGCCGCCGCAGGCGCGGGCAATGTCGGTACGGTCGCCATGCTTGAACGGCAGTACCAGCTTGCGGCTCTTGTCGTCGTAGACCAAGGCGGCGCGCGCCCGCCGGTAGCGCGGCGGCCGCGCCGCACAGCCGCCGCACAATGCGCCTTGCCCGACCTGCTGGACGAAGGGATAGGCGCAACGCGCACAGTATGGCGGTGCGATGAAAGTGAAACCCGGCCAGCAGGCAGGGCAATCGGGTGAGTTAGGGCGTGACATATGGTTCAAGTGCTGAATCTGTG
>WHTW01000083.1 GCA_009377525.1 Rhodospirillales bacterium
GAGACCGCACCAGCACCAAAAATGTAGTGCCGACTTTTCGGCTAACTCATTGATTTCATTGATGTGGGGTGTCGATTCTGCGCAAGTTGGGTTAGGTTTAGGGCTGTCTTGGCGCGCCCAACGAACTCTTCGATCCTCGAAGGACTCCTGTCGATGGCCCACCGCAGCTTGTCGAAACTCGTCAACAGGAAGAGGCGATCGAGTTCTGGCTTCAGGCGCCGGTGTTTCTCGTCAGAGAGGCCGTAGCCCTGTCGGAAGGCGCTCATTTCTTCGTGATCTCCTAGCCGTTAACGCCCTCGACGAAGGTCTCGATCATGTACGCGTTGTCGTCGGCTTCGCCCACCGACAGGACTGACGGACCCGGAATACCGAGCGCGGACGACTGCTCGATGCACCACCTTTCCTTTTGATAGTCCTGCAGAGCCCGGCGTCGCTTGTGCTCGTGACTGAGCTTCACGACGACGCGAGCGGCCGTCGTTTCCACCAGGAAGTTCTTGTTGGCGCTGCCTTGGCCAATTGGCTGGATCGAGCGGACCGGCTCTTGCAGAAATGCCGCTGCTACGTCGGATACCACGGCCATGTCTTTCCGGTTCGGCACCATGGACCACTATACCGTGGCATCACATAAATGAAGTCCGGCAGACCGAAGTCGCCGGACCCGTACAGTTACGCCTTTCCGCCCCAAAGGCGGGACGTCTTATTAGCTTAAAGACTTGTCGTTAGAAGGTGGCTTCCGGTGGGGCCATGAGGGCACCCACGCGGAAGCCGAAAGGCGTTCGGTTAGAGGGGCCAAAGCTCGAGGCTTTGGCCTACGCCCTTTCCTTTTTTACTGCTTCTTCTTCTTAGCAGCCTTCTTCTTAGCAGCCTTCTTCTTAGCAGCCATAACTGTCTCCTATGGTTAGCTTTGAGGCACCCAACCGTGGGAACCCCGGGGTACGCGGGTACGCTTCGTCACGCATGCTCAACTGCATCCAGTGGTGCCGCCGCAGGTCGTGCATTTGAGGCACGTCCCGTTGCGGACCATGGTGAAGTTGCCGCACTCCGGACAGGCATCCCCTTCGAAACCCTTGAGTTTCGCCTCGAGGGCGAAACCAAGGGCGGAGGAGGATGCCTCTCCGACCGCGACGCTGACGACGGCCGCCGTGGCGCCAGGCGCCAAAGCGACGGTTGAACCGTCGTTCAGTTCGGTGGGCTGGGGACCGGCATGGATCGCCTGCTCGGCGATCGCGGTGTTGCCGGCCGTCCGGCCGTTCAGGACATAAAGGTTGCTGCGCACGTAGCCGACGCTGGCGATGCGCTTGACTTCAACGGCGGCCGCCTCGGCCGCATCGGTGCCCGGCGCCGGCAGGCCTTCGATCTGGCCACGGCCGACGCTGTCAGGGCGCAGGTCGGACTGCTCGACATGGGCAAGGTCGGAGCGACCCAGGTAGGAGATCGCAAGCTCGCGGAAGATGTAGTCGAGCACCGAGGTCGACATCTTGATGGCGTCGTTGCCCTCGACCATCCCCGACGGCTCGAACCGCGTGAAGGTGTAGGCCTCGACGAACTCTTCCAGCGGCACGCCGTATTGCAGGCCGATCGAGATCGCGATGGCGAAGTTGTTCATCACGCTGCGGAAGGCGGCCCCTTCCTTGTGCATGTCGATGAAGATCTCGCCGACCCGCCCGTCCTCGTATTCGCCGGTGCGCAGATAGACCTTGTGGCCGCCGACGATCGCCTTCTGGGTATAGCCCTTGCGGCGCGGCGGCATGCTCTCGCGGCCGGCTCGGACCTCGCGCTCGACGATCCGTTCGACGATGCGCTCGGCGATGATCGGTGCGCGCGCCGCCGGCGTCATCTCGGCGAGATCGTCGTTGGCGGCAAGGTCTTCACCCAACGCCATGGCCGACAGCGGTTGCGAGAGTTTCGAACCGTCGCGATAGAGAGCGTTGGCTTTCAAGCCGAGCTTCCACGACATCTCATAAGCCTTGCGGCAATCCTCGACCGTAGCTGCGTTGGGCATGTTGATGGTCTTGGAGATTGCGCCCGATACGAACGGCTGGGCTGCAGCCATCATGCGTATGTGACTCTCTGCAGACAAGCAGCGAGTGCCATCTCGTCCACAGGGATTCGCACAATCGAACACCGCGAGATGCTCGCGCTTGAGATCGCGCGCGTCTTCGATGCTCATCGTCCCGCACGCGTGAACGTTCGCAGACGCGATGTCGCTCCTGGAGAATCCGATGCGCGCCAACACGTCGAGCCTGGGATCGGCGAGCGCCTCATCATCGAGACCGAGCACGTCGCGGCAGAAGGCGTCGCCCAAGGTGTAGCGCGAGAAGGCGAAGCGGATGTCGAAGGAGGTCGCGATCGACTTTTCCACACGCTCGATCGCCGCCTGATCGAAACCGCGCGCGGCGAGCGTCTCATGATTGATCGCCGGCGCTCCGGCGAGCGAGCCGTGGCCGACGGCGTGGGCGACGATGCGCTCGACGGCCGCCGCGTCGTAGCCCAGCGTCTCGAGTGCCAGCGGGACGGTGCGGTTGATGATCTTGAAGTAGCCGCCGCCGGCCAGCTTCTTGAACTTGACCAGGGCGAAATCAGGCTCGATGCCGGTGGTGTCGCAATCCATCACCAGACCGATCGTGCCGGTTGGGGCGATGACCGAGACCTGGGCGTTGCGGAAGCCGTGCTGTTCGCCCAGCGCCAAGGCCTTGTCCCAAGCCCTTTTTGCCGCCTCGACGAGGGGGGCGTCGGGGCAGTTGGCCGCGTCGAGCGGCTGCGGACGGATCGACAGGCCTTCGTAGCCGGCTGTCTCGCTGTGGGCGGCGCGGCGATGATTGCGGATGACCCGCAGCATGGCGTCGCGATTATCGGCGTAGCCGGGGAAGGCTCCCATCCAGCCCGCCATCTCGGCCGAGGTGGCGTAGGCCGTCCCGGTCATCGCGGCGGTCACGACGCCGGCGATCGCCCGGCCGCTCGCGCTGTCGTAGCCGAGGCCGGTCGACATCAGCAAGGCGCCCAGGTTGGCGTAGCCCAGGCCCAGGGTGCGGTAGCGATAGGAGAGCTCGGCGATCGTGCGCGAGGGGTACTGCGCCATCATCACCGAGATCTCGAGCACAACTGTCCACAGGCGGGTGGCGTGCTCGAACGCCGCGACGTCGATCGTGCCGTCGGCCTGGCGGAACCGCATCAGGTTCAGCGACGCCAGATTGCACGCCGTGTCGTCGAGGAACATGTACTCCGAGCACGGGTTCGAGGCGTTGATGCGCCCCGACTGCGGACAGGTGTGCCAGTCGTTGATCGTCGTGTCGTACTGCACGCCGGGATCGGCCGAGTTCCAGGCGGCCTCGGCGACGCTGTCCCACAGCGCGCGGGCGCTCACGGTCTTGGCGGTCTTGGCCGTCGTGCGCTCGGTCAGCGCCCACTCCCGGTCCTGCTCGACGGCGTGCAGGAAGGCGTCGCTGACGCGGACCGAGTTGTTGGCGTTCTGGCCCGAGACGGTGAGGTAGGCCTCCGACTCCCAGTCGGTGTCGAAGGCCGGGAACTCGATATGGCGATAGCCCTGGCGGGCGAACTGGATGACGCGCTGGATGTAGTTCTCAGGCAGCGCGGCCTGCCGGGCGGCGACGATGGCCCGGCGCAGCGTCGAGTTCTGGCGCGGATCGAATGCGGCCTCGCCGTCGCCGTCGAGGCAGGCCTGCATCACCGTGTTGAGGTGCCGGTTGGCGAGCTGCGAGCCTGCGACCAGCGCTGCCACCTTCTGCTCTTCGAGCGTCTTCCAGGCGATGAACTGCTCGATGTCGGGATGGTCGATGTCGACCGACACCATCTTGGCCGCGCGGCGCGTCGTACCGCCCGACTTGATGGCGCCCGCCGCGCGATCGCCGATCTTGAGGAACGACATCAGGCCCGACGACTTGCCGCCACCCGACAGCCGCTCGCCCTCGCCGCGCAGGCGGGAGAAGTTGGAGCCGGTGCCCGAGCCGTACTTGAACAGGCGCGCCTCGCGCACCCACAGGTCCATGATGCCACCTTCGCCCACCAGGTCGTCGTCGACGCTCTGGATGAAACAGGCATGCGGCTGCGGCCGCTCGTAGGCGGAGGAGGAGGGGCGGGCCTGGCCGTCGAGATGGTCGACGAACCAATGGCCCTGGCCCGGACCGTCGATGCCGTAGGCCCAGTGCAGGCCGGTGTTGAACCACTGCGGCGAGTTGGGCGCGCAGATCTGCGCCGCCAGCATGAAGCAATGCTCGTCGAAGAAAGCGCGCGCATCGTCTTCGCTGTCGAAGTAGCCGCCCTTCCAGCCCCAGTAGGTCCAGGCGCCGGCCATGCGCTGAAACACCTGCCGTGCGCTCTTCTCGCTGCCGAACCGCTCGGCTTGCGGCAGCTCGGTGAGCGCTGCTTCGTCAGGTGCCGAGCGCCACAGCCACTGCGGCACGTCGTGCTCGGCCACCTTGGCGAGGCGGGCCGGCACGCCGGCGCGACGGAAATACTTTTGCGCCAGCACGTCGGCGGCGACCGGCGACCACTCGGCCGGCACGTCGATGCCCTTCATGCTGAAGACGATCGAACCGTCGGGATTGCGGATTTCGGAATCGGCAGCACGAAACGCCATTCCTGCGAATGGCGATTTTCCTGCTTGCGTATACCGACGCTCAAAACGCATCGACGATCCCCCGTGCCCAGTTCCCGTTCGTTCGATGACCCTGTCGGGGTGTGCTCTGTCACCGACGAGCACGCACATATGGGCACGGAGAGATACTAAATTACAAAATCTTGTGTGCGCAACTACATTTTGTAGACCTGTGTAGAGATGGTACTAGATGATGCAAGCGCGCAACAGGCATCGAACCCGGGTGAATCGCATGTCGACAAACGAAGTGAAGCGCTCATGTGATCGCGTCGCGTTGCGCGTTTTCAGGCGCGCGCGTACAAGCGGCGCGGTCACTCTCGCAACGTGGTTTCATCAATGACGATCGGCACCTGGCTCTTCACCAAGATGCGCGGCGCGCTCGTCGGCACCGACGCCGAAGGCAATCGCTACTTTCAGGACAAGCGCATCATCCCCGGTCGTCGGCGCAAGCGCTGGGTGATGTACAACGGTGTTGCCGAAGCCTCGCGCGTTCCGCCGGACTGGCATGGCTGGCTGCATTACACGACCGATGCGGTTCCTCCGGCTGGCGGCTTGCCGCGCAAGGCGTGGCAGAAGGAGCACGAGCCCAACCTCACCGGCACCGACCTCGCCTATCGCCCGCCGGGCCATACGCTTTCCGTCGGGGAGAAGCCCAAGCCGCCTTATGAGGCGTGGCGGCCGGGCTAGGAGACAGCCGTGGGCCGCAATATCGTCGAGACGATCGTGGGTGCGTTGGTCCTGGTGGTGGCCGGCGTGTTCGTCTTCTATGCCTTCGCCAAGTCGGACCGCAGCGGGCCGGCTGGCTACGAGATCATCGCCCGCTTCGACCGTATCGACGGGCTGAAGCGCGGCGCCGACGTGACGCTGAGCGGCGTCAAGGTCGGGGCCGTCACGGGCTTCGACCTCGACCGCAAGACCTACCAGGCGGTCGTGCGCATGATGGTGTCGTCCAATGTCAGCCTGCCGGCCGACACCCACGCCAAGATCGTGAGCGAATCGCTGCTGGGCGGCATGGTCGTGGTGCTCGAGCCCGGCGGCGACCCCAAGATGCTGCCGGCCGGCGGCGAGATCCAGATGACCCAGGGCGCCATTCCTTTGTCGGAATTGATCGCCAAGTTCATGTTCGGCGGCACGAGCTCGGGATCGAAATGATGAACGCACGTATCAAGGCTACGACGGCCTCCAAGGCGACGACGGTCTGGCGTCAACACGACGGCAAGCCGGTGTCCTGCCTCGAAAAGATCAAAGTGCTGAACCAGAACATCCAGGAAATCGAAACCCTCTGCGCCGACGCGCTGGAGGACGGAGTCCTGATGGGATGCGACGCCGACCAGATCAAGGCCGCCCTGCACGAGCTGATCGACGGGCTCAAGGCGCCCCACGCCGCCAAGAAGTAGGCGTGCGTCTTCCGCTTCTACTGGCCGCGTTCGCGATGTTCGCCGGCACCGCCGCGGCGCAAGCGCCGTCGGAACCACCACGCACAGCCAACGTCAACCTGCGGCCGATCCCCGACGGGCCAGGCAAGCGCGTTGCCGAGCTGCAGGGGCTCGATAAGGTGACGGCGCGCACCCAGCGCTTCTATGCGCCGGTCGGCGAGGCGACGCGTTTCGGGACGCTGTCGATCACTGTCGGCGACTGCCTGGTCAACGTGCCGGAGGCGCCGCCGGAATCGGTGGCCTACCTCACCATCGTCGACAACAAGCCGGGACAGGCGGCTGAGAAGCTGTTCGCTGGCTGGATGTTCGCCTCGACGCCGTCATTGTCGGCGCTCGACCACGGCGTCTACGACGTGCGGGTGTTGTCCTGCACGATGGCGCAGGGATCCTCGCCCAGCTCGCGCTGAAAGGTCGCTGTCTCGTCGATGGCGTCGGCCAGCAGGCCGCGGAATTCCTCGCGTGGGATTTCGATGGCGCCGAAGCTCCTGAGATGCTCGGTCATGAACTGGCAGTCGAGTAGCCGGAAGCCACCCTTGATCAGCCGCGCCACCAGATGGACCAGCGCCACCTTGGAGGCGTCGCGCTCGCGGCTGAACATGCTCTCGCCAAAGAATACAGCACCGATCGACACGCCGTAGAGGCCACCGACCAGCCGGCCGCCCGCGCGGCATTCGACGCTGTGGGCATGGCCACGCCGATGCAGCTCGGTATAGAGGTCGACGATCGGTTCGTTGATCCAGCTCTCGGGATGGCCAGGCCGCGGCTCGGCGCAGGCGCGCACGGTGTCGGCGAAGGCGGTGTCGGCCGAAACCTCGAAGCGGCCGGCGCGGATGGTGCGCTTCAGCCGCTGCGGCAGGTGGAAGTCGTCGAGCGGCAGCACGGCGCGCAGCCGGGGATCGAGCCAGTAGAGCTTGGGATCGTCCCGCCGCTCGCCCATGGGGAAGACGCCGATGCGGTAGGCCTGCAGCAGGAGTTCGGGCGTGATCTCCATCTCAAGGTCAACCGACGAACCTCACCCTGAGGAGCGGTCCGCAGGACCGCGTCTCGAAGGGTGGGCCACAGTCATGGTATTGCTCACCCTTCGAGACGCGCGCTGCGCGCGCTCCTCAAGGTGAGGTGTTCTTTGATCCGCCATGCCGGAACTTACTCTACTTCTTCAAACCGACCAGCTTCTCCAGCCAGTGGATATCGTAGTCGCCGTCGATGAAGGCCTGCTCGCCGATGATGCGCTGGTGGAGCGGAATCGTGGTCTCGATGCCGCCGATCACGAACTCCTCGAGCGAGCGGCGGAGCCGCATCAGGCATTCGTTGCGGGTAGCGCCGTTGACGATCAGCTTGGCGACCATCGAATCGTAGTAGGGCGGGATCGCATAGCCGGTGTAGAGCCCGGAATCGACGCGCACGCCCAGCCCGCCCGGCGGATGGTAGTCGGCGATGCGGCCGGGGCTGGGCACGAAGGTCTCGGGGTTCTCGGCATTGATGCGGCACTCGATGGCATGGCCCTGGAACTTGATATCGTCCTGGGTCATGCCGAGCGGCGCGCCGGCGGCGATGCGGATCTGCTCGCGCACCAGGTCGATGCCGGTGATGGCCTCGGTGATGGGATGCTCGACCTGCAGGCGGGTGTTCATCTCGATGAAGTAGAACTCGCCGTCCTGGAACAGGAACTCCATGGTGCCGGCGCCGCGATATTTCAGCCTGCGCACCGCCGCCGCCGCGAGCTCGCCGATCTTCTTGCGCTGCTGGGCGTTGAGCGCGGGCGAGGGGGCCTCCTCGAGCACCTTCTGATGGCGGCGCTGCAGCGAGCAGTCGCGCTCGCCCAGGTGCACGCCCGCACCCTGGCCGTCGCCCAGCACCTGGATCTCGATATGGCGCGGCCGGCCGAGGTACTTCTCGAGATAGACAGCGTCATTGCTGAACGCCGCCTTCGCCTCGGTGCGGGCCAGCGAAAAGGCCTCGCTCGCCGCCTCGGCATTCTCGACGACCTTCATGCCGCGGCCGCCGCCGCCTGCCACCGCCTTGATCAGCACCGGAAAACCGATCTTCTTGCCGAGTGCTATAACTTCGTCGAGCGAGCCGACCGGACCGGGCGAGCCCGGCACCAGCGGCAGGCCGAGCTCGTGGGCGGTCTGCTTGGCCACGATCTTGTCGCCCATCATGCTGATGTGCTGCGGCGTCGGGCCGATGAAGGTGAAGCCGTGCGCCTCGACCGCCTCGGCGAAGCGGGCGTTCTCCGACAGGAAGCCGTAGCCCGGATGGATGGCGTCGGCGCCGGCGATGGTCGCGGCCGACAGGATCGACGGGATGTTGAGATAGCTGTCGCGCGCCGGCGGCGGGCCGATGCAGACCGATTCGTCGGCCAGTCGCACATGCATGGCGTCGCTGTCGGCGGTCGAATGCACAGCCACGGTCTGGATGCCCATCTCGCGGCAGGCGCGGTGGATGCGCAGCGCGATCTCCCCGCGATTGGCGATCAGGACCTTGTCGAACATCGTCGTTCCTATTCGACGATCATCAGCGGTTCGCCGAACTCCACCGGGTGGGCATTGGCGACCAGAATCTGCATGACCGTTCCCGCCTTGGGCGCCTTGATCGGATTGAAGGTCTTCATCGCTTCGATGATCAGGAGGGTCTGGCCGGCCGTCACCTTGTCGCCGACCGCCACGAAGTTGGGCTTGCCGGGTTCCGGCGCCAGATAGGCGGTGCCGACCATCGGTGACTTTACGGCGCCGGGATGCTTCCCGAGATCCGCGTCCCCGGCCAGTGCGGCAGCCGGAGCCGCGGCGGCGGGAGCAGCGGCAGCGACCGGGACGGCTGCCGGCGCTGCCACGACAGCCTGACGCGCAACGCGGATACGCTTGTCGCCATCGGCCAGCTCGATCTCGCCGAGGTGGGTTTCGTGGAGGAGCTGCGCCAGCTTGCGGACGAACTCGGTATCCATCTCGAACTTTGCCATGGACGAACGCTCCGCGGTGTTTTGTCAGCGCGCCAGCAGGCGCGACAGGGCCTGAAGGGCCAGAAGATAGCCGTGGCTGCCCAGCCCCGCGATCACGCCGACCGCGGCCGGGCTGATATAGGAGTGATGGCGGAAGCTTTCACGCTTGTAGATGTTGGACAGGTGCACCTCGACCACCGGCAGTTCGGCGGCGTTCAGAGCATCGAGGAGGGCGACCGAGGTGTGGGTATAGGCGCCGGCATTGATGACGATGCCGGAATTGGCCTCGCGCGCCGCCTGGATGCGGTCGACCAGCGCGCCCTCGTGGTTGCTCTGGGCAAACTCGATTTTTATCCCCAGGCGGTCGGCCTCGGCGCGGCAGGCCTTCTCGACGTCGGCGAGTGTCTCGCGTCCGTAGATCTCGGGCTGCCGCTTGCCCAGCATGTTGAGATTGGGCCCGTTTAGCACCAGCACCGGCTTTCCAGCCGGCGGGCGCCGGGCGGCCTTTGCGGCCAAATGCTGCCTCCCCGTCCTTAAAGTGCCGGGCCTTATAGCATGGCGAATCCGAGCCACAAGGCAGCCCCGCCGGCGCTTTTCATGCTCTTCCGGACCGCGCGCCTCATGAATAATGAGCGCGCGGGACGCGCGCGGTCCGGAAGACGCTAACCGGCCTGCCGTATGCCCTTGGCATGGGCAAAAAGCCGCTCTGTCAGTGCATCGAAGCTGCGTCTTTCCTCGGCGGTCAGCACCTTATAGAGGCGCTCCTCGTAGCCGAGCGCGATCGGCACGATGCGGGCGTGCATGGCCCGGCCGCGGGCGCTCAGCCGGAGCGAGGCGCGGCGACGGTCGGCACGGTCGGTGGCCCGTTCGACCAGGCCGCGCTTCCTCAGGCCGGCCACGGCCCGGCTCACCGCCACCTTGTCCATGACGATGCGCTGCCCCACATCGGAGGCGGTGAGTGGCGCGAAGCGGCCGAGCGCCGCCATCACCCGCCACTGCGTCACCGTGAGGCCGAAGGGGTCGGCGTACAGGTCGTGCAGGGATTCCGACACGATCTGGGCCAGAATCGACAGCCGGTAGGGAAGAAAATTCTCCAGTTCGAGGGCTTGCGAAGGGCAGGGCATAATAGTTACATTTGAAACTAATTCAGGATCCGGGTCAATTCGGGAGGTCGACATGGCCAGCGTAATGGAACCCACCGTTGCGATCGACGACGTCAATCCGATGGGCACCGACGGCTTCGAGTTCGTCGAATATGCAGCGCCCGATCCGGCGGCGCTCGGCGCGCTGTTCGAGAGCATGGACTTCGTGAAGGTCGCCAAGCACCGCTCCAAGGATGTCTCCCTCTATCGCCAGGGCGACGTGAACTTCATCCTCAATGCCGAGAAGGACAGCTTCGCCCAGGGCTTCGCGCGCGTGCATGGGCCCTCGATCTGCGCCATTGCCTTCCGGGTAAAGAACTCGGCCTTCGCCTACAAGCGGGCCCAATCGCTGGGCGCCTGGGGTGTCGAGGGCAAGGTCGGGCCGATGGAGCTCAACATCCCAGCCATCAAGGGCATCGGCGATTCGCTGATCTACCTGGTCGACCGCTACGGCGAGCGCGGCACGATCTACGACGTCGATTTCGAGTATCTGCCCGGCGTCGAGCGTCACCCCAAAGGCGTCGGGCTGACCTACATCGACCACCTGACGCACAACGTGCATCGCGGCCGCATGGCCGAATGGGCCGAGTTCTACGAGCGGCTCTTCGATTTCCGCGAGATCCGCTACTTCGACATCGAGGGCAAGCTCACCGGTCTGAAGTCCAAGGCGATGACCAGCCCGTGCGGCAAGATCCGCATCCCGATCAACGAGAGCACCGACGACAAGTCGCAGATCCAGGAATATCTCTCGGCCTATCACGGCGAGGGCATCCAGCACATTGCGCTCGGCACCGACGGCATCTATGAGACGGTCGAGGCGCTCAAGGTCAAGGGCGTGCCGTTCCAGACCGTGCCCGACACCTATTACGAGCAGGTCGATGCCCGCCTGCCGGGTCATGGCGAGGATCTGAAGCGCCTGGCCGCGGACCGCATCCTGGTCGACGGTGCGCCGACCAAGGGCGGCGGGCTGCTGCTGCAGATCTTCACCCAGACGGTGATCGGTCCGATCTTCTTCGAGATCATCCAGCGCCGCGGCAACGAGGGTTTTGGCGAGGGCAATTTCCGCGCCCTGTTCGAATCGATCGAGCTCGACCAGATCCGCCGCGGCGTGCTGAAGGCATAAGGAGGAAACCATGGCCAAGAACTGGATTCCGCTGCGCCAGGTCGAAGGCACCGCCTCGCGCCAGGCCCATGTCCGCCTGCCCGAAGGCACCTACGAGCGCGAGATCAGCAAGGAGGGCTTCTTCGGCCCCTCGGCGCAGTTCCATCACAAGCACAAGCCGACCGACTGGATCGAGTTCGACGGCGCCATCCAGCCGCGCGCCTTCGACCTCAACAAGCTGGTCGCGGGCAAGGGCAACCCCTGGGCCTCCCAGCCGGTGATGAGCAACGCGCACCTGCAGATGCGCATCTGGAAGCTCGAGCAGCCGATGGGCGAGCTGGCGCGCAACAGCGACGGCGACCAGCTCCTGTTCATCCACGAGGGCGAGGGCGCGCTGTTCTGCGACTACGGCCATCTCGACTACCGCGACGGCGACTACATCGTGATCCCGCGCGGCACGATGTGGCGGCTGTCGCCGGTCAAGCCCACCACCTCGCTGATGGTCGAGGCGACCAACGACCACTTCACCCTGCCGGAGAAGGGCCTGGTCGGCCATCACGCGATCTTCGACCCGGCGATGCTGGACACGCCCCGGATCGACGATGCCTTCAAGGCGCAGCAGGACGAGCGGACCTGGAGGGTGTCGGTGAAGCGCCGCAACCAGCTTTCGACCGTGACCTTCCCGTTCAATCCGCTGGATGCGATCGGCTGGCACGGCGATCTCAGTGTCGTGCGCATCAACTGGCGCGACCTCAGGCCGCTCATGAGCCATCGCGTGCACCTGCCGCCGTCGGCGCACACCACCTTCGTGGCCGGCCGGTTCGTGGTCTGCACCTTCGTGCCGCGGCCGCTGGAGAGCGATCCGGAGGCGCTGCGCCTGCCGTTCTTCCACAACAACGACGATTTCGACGAGATCATCTTCTATCACAAGGGCAGCTTCTTTAGCCGCGACAGCATCCATCCCGGCATGATGACGGTGCACCCGTCGGGTTTCACCCACGGCCCGCATCCCAAGGCCTTCAATGCCGCGACCAAGACGCCGGCGAGCGGCGGCAAGACCGAGACCGACGAGGTCGCCGTCATGATCGATACCCGCGACGCCGTCGACATCGCCGCCATGCCGGCTGGCGTGGAGTTCGAGGGCTACGTGAAGTCGTGGCGGCCGGCCGAGGTCAAGCAGGCGGCGGAGTAGGGCGACGGCGCAAAAGAGGAAGATGCGTCTCCTTCATATTCCTCTCCCCCTAGCGGGCCCTAGCGGGGGCGAGGAGCATGAAGGCGTGGTGTGTTGCGGCTCAACGGGGGAAGGAAACGATGAAGCTGGGCTCACTGAAAGAAGGCGGCCGCGACGGCACGCTGATCGTGGTCGACCGTGCGGTCGGACGCGCCGTGCGAGCGAGCAGCGTCTCGCCGACGCTGCAGAAGGCGCTCGACGACTGGCCGACGGCCGAGCGCAGGCTGCGCGCGCTCGCCCAGCAACTTGCCGACGGCAAGGCCTCCTCCGCCTTCAACCTCGACACCAGGGCGCTCGCCGCACCGTTGCCGCGTGCCTATCAATGGGCCGACGGCTCGGCCTACGTCGTGCATGTCGAGCTGGTGCGCAAGGCGCGCGGCGTCGAGATGCCGCCCAGCTTCTGGACCGATCCATTGATGTATCAGGGCGGCTCCGATTCCTTCATCGGGCCCAACGACGACATCGAGGCCGTCGACGAGGCGCATGGCATCGATTTCGAAGGTGAGATCGGCGTGATCGTCGACGACGTGCCGATGGACGTCACGCCCGAGGCGGCGCGCCGGCACATCAAGCTGGTTACCATCCTGAACGACGTGTCGCTGCGCAACGTCATCGTCACCGAGCTGGCCAAGGGTTTTGGCTTCTTCCACGGCAAACCAGCGACGGCCTTCGCGCCCGTCGCTGTCACGCCCGACGAGCTGGGCGATGCGTGGGACGGCGGCAAGCTCAACCTGCCGCTGATCTCGACGCTAAATGGCAAGGAGTTCGGCCATCCCAACGCCGCCACCGATCTCACCTTCGATTTCGGCCAGCTCATCGCCCATGCCGCTAGGACGCGGCGCCTCGAAGCCGGCACGGTCGTCGGTTCGGGCACCGTCGCCAACCGCGATGCCGGCGTCGGCTGCTCCTGCATCGCCGAGCGGCGCGTGCGCGAGACTATCGACGGCGGCAAGCCCCTCACACCGTTCATGGCGTTCGGCGACCGCATCCGCATAGAAATGTTCGATCGCGCCGGCCAGTCGATCTTCGGCGCCATTGACCAGAAAGTCGCGCGCTACACGCCGGCGGCGCAAGCCGTGCTAAGGTGACCGCGGAGGCGGTCATGAAGCTCATCGGTTATTTTCGGTCGTCGGCGGCGTTTCGCGTGCGTATCGCGCTCAACTACAAGGGCCTCAAGGTCGAGCATGCCTCGCGCCATCTGCGCAAGGGCGAGCAGGCCGCCCCCGACTACGTCGCGCTCAATCCGCAGAAGCTGGTGCCGGCCCTGGTGCTCGATTCGGGCGAGGTGCTGACCCAGTCGCTGGCCATCCTGGAATATCTCGAGGAGACGCATCCCGAGCCGCCGCTGCTGCCCGAGGATCCGGTCGGTCGCGCCCGCGTGCGCGCGCTCGCCCTGATCCCGACCGCCGACATCCATCCCATCCAGAACCTGCGGGTCATGGGATACTTGCGCGAAAAATTCGGCCAGACCGAGGAGAGCGCCTTTGCCTGGTCGCGCCACTGGATCGAGACCGGCTTCGAGGCCTACGAGGCCACCATCGCCAAGGACCGCAAGACCGGCGCCTTCAGCCACGGCAATACGCCGACCTTCGCTGATCTCTGCCTGGTGCCCCAGGTCTTCAACGCCGCCCGTTTCAAGGTGGACATGGCGCGCTATCCGACCATCCAGCGCATCCACGCCACTTGCATGCAGCATCCCGCCTTCGACGCCGCCCAACCGTCCAGGCAGCCGGACGCCGAGACGTGAGAAAAAGCGTCATTGCGTTGATCGCCGTCGTCGTTCTCGCCGGCGCGGCGACCGCCGCCGTGCCGGTGATCGAGCGGCATGCCGCGGCCGGCATCAAGAGCGAGATCGAGCGCGACGGCACGGCCAAGGTCGACGAGGTGAGCGTGGGCCTGTTTGCCCGGAGCATCACGCTCTTGAACCTGATATCCACGGGCCCGGCGGAGCTGAGCGTCGGGCGCTGGCAGGCCTCTGGATTGGCCTGGCCGATCGGTGAGCTGTTGGCCGGCCGCACGCCCCTGGCAGGCTTCCGCTGGGGCGATCCGCTTCGGGCCGGGCGCGTCGAGCTCGAGAATGTTCAGATGGCCGACCGGGCGACCGGCGGGCGATGGAGCATTGACGCGCTGCTGATCGAGGGCTTCGACCTGGCGCGCTACGATGCGAGCTACGAGGGTATGTTCCGTTTCGCCGTGCTCACCGCGCGAGCCATGGGCGCGCTCACCGTGCGCCGTCTCGAGCAACGCAACACCCGCGTCACCCTGCCGGGAACCGGCGAGACGGTGAGCCTGGCGTCGGTCGTCCTGGAAGGCTACGAGCGCGGCCGCATCGCCACGCTGACGATGGCCGGCATGGACGTCGCAGCGGGCGAGGGACAGCCCGCCCAGTTCAGCGTCGCCGAGACCAAGGCCACCAAGATCGACCTCGGCCGCACGATCGCGGCCATGTCGTTCGACAAATGGTTCCCTGGCGCGCCGTCCGGCCGCGTCCAGGTCGAAACAGCCAACGCCAAGGGCTTCAGCGGCGAGCTGTTCAGGCGCTACGGCATCTCGCTTGGCGGCGTCAGTTTCCAGACGGCGCATGTCAGGGACAAGGTGAGCCGCACACGTACGCTCATCGAGGGCTTCGTGATGGCGCCGCCGTTGCGCGGCCTCGAAGGCCTTTCGTTGCGCCTGACCTTGCAGTCGATGGGCCTCAAGGAGGTGAAGGCCGATTTCGACTGCTACGGCACGGAGGATCGGGGCAAGGGCGAGCTAACCTTCGATCGCTGTGCGCTGGTCAGCCCGGGGCTGGGGGAGATCGAGTTCGCCGCGCGCATCGTCAATGCCGATGCGACCTTCTGGAATGCCCTCGACGAGAGCGACCTGCTGGCGCTGCAGGATTCGACGGCGGCCCTTGGCTCGGCCCGGCTGGTGCTGACCGACAAGAGCCTGCTGGAGCGTGGCCTGCGGGCCTTCGCTACCATGACCGGCCAGCCGGTTGCGACGCTGCGCGCCAACTGGGCGCGCGAGGTGCGCCGCTATCAGCCGTCAGGCGTGCTGATCTCGCAGTCGATGACCCGGCGCCTCGACACCATTGCGCGCTTTGTCGAGCAGGGCGGCACGCTCGTCGTCGAGGCCAAGCCTGACCCGCCGGTCGGTTTCGACCGGTTGGAGTACCTGCTGAACCCCGGCGCCGACCTGGTCAGCGTGTTGGGGCTGGAGGCGACGCTGCTCAAGTGATCTTCCGGACCGCGCGCGGTCCGGAAGAGAACTAGCCCTGGCTCTTGCGCGCCTCGGCGATGAGCTGCTTCAACGCGGCGGCGTCGACGGCGCCGGGCACGAACTGCTTGCCGATCACGAAGGCCGGCGTGCCGCGCACGCCGAGCGCGCTCGCCAGCGCCATGTTGCGGTCGATGATCGCCTTCAGCTTGGGATCTACCATGTCCTTCTCGAGCTGGGCACGGTCGAGGCCGACGCCGACCGCGAGCTCGAGGATCTTGTCGCGATCGAGCTTGCCGGTGAATTCCATCAGCGCGTTGTGCAACGGCTGGTGCTTGCCCTGCTTGGCCGAGGCCAGCGCGGCGAGGGCCGCGATCTTGGAAGCCTCGCCCAGGATCGGGATGTCCTTGTAGACGATCTTCACCTTGCCATCGGCGCCCGCCACCGACTTCACCGCCTGGTAGGCGCGCTTGCAGTAGGGGCACTGGTAGTCGTTGAACTCGACGATGACGACGTCGCCGTTGGGGTTGCCGCCGACCGGGCTGTCAGGATCGCGATAGAGCTCGGCCTGGTTCTCCTGCACACCCTTCTGGGCCACCGCGTCGCGCTGGCTGTCCTGCTTGCGCTCGAGCTCCTGCATCGCGTCGACCAGCACCTCGGGATTGGCCAGCAGATAGGCGCGAATGGACTTGCCCAGCTCGGCCTGGTCGGCCGTGAGCGCCATGGCCGACGCGCCAGGCGCGGCGGCGAGCCGGCGCGGCGACGTCGCCGTGGCTGCGACAACGGCGCCGGCGAGCACCAGGCCGCAGACAGTGAGAAGGAGCCAACGCATGACTGTGATCTCCGGAGCTAGCGGCGCCCTGACGGCCGCGTATTGATATAGGCCTTGAGGTCCTGGGCGCGCTGCCAGGCCGGCGTGCCGGCCTGGAGTTGCCGGGTGGCGGCGTCGGCATGGGTCGCCGCCTCGGATTTGTTGCCGCGCAGCGCCGCCATCTCGGCGCGCGCCAGCGAAGTCATGCCGGGATTGTTCAGCTTGGAATAGCCCTCGGCCATCATGCGCCACAGATCGAAGCTGTCGGGCTCCTGCTGCGAGGCGAGCTCGAGGTTGCGCACCGCCTCGCGGTCGTTGTCGGTGGTGTTGGTGGCCAGCAGCGCGCGGGCGAAGTCGATCTTGATCAGGCCCGAGCTCGGCAGGAGCTGGGCAGCCTTGCGGTACGACGCCACGCCTTCGGTGGCGCGGCCGTTCTCGTACAGCATCTGGCCGCGCACCTCGTGGAAGTAGGGATCGTTCGGATATTCCTTGATCAGCCCGTCGATGCCGAGCAGCGCGGAGCCCAGTGCGCCCTTGCGGTACCAGGCGATGGCGCGGGCATAGCGCGCGGGCACCGAGCGGTCGGCCTCGGCGAAGCGCGCGAGCGCGGCGTCGGGCGTGATGAAGCCCATCAGCTTGGCCACCATGCGGTGGTGCATGTGAAGGTTCTGCGGCGTGTCCGGCGTGTTGACGTAGGGCGACCGCGCCGCCGCCTGCTCGAACGCGCTGATGCGCTCGGGTGTCAGCGGATGGGTCGTCAGGTACGGATCGCGCCGGTTGATCTGCAGGCGCTCCTCGCGCTGCAGGATCCTCAGGAAGTCGATCGTGCCCTTGGGCGACTGGCCGGTGCGCTGCAGGTAGTTGATGGCCGCCTGGTCGGCGGCGCTTTCCTGCGTCTGCGTGTAGTGCAGGAACGACATCAACGAGCCCGGCGCCCTGGGCCCGCCCGCACCGGTGGTCGATCCGCCGCCGCCGCGGCCCACGCCGCCGCCCGACAGCGCACCGCCCGCCATGGCCCCCGCACCTAGGATCGCCTCGAGGATCTGCAGCGTCGACAGGCTGCGCAGCTCCTCCTGCATGCGCGCCAAATGGCCGCCGGCGATATGGCCGCTTTCATGCGCCATGACGCCGATCAGCTGATTGGGTGTCTCGGTCCGCATGATCAGACCAGTGTTGATGAAGATGCGCTGGCCACCCGCCACGAAAGCGTTGAGCGAGTGGTCCTGGACGATCATGATCTCGATGGCGTTGGGATCGAGCCGGGCCGCCCGCCAGATCGGCACGGCGAGCGTGCGGATGGTGTTCTCGATCTCGGCGTCGCGGATGAGATTGAGTCGTTGACCTTGCTGCGCGCGCGCGGCACCAAGCGGCGCCAGCGCGAACAGCGCAAGGGAGAAGAGGGTGATGATGCGTTTGAACACGGGCGGCACGGTCTCTGGGCAGGCTATGAACGCTGGGCGGCCGCGTCAATCGCGCACCTCCCCGGTGCGGCACGCCCTGGCGCTGGCGGGCCTGTTCTTGCTGGCAGCTTGTGGCAGAAGTGAGACAGATATCGAAACCGAACGGGCCGCCCAGGCCGCCAATCCCGCCGGTCAGTCGCCGGGCAAGGCTGGCCTTTCCCGAGTCATTGTCGACAGCGTCGCTTCTCCGTTCTCTGCCGTCGCCGCCGACGAAAGCCGCGCCGCCGAGGTCGGCCGCGATATCCTGCTGGCCGGCGGCAATGCCGCCGATGCGGCCGTCGCCATGTACTTCGCCATGGCCGTCACCCTGCCGTCGGCTGCGAGTCTGGGCGCCTCGGGCGCCTGCATTGTCCATAACGACAAGACCAAGGCCGCCGAAGCCTTCGTCTTTCCACCGATCGCGGCGCAAGGCACGATCGGCGGCCAGCCTTTCACCGTGCCGTCGGGTGTGCGCGCCATCACGCTGATGCATGTCCGGCATGGTCAGCTGCGCTGGGAGGCGACGGTAGCGCCGGCCGAACGGCTGGCGCGTTTCGGCATGCCGGTATCGCGTGCCCTGTCGCGTGATCTGCAGGCGGCCGGTGCGAGTCTGGGCAGCGACCGCGAAGCGCGGCGGATCTTCAACGGCGGCGCGATGGCCGAAGGCAACACGCTGACCCAACCCGAGCTCGCCGCTACTCTGGGCGCGATCCGCCAGCGTGGCGGTGCCGTGTTCTTCCAGGGCCAGCTGGCGCGCACGCTGTCCGAACAGGTCTCGCAGATGGGCGGCAGCCTGCCGGTCGAGGCCCTGCGTGCCGCCGTCCCGCAGGCGAGCGCGCCGGTCTCCGAGAGCCACTATCGCAGCCGTGTTTATGTCGCGCCGCCGCCGGCTGCAGGCGCCCAGGCGCTGGCCGGCTGGAAAGGCCAGGCTCCCGCCGGACCGACGCCGTCCGATTCCGGCGGCTTCGCAGGCCTCGTCGCCGTCGACGGCAAGGCGGGAGCGGCCGCCTGTAGCCTGTCCATGGGTCAGACCTTCGGTGCGCGTGCGGTCGTTCCCGGTCTCGGCGTGCTCCTGGGCGCGCCGGCGCCCGATGCCGGCTCGGTCAGCCCGGTGATCATCGCCAACCCCGGCAATGGCGAATTCTCCTTTGTCGGGGCCGGCGGCGGGGCGGCGACGGCTGCGCAGGCGACCGGCAACGTGGCGTACTCCACCATCGAGAGGGACCAGCCGCTCGCCATTGTGCTGACGTCACGGCGCGGCCAGGGCGGCTGGGTCAACGCCATCGTCTGCCCCTCGGGCCTGCGCGGCGGCGGCACGAGCTGCCACAGCGCCATCGATCCGGCCGGCGCGGGCCTGGCGATCGTTGCGACCAGCCGCTAGCGCAATGTCGGGCAAGCTCTCGCGCCGCGGCGGTGCGGTCGATCCGTTCATCGTCATGGACGTCATGGCGGCGGCCGCCGAGAAGGAGGCGGCCGGCGATACCGTCATCCATCTCGAAGTCGGTCAGCCCAGCACGCCGGCGCCCAAGGGGGCGCTCGCCGCCGCGCACGCCGCCCTCGACAGCGACCGCATCGGCTATGTCGCCGCCTTGGGCATTTCGGCACTGCGCGAGCGCATCGCGCGGCACTATCGCGAGGCTTATGGGACAGAGGTGTCGCCCGAGCGCGTGATCGTCACGACCGGATCGTCGGGCGGCTTTCCGCTCGCCTTCCTGGCAAGCTTCGATGCCGGCGACCGCATCGCGCTCGCCGCCCCCGGCTATCCCGCCTATCGCAACATCCTGACGGCGCTCAACCTCGAGGCCGTCAACCTGCCGACATCGGCGGCTGACCTCTTTCAGCCCACCGTCGAGGCGTTGAAGAGGGCGGGGCGCGTCGACGGCCTTATCGTGGCGAGCCCGTCCAATCCCACCGGCACCATGGTTGGCCATGCCGAGATGAATGCGCTGGCCGGCTGGTGCGCCGAGAACGGCGTGCGGCTGATCTCCGACGAGATCTATCACGGCATCGTCTACGAGGGCGACACGGTGTCGGCGGTCGAGATGTCGGACCAGGCCATCGTCGTCAACAGCTTCTCGAAATACTTTTCGATGACGGGCTGGCGCGTGGGCTGGCTGGTGGTGCCGCAGGAGCTGGTGCGGCCGATCGAACGGCTGACACAGAACTTCTTCATCTCCGTGCCGACGCTCAGCCAGTACGCAGCTCTTGCCGCTTTCGAGTGCCGTGACGAGCTCGACACCCATGTCCGCCGCTATCGCCGCAACCGCGACCTGCTGCTGGCGGGGCTGCCCGAAGCGGGCTTCGACCGCTTCGCGCCGGCCGAGGGCGCGTTCTACCTCTATTGCGACGTCGCCCATCTCACCAACGACAGCCGCGATTTCTGCAAGCGCATGCTCGCCGAGGCGGGCGTGGCGACGACGCCCGGCGTCGACTTCGACCGCCCTCGCGGCGCCGGCACGCTGCGCATCTCCTTCGCCGGCTCGACCGCCGAGATGGAGGAGGCGGTGCGGCGGCTCAAGGCCTGGAGGAGGGTGTGAAGCTGCTCGCGACGGCGCTGGCCGTCGCCGCAGTCTGGCCGGTCACCGCGCAGGCCGACGGCAGGACCGAAGCCGCGGAGCGCAAGATGACGGCGGCCTACACTGCGCTTGACGGCAAGCTCGGCGGTGCGGCCAGGGCGCATCTCGAAGCCGATCAGGCGCGCTGGCTCGGGCATCGTCGCGCCTGCGACGCCAGCCTGCCGCGCAAGGCAGAGTGTCTGCAATCCCGCTATCGCGAGCGCGCCCAAATGCTCGCGGCCCTCGCCAAGGGGCCGTATCCCTTCATCTCGCAGCAGGCGGTCGTGCAATCCGGCAGCGGACCGAACGGCCGCTACGCCGTCGATGTGGCCTATCCCCGCTTCGACGGGCGGTCGGCGGATTTCGGCGAGACCAATCGGCGATTCGCTGCGGCAGCCGCGGCCGAGCTTTCCGACGCCATGGCAACCGGAAGGAATTGCGAGATCACCCAGACCTTTTCGCTCCACCGGCCGGCGTCGTCCGTCGTCTCGGTGATCTTCTGGCGCGAGTGGGTGGGAGGAACGATAAGCATCGACCTCGCCGGCTATCTCGTCGATCTTTCGACGGGGCGGATGCTCGAGCCGCAGGATGTCTTCACGCCGGGTGACGGATGGCGCCACCGCTTGGCCCAGATCGTCGGCCAGGAGCTCGCCAAGGACCCTCCCGATCCGGACCGCAACGGCGAGGCGAGCGACGTCGCGACCATCATGAGCACGGTCGAGCCGAAGGACTATCTGTTCAAGGACGACAGGCTCGTGCTGTCGCTGAACAAGGTGGGGAGTGAACGTGGTATGAAGGGCTATACGGTCGACATACCCTATGTCGCGTTGAAGCGTATCTTGCGCGCCGATGGTCCGCTCGGGAGTTTGCAGAGATGATCAGGCAGGCGAGGGCCATACTGGCGATGCTTCTGGTGTTCGCTGCCGGTGCTGCGGCGCAGGCGCAGGAACGGCCGAGCTTCGACTGCGCCAAGGCCGACCACACCATCGATCGCGCAATCTGCAAGAATGCCGAGCTGGCCAAGGCCGACCGTGAGATGGCGACAGCCTACACCGCGTTGCTTGACAGGCTGAACGGTGCCGCGAAGGACGACCTGGTCAAGGATCAGGTGCGCTGGATCGCCAATCGTAATCGGGCCTGCCGCGCCGACCCCGACAATATCGAGGACTGCCTGAAGAACCGCTACGCGGCGCGCATCAAGAACCTGCGGGCCAATGCGCAGGGCACTTATCCCGCGATCAGCGAGCAGTCGCTGGCGAAGCAGGGCAAGCTCGGCAAGATCACCTGGTCCTACGACATCACCTATCCACGCTTCGAAGACGCCAACGTCGATTTCGCCGCCGTCAACGCACACTTCGCCGGCGCCGCGAAGAAAAGCACCGATGAATGGACCCCCAAGGCCGGTGACGGGCCCGAGCGCGAGCAGCAATGGAGCTACGAGCAGGGCTTCACCGTCGAGCGGCCGCCCGGCGGGCACGCCGCAACCATCGTCGTGCAGTTCGACAGCTATCGTGGCGGCGCGCACGGCTACGGCGCGACCCGCTGCGCCCTGGTCGACCTGCGCACGGGAAAGGTGGTCGGACCGCAGGGCGTGTTCACACCGGGCGAGCAGTGGCTCCGGGTCATGACCCAGCTCGTTGGCGCCGACCTCAAGAAGCAGTTCGTCGACAAACCCGGCTTCGACGACGCGCTCGAGCCCGCCAAACTCGCCAAGCTGCTCAGCGAATCGAACCGCTATTGCTGGACCGGCAAGCACCTCGAAGTCATCTTCAACGCCTACGATGTCGGGCCTTATGCTGCCGGCCCGTACGAAGTGGATATCTCCTACGACAGGCTGAAGCCGATCCTGCGCCCCGATGGACCGATCTTCCGTTAGCCGTTGCGTCCTTGCCGGCGCAGTTCTCGTGGCGCTTGTCGCGCCCCTGGCCGGCGCGGCGCTGGCGCAGGGCGGGTCGCAAGTCGATTGCTCGAAGGCGACAACGACGATCGAGCGGACGATCTGCGCCAAGCCCGAGCTCGCTGCCGCCGATCGCAAGATGGCGGCCGCCTATGCCGCGCTCGCGGGCAAGCTTACCGGCGCGGCGAAGGACCATCTGCTGGCCGATCAGGTCCGCTGGCTCACCAATCGTGCCGCGGCCTGTGTCGTCGAGCCGGACGAAATGGAGGAATGCCTGGAGTCGCGGAACCGCGATCGCACCGCGTTCTTGGAGTGGCTGAGCGAGGGCGCCTATCCCTTCATCAGCGAACAGGCGATCGTGAAGGCCGGCAAGGTGCGCGGCATCCCCTACATCATCGACGCAAGCTATCCGCAGTTCGACGGCGGCACGGTCGATTTCAATGCCGCGAACCGCCAACTTGCGTCCGCGACCAGCGAGGCAGCCGAGCGGGTCGTTCCCGGGCCGGACGCCGACAATGACGGCGGCAACTACAACGCCGCCGCCTGGCGCTACGAGCAGGCCTATACGCTTCACAAGCCTGGCCCCAACGCCGTCTCCGCCAAGATCGGCTACGATGCCTACGAAGGCGGCGCGCACGGCATCGTCGGCGTGACCGGCATGTTGGTCGACCTGCGCACCGGCAAGGCGGTCGGACCGGAAGGCGTGTTCCTGCCGAATTCGAACTGGCTCGGGGAGCTCACGCGCATCGTAAACGCCGGCATCAACACGCCCAACCTGTCCGACATACTGAAGCAGCCGCACCGCTACGTCTTCCTCGAGGATCGGCTGGAGCTTTCCTTCAATCAATACGAAGGCGGCCCGTACACAGTCGAAATTCCCTATGACCGGCTTCGGCCGTTGCTGCGCGTCGATGGGCCGGTACCGCGATAAGGGCCTCGATAAGGCCAGAAGAGGGGAGGCTCCATGAGCCGATCGATCGTCGTTCCTGCCGGGGTCTTCGACAGCCGGCCGTACAGCTTCGCGCAAGTGGCAGTCGTGCCGACGCCGTTCGGCCGCGCCGTGCATGTGTCGGGTCAGGTCGCCTGGGACGCCGACCAGAACATCGTTGGCCCAGGCGATGTCGGCCGCCAGCTCGAGCAGAGCCTCGACAACCTCGCCGCCGCGCTGGTTTCGATCGGCGCAACGCTCGATCAGGTTGGCGCGCTGCGCCTCTACATCCGGCAAAGCCACATGGGCGAAGGCAAGGCCATCAGCGCCGCGCTCCAGGCGAAGTTCGGCGACAACCCGCCATGCTCGACCTGGATCGGCGTGACGAGCCTCGCCGACGAGCAATTCCTGATCGAGGTCGAGCCCTCGGTCGTGTTCCTCGACTAATGCAGCTTGCGGCGGTCGCGTGGAGCTGCGGCTGACGCCGTCGCCGCCGTTGTCTGCCCCGTCTCGATCGGCGGCACCGGGCCGGAGTGATGGCCGATCATGCGCCAGCCGTGGCTCTGGCGGGTGAAGGTGTTGGTCGCCATGAGCTGGCCCTCGGGCAGGATCTCGCGGCAGACGACGATGGCGAGGCCCGGCCGGCCGATCACCCATTCGCCGACACAGCGCACCTTGGGCGATTCGGGGTGGCGCAGGATGCCGCGCCAGCTCGCCATGATCTCGGCGCGGCCGTGCAGCGGTGCCTGGCCGGGATGCAGGCAGATCATGGCGCCGGTCGCCGCCCAGATCTGGTCCATGCCCGTGACGTCGCGTTCGGCGAAGGCGCGGTAGAAGGCGCGGTTGGCGGCCAGCACGGCCTCGCGTTCCTCGTCGTCGAATTCCGCCAGGAGTGGCGGCAGGCGCGGCCGTCGCGGCATTCGTCCCTCGAAACTCCCCGGTTGCTTGGCCTAGGATTAGCCGACAGAGAGGAAGCATCCAACCGCCGAGATGACGATGTCCATTCCCAAGCTCGAATTCCCGCCGTTCCATCTGCCCGCAGAGGCCGAGGCGCTGCGCGGCGAGGTCCGCAGCTTCCTCAAGGAGACGCTGCCCAAGGTGAAGACGGAGGATCGCTTCGCAAGCTGGAACACTTTCTCGCCGGAGTTCAGCAGGGCGCTGGGCAAGAAAGGCTGGATCGGCATCACCTGGCCCAAGCAATACGGCGGCAGCGAGCGGAGCTTCCTCGACCGCTACGTCATCACCGAAGAGCTCTTGGGCAACAGCGCGCCCGCCGGCGCGCACTGGGTGGCCGACCGCCAGTCCGGCCCGCTGCTGCTGCGCTTCGGCAGCGAGGGGCAGCGCCAGGCGATCCTGCCCAGGATCACGGCCGGCGAATGCTACTTCTCGATCGGCATGAGCGAGCCCGATTCGGGCTCCGACCTCGCCTCGGTGCGTACGCGCGCCGAGCCCGTGCCCGGCGGCTTCCGCGTCAACGGCACCAAGGTCTGGACGTCGGGTGCGCATCGCAACAACTACTGCATCGCGCTGGTGCGCACCTCGGGCCAGCATGGCGATCGCCACAAGGGTCTGAGCCAGATCCTGGTCGACCTCAAGACGCCCGGCGTCACCATCCGGCCGATCATCAACCTTGCTGGCCGCCACGACTGGAACGAGGTCACCTTCACCGATGCCTTCATCCCCGAGAGCTGCCTCATCGGCAACGAGGGCGACGGCTGGCTGCAGGTGACGAGCGAGCTTGCCTTCGAGCGCTCCGGCCCCGAGCGCTTCATGCAGAACTTCTACATCCTGCGCGAGCTGGTGCGCGTGCTGGGCCGCCAGCCGGCCAAGCGTGCTTCTTCCATTCTGGGCCGGCTCATCGCGCGTCTGTGGACGCTGCGGCAGATGTCGGTCGCGGTCGCCGGCATGATGCAGGGCGGCAAGTCGCCGGCGATCGAGGCAGCGCTGGTGAAGGATCTCGGCACGATCTACCAGCAGGACCTGCCCGAGATCGCCCGCGCCATCGCCGAGTCGGATGCCACGACCGACGAGGACCTGGCCGATTTCCTCGATGTGGCCCAGTACGCCACCATGATGGCACCGAGCTACACCGTCCAGGGCGGCACGACCCAGGTGCTGCGCGGCATCGTCGCGCGCGGGCTGGGGCTCAGATAACGCCTCCCCTTCGCGGGATCCGCGAAGGGGAGGGGCTAGGGAAGGAGACTCTGTTATGGACCGCGAAACCCGCGACATGCTGCTGGAGACCGCCGACCGCTTCTTCGCGGAGCGCTGCGGCCGCGCCGTGGTGACCGAGGTGGAGAAGGGCGTGTGGCCCGCCGATCTCTGGAAGGAGATCGAGGAGATGGGCCTGCCGCTGATCGCCGTGCCCGAGGACAAGAGCGGCGTGGGCGGCACGCTGGCCGACATGCTGGCAGTGCTGCGGCTGGCCGGCTCGCACGCCGTGCCCGTGCCGCTCGCCGAGACTGCGCTCGCCAATCTGCTGATTGCCACCGCCGGCGGCGAGCCCAAAGCCGGACCCGCAACGCTGGCGCTGGGCAACCTGACGCTGAGCGGCGGACGCGTCAGCGGCAAGGTCGAGCGCGTGCCGTTCGCCTCGGTGGCCGATCGCTTCGTCACCGTCGTCGGCAACACGCTGGCGGTCGTTGCCGCCGGCAACGCCAAGATCGACGACAAGCCCAGCCATGCCGGCGAGCCCTATGGTACGGCGACCTTCGACAATGTCGCGGCCGAGTTCAGCGGCGCCTCGCCGGTTGGCGCCGATCGCGCCCTCGAACTGGCGGCGGTGATGCGCGCCATGCAGATGGCCGGCGCCGCCGACAAGATACTGGCCACCACCGTCGAATATTGTAAGCAGCGCGTGCAGTTCGGCCGGCCGATCTCGACCTTCCAGGCCATCCAGCACATGCTGGCCGAGCTCGCGAGCTATGTCGCGGCCACCATCGCCTCGGCCGAGGCCGCGGCGCGCGATGCCGACGAAGGCGGGCTGGTCGACGGCGGGCGGTTCTCCATCGCCGCAGCCAAGAGCCAGGCCTCGGATTTCGCTCAGCGAATCGCTGCCATTTCGCACCAGTCGATGGGCGCCATGGGCTTCACCCACGAGCACATCCTGCACCACTACACGCGAAGGCTCTGGGTGTGGCGCCGCGATTTCGGCAGCGAGACTTTCTGGGGCGACAAGATCGGCGCGGCTTGTGCCAAGGCCGGCCCGGAGGCGCTGTGGGCCTCGCTCAGCGCGAGCAAGTACGCCGCATAGAGCTGGCGCGGGTCGCGCAAACAACGACTGGATGCGAGCGGCGCGTCCTCAGCACGTTGCCGTTCTGCTTGCCGAAAACGTTGCCCGAATGGTCACAGCGGGTGTCATCAGGTGTGCATCCGTAGCGATTGTCACTGACCGGAGAGGCGCGCAGCATGATCGTGCTGCAGTACCGATAGTCGGAAAATCTACGCGTAAACCTCGAGACCAACTTGGGAGGTTTGGCAGATGTCCGCGTCCGTAGCGCCTACGTCATCGAACGTGCCTTGGTGGAAGGAACCGACCAAGGACCAGTGGTATGCCTACATCGCCGCCTGGCTCGGTTGGACGCTCGATGCGTTCGACTTCACCATCTTCCTGCTGATCATGGTGCCGATCGCCCAGGAGTTCGATGTCCCCATCACCGCGGTCGCCATCGTCTTCACCTTGACCTTGTGGCTGCGGCTGGTCGGCGCCACTGCCGCCGGCTGGATGGCCGATCGCATGGGCCGCAAGACGCCGCTGATGATCTCCATCCTGTGGTACTCGATTTGCAACTTCATCGCGGGCTTCTCGCCGACCTTCTACTTCCTGCTGTTCTTCCGCGCGCTGCTCGGCATCGGCATGGGCGCCGAATGGCCGGCCGGTGCCGCACTTGCCATGGAATCCTGGCCCGCCCGCTCGCGCGGCTTCATGAGCGGCGTGCTGCAGGGCTCGTGGGGCCTGGGCTTCGCGCTGTCGGCGCTGGCCTACGGCTTCCTCTTCGAGCACATCGGCTGGCGCGGCCTGCTGTGGATCGGTATCCTGCCGGCGCTGGTGGTCGTGTGGATCCGCTACTTCGTCAAGGAACCGGAAGTGTGGGCCGAGAACAAGCGGCAGCAGGTCGAGAAGAAGGCCGAGGTCCGCGCGCCGTTGTTCACCATCTTCACGCGCCAGCACATCTACAACACGCTGACCGGCTGCTTGTGGATGGGCGCGGCGTTCTGCGTCTACTACTCGATCTGGGCGCTGTTCTCGACCTACCTGCAGAAGGAGCTGCAGTGGACGCCGGGCATGGTGGCGACGCCGTTGTTCTGGGCCAACATCGTGGTCTTCGTGGGCTCCGGCCTGTGGGGCGTGGTAGCGGACAAGTGGGGCAGGCGGCCTGCGATCATCGTGCCCTGCATCATCGCCGTCTTCGTCACGCCGCTTTACCTGTGGACGGCCGATCCGCTGTGGGTCGTGTTCGGCTTCATCCTGCAGGGCGTGTTCGGCGGCTCGATCTACGGTCAGAACCCGAGCTATCTCAGCGAGCGCTTCCCGACCGAGGTGCGCGCCACGGCGTCGGGCTTCGTCTATCACCAGGGCGCGATCTGGGGCGGCCTGGTGGCGCCGGTCATCAGCTACTTCGCGATCGAGCAGAAGATGGGATTCGCCATGCCGATGATGGTGAGCACCATCGTGTTCCTGCTGATCGTGATCCTCGCGGTGGCGCTGGGGCCCGAGACCAAGGGCAAGATCCTCACCGCCGATCTCGCGACCATGAAGGCGGCTGAGGCGCCGTAGCCTTTGTCATCCTGAGCGCAGCGAAGGATCTCATGCCGATTGCAAGCGGCGATGAGGTCCTTCGCTTACGCTCAGGACGACACTACCCCTTGATCTCCACGCCGGCCCATTCCTCCAGGACCTTGGCGATGAAGGTGAAATCGGACCCCGCGCCGAACCTGGCGCGGGTCACGGCCAGCATCTCGCGCACGGCGCCACCCACCACCATGGGCACGCCCATCGCCTCGGCTTCCTCCACGCACAGCCGCACGTCCTTGTAGGAGAGGCCGGTCGCGAAGCCGAAGTCGAAGGTGCGCGGCAGGATCGCGCGCGGGAACTTGTCCTGGCTCGCGCTGTTGCGGCCGCTCGAGGCGTTGATGATGTCTATGAGCACTTTGGCGTCGAGGCCGGCCTTGACGCCCATCGCCATCGCTTCCGATGTCGCCACCATCGCCGTCGCCGCCAGAAGGTTGTTGGCGAGCTTGGCGGTCTGCGCCAGCCCTGGTTTCTCGCCGGCATGGAAGAGCTTGCCGAACACTTTCAGCACCGGCCCCAGCGTCCGATAGGCGGGCTTGGGGCACGACACCATGACGGCAAGCGTGCCGGCCTTGGCGCCGCTCACACCGCCGCTGACCGGGGAGTCGACCCAGGCGATCTTGCGTTCGGCGAGCTTGCCCGCCACTTCGGTCGCCACGCCGGGCCCCGTCGTCGACAGGTCGATGACGGTGCGCACCGTCGAGCCGTTGATCAGGCCGCCATTGCCGCTCAATGCCACTTCGCGGACGACATCCGGCGTCGGCAGGCTCATGAACACGGTCTCGGCCATCGAGGCGACCTCGGCGGGGGAGGCGGCGAGTTCGGCGCCGCGCGCCACCAGGGGCCCGGTCGCTTCGTTCGACACGTCGTAGACGCACAGCCGATAGCCTGCATCAATCAGCCTGTTGGCCATGGGGCCGCCCATGCGCCCGACGCCGACGAAGCCCAGGAGATCAGCCATTGTCGTTCCTCCGCCCGTTCTGTGGTATCGCTACCAACCTATAGGGAGGCAGGGATGGCCGGCAAGGCCAACGGTCGCAAGGCGCGCAACGGACGCAACGGCGGCGGCGGGACCACCATGAACGACATCGCGCGCCATGCCGGCGTCTCGCCGATGACGGTGTCGCGCGCTCTCTCCGATCCTTCCAGCGTGTCCGAGAAGATGCGGCGCAAGGTCGATGCCGCGGTGCGCCAGTTCGGCTACCTGCCCAACCGCATCGCCGGCAGCCTGTCGTCCAAGCGCTCCAACGTGGTCGGGCTGGTCGTGCCGTCGATCCGCAACTCGCTCTACGCCGCCATGATCCACGCCATCTCCGATGTGGCGCGCGCCAACGGCCTGCATCTCATGATCGCCAACTCGGGCCATCGCCTGGAAGACGAGGAGGCGCTGGTCTCGGCGCTGCTGGCGCAGCGCGTCTGCGGCCTGGTGCTGCACAACACCGCGCATTCCAAGCGCCTGCGCGAGCTTCTCGCCCGCACCGATATTCCGGTGATCGAGACCGGCAACCTGCCGGCCAAGCCGATCGACATGGTCGTGAGCTATTCCAACTTCGACGCCGCGCGCGCCATGACCGGCCATCTCGGCCGGCTGGGCTATCGCCGCATCGGCTTCGTCACCCTGCCGCTGCGCGACAACGACCGCTCGCGCGAGCGGCGCCGCGGCTACTTCGCCGCACTGAAGGAGCTCGGCCTGCCGGCCGATCCCGGCTTGGTGCTGGAGGCGCCCGGTGGCTTCGCCGAGGGCGCCGACGCGCTGGTCCGCCTGGTGCAGACCCATCCCGACATCGATGCCTGCTTCTTCGCCGGCGACGTTCTGGCCGTCGGTGCGCTGTTCGAATGTCAGCGCCGCGGCTGGGCGGTGCCCGGCCGCGTCGCCATCGCGAGCTTCGACGATCTCGACCTGTTGCGCCATACCGTGCCGACGGTGACCACGCTGCGCATCCCGCGCCAGGATATCGGCCGGCGCAGTGCCGAGCTTTTGGTCAACCGGCTGCGCGGCGCCTCGCCGCAAAAGGTCAGGATCGACGTCGGCTTCGAGATCGTCCAGCGCGAGAGCACCTGAGGAGAAGACATGCTGAAAGGCCGATGTGCGTTGATCACGGGCTCCACCCAGGGGCTGGGCTATGCCATGGCCGAGCGGCTGGCGGCCGAGGGCTGCAACATCGTGATGAACGGCTTCGGCGAGACAGACGAGATCGAGAGCCGCCGCCGCAAGCTCGAGAGCGCACACGGCGTGCGCGCGATCCATCACGGCGCCGACGTGGCCGACGCCACGCAAATCGCCGATCTGGTGGCGACGGCGCGCAAGACCTTCGGCACCGTCGATGTGCTGATCAACAACGCCGTAGTGCGCTACTTTTCGCCGATCGAGAGGTTCAAGCCCGAGGACTGGGACCGCGCGCTGGCGGTGAACCTGTCGGCCGCCTTTCACACCGTGCGCCTGGCGCTGCCCGGCATGCGCGAGCGCGACTTCGGCCGCATCGTCAACGTCGCCTCGGTCTACGGCCTGTTTGCCACGGTGAACCGCGTCGATTACGTCACGACCAAGACGGCGTTGATCGGCTTCACCCGCGCCATCGCGCTCGAGACGGCGCGCACCAGCATCACCTGCAACGCCATCTGCCCCGGCACCGTGCCGACGCCCAACATCGAGGGCCGGCTGGAGGCGGAGAGGGCGAAGACCGGCCAGTCGCGCGAGGAGGCCGAGCGCGCCTTCCTCGCGACACGCCAGCCGTCGGGCAAGTTCGTATCGCCCGAGCGCGTCGCGGCCCTCGTCGCTTTGCTGTGCGGACCTTCCGGCGCCGACATCACCGGATCGGCCATTCCGATCGACGGCGGCTGGAGCGCCAGTTAGCGGACGGTGTTATGACAGTTTCGCAGTGGCGCCTGATGCGGTCCTTTTTGGTAGCGATACCATGGATGCCAGCCTAGTATTTCCGGCCACGAAGAGAGGAAACGTCATGACCATCACCCGCCGACAATTCGCTCCCGCCGCGGCGCTCGCCACGCTTGCCGCATCGCCCGCCTTCGCCCAGCAGACCAGCGAGAACGTGAAGTGGCGCCTCACCTCGAGCTTCCCCAAGAGCCTCGACACGCTGTGGGGCGCCGCCCAAACGGTGGCGCGCGTCGTGGGCGAGCTGACCGACGGCAAGTTCGTGCTGAATACGTTTGCCGCCGGCGAGATCGTGCCCGGCCTGCAGGTGCTCGACGCGGTGGCCAACGGCACCATCGAGATGGGCCACACCTACACCGGCTACTACATCGGCAAGAACCCGTCCTTCATCTTCGACGGCTCGCTGCCCTTCGGCTTCACGCCGCGCCAGCACGCCGCCTGGATGATGTTCGGCGACGGCCGCAGGCTGATGGACGAGATCTACGACAGCTTCAACATCGTCTGCACGCCGGCCGGCCAGACCGGCGGCCAGATGTTCGGCTGGTTCCGCAAGGAGCTCAAAAGCCCGAAGGACTTCGAGGGCCTGAAGATCCGCACCGCTGGCTTCGGCGGCCGCGTCTTCCAGAAGCTCGGTGCGGTGCCGCAACAGATCGCCGGCGGCGAGATTTATCCCTCGATGGAGCGCGGCACGATTGACGCCTGCGAATGGGTCGGCCCGTACGACGACGAGAAGCTCGGCTTCAACAAGGTCGCCAAGTACTACTACACGCCGGGCGTCATGGAGCTCGAGGCGACCAACGTGCTGATGATCGGCAAGCAGGCCTGGGCCTCGCTGCCGCCGCGCTACCAGGCGGCGCTGCGCTACGCCGGCAACTATGCGGCGACCGAGATGCTCGCCTCCTACGACGCCAAGAATGCCCAGGCGATCGCCCGCCTGGTCGCCTCGGGCACGCAGCTCTCGGTGCTGCCGGAAGACGTGATCAAGGCGCTGCGCGGCGCGCTCGAATCGGTGCTCGACGAGGAGGCTGCCGGTAACGCGCAGTTCAAGAAGATCCTGGCCAACTGGCGCCAGTTCCGAGCCGAGCAGCACCGCTGGTTCTCGATCGCCGACACGCGCGCGGAGCTCGCGGTCTACCGCACGGATCCGCAGCGCTGATCGCCTCGCCGGACCGTAGGCCTGGAGGCCTGCGATCTGATACGGAGGCAACCCGGCAGCGAACGGTCGTTCCTCCCGAGCACTCTCGGAGGAATGACCATGGCCCGCTACGACGACCGGGATCGCCACTGGCAGGAGCGCCGCGATCGTTGGCGGCGCCTCGGGGGCGGTGGCGACTACGACCCCGACCAAATATCGCGCGCGCCGCTACCAGCGTCGAAGCGACTTTGAGGAACCCTACGGCAACTGGCCGATGCCCGGTGAGTACGCCGATCGCCAGCGCGACCGGCACATCACGCGTCGGCAGGCTGGGGAGGAGCATGCCTGGAGCGAGCCCTCGGCATGTACGGCGAGGGCCGCCATCGCGGTGTCGGTCCGAAAGGCTATGTGCGGTCCGACGATCGTATCCGCGAGCTGGTCTGCGACGATCTGATGGACGATCCCTGGCTCGATGCCTCGCGCATCGAGGTCGCGGTCAAGGACGGCGAGGTGACGCTCTCAGGCAGCGTCGAGAGCCGCGATGCCAAGCGCCTCGCCGAGGATCTTGCCGAGCATGCCGGCGGCGTGAAGCACGTGCAGAACAATCTGCGCGTGGAGGCGGCGCACTGAAGTCATGGTCTTCCGGACCGCCGGCCTCCGGCCGGCTCATGATCATGATGCCGGCTGGAGGCC
>WHTW01000084.1 GCA_009377525.1 Rhodospirillales bacterium
AGCTCATCCAGGACGTCGCGCACGTCGGCGGGCCGGATAGCGCCGACGGTCTTGCCCTTCCAGTTGGCCAGCACGCCGCCGCCGCTGTCAGTCCATTTGCCGGTCCCCGCCGGGTCGCGCCGGAAGCCCAGTAGCCTCCCAGTCTCCCGCCGCGTCGTCTCCCTGAGCGGCCGCCCGCCCTTGGTGCGGGTGTACTTCTCGAGGAACAGGCGGAAGGCGTCGGCGATGGCGTCGGCCTCGGCGCCCGGGATGTTATGCTTTGCGGCCTGTTTTTCGGCCGCTGGGTCGCCTCCCTCGGCAACGCGGTCCAAGGCCACCTGCGCGAGCTTGTGCGCCGTAGCGAGGCTGGGGAAGCCGTCCAGCGTGAGCTTGCGGGGCATACGGTCCGACAGCCGCCTGTAGCGCACCGCCCAGGCCCTTTTCCCGTTGGGCTGGATGACGAGGTAAAGCCCGGGCTTGCCAGCGTCGGGGATCTCGATGCGCTTGGTCGGGTTCGCCTTGACGTTGGCGACCTTGACCGCGGTCAGCTTGGTTCTCGACACTGTTACCCCAAGGGTCTGTAGGGTAACGGGACCGGCCTGTTAGGCCCCGTTACCCCGGGGCCATAACATAGGCCAACAATCGCCTTTGGTCCAAGGAACTACGCGAGTTTTCCACCGCTATGACGTTCAGTCCCGTTAGGCCCTGTTATACCGCCCGACACGTCTGGGGGACTGGGGGTCGCAGGTTCAAATCCTGTCGCCCCGACCAACTTTTCCGGGGATTTTTGGGGTTTTGGGTCAGCCCTAAGGGAATTGGGTGATCGCTGTGGCGAACGCGCTGGGCTTCCTGATGGTGGTGCGCCGCCCGTCCCACACCGCTGGCATCGGCATCACGCGGCGCAGCCTCGAGACAACGCTGCGCCGGTAGAGGTGGGCATGAGCGCGCCCGAGATCGGCCCCCTTCGCGAGTATGCCGATCTGCCGATGTAGGTGGCGTGGCAAACCGAGATTCCGGAGAACCGAACCAAGCCAACCAAGGTGCCCTACTGTTCCAGCTCTCCAAAGTGCACTGGGGCCGACCAGAGGTCGTCGTACCTCACCTGGACCGAAGACAACCTACTGCGGCAGGTTTCGTATCAAGGGCAGCGGGAGGATAAGCCCGCAAAGCAGGTCGTGCGGGTTATTCCGCATCCGCCTCGACGCAAATAGGGCGGTCGATGAGCAGCCGAAAAAGAATGAGCGAGCGGGAAGCAGGCATCAGAGCCGGTCAGCGTCGCTGGTTCGGCCTGATACTTCCCCTGCCTGTAGTCCCAACGGCCGCGCACGCGGCTGGAGAGAATTACGACGTGGCGGTCGGCTTCGCCTTGGCGTTGTGTCTGTATCTTGCATTTATGTTTTACGTCATCCCCGCACTTATCGCCTGGGACGACGACACCCCGCTACCAGGACGATCTGGGCATTCATCCTACTGCTGGGCTGGACCGGCGTTGGGTTGGCTACTGGCACTCATCTGGGCGTTCAAAGCGCCCGCTGCAGTCAGGAGACAGGCTTCTCGGAGCCATTGCTAATCCCTTATCGCTAGTTGAGTGGCCAGGGTCGCTCACGCCACATTTGGGCCTACGCCCATTTGCTGGTCGCTGCGCCACGTTCCCGCAGGCCTCGATGCCGGTCTGCCCACCGGGACCAGGTGATAAGGGGCATCCCAATAGAGCCGATCGATGGTAGCCTGAGGAACGGTTACCCCTGGTCGATGCCGAGCGCCGTGAGTGTGCAACCCCGTGCTGCGACGCGTAACAACGACGAACGCCTGCCCCTTATTGGGGGGTGGCGTTTCTTCAAATGGCGGTAGCCGATCCGACGATCAGACGAAGAGGAAATCGTCGGTGGTGGTCTTGATGCTGAAGACGACGTCCTGGAAGTCGTTGTCGCCGGTGGCGCTCGGCAGGTCTTCAAAGCCGATCAACAGTTCGCGACCGCCGGCCGACGTGCCGGAGAGGACCTGCATGGCCTCCGCCGGATTGAGCGTCGAGAGCGAGTGGAAGATGGTGGCGCCGGAGAGTGCGCCCAGGGTCGCGCTCTGCAGCACCGGCGGGATGCCGATGTCGGTGTCGGAGGGCGCCCCCGTGCCGGGAGTAACGAACGACAGATTGTCCGGCAGCGCGCCGAACTTGTTGAAGCCGTTCTGGATCAGGAAGAAGGCGACGCGCTCGCCATCCGCCGGCGTGCCGAGGTCCACGGTGCGTGCGCCGGACGCCACGTTCAACGTGTTGTTGAACAGTATCTGGACGTCGCTGATGGTGCCGTCCGCGGCAATCCTGTAGACGCCGAGCGTGTTGGCGTAGGCCGATGCGGCGGACTTCAGCTCCGCCGTGAAGCCGACCGTGCCGTCGCCAGTCAGGAACGGCTCGTTGGCGATGCCGTTGACCAGGGTCGGATTGACCCGCACGCCTTCCGATAGGGTCGGCAGGAAGGTCTGGAAGGTCAGCATGGTGTGGGCATCGGGGCCCGAGCCGCGCGCCACCATCATGAAATCGCCGCCGGAGTGATCGCCTTCCATCTGGAAGCTCGAGCCGCCGAGGGTGAGCATGGTGCTGCCCGTACCACCCAGGCCGCCGTTGCCCGGAGTGACGCCGAGGCCGCCCCGTCCTGCGAGCGTGCCCTGGATGTCCACCATATCGTTGGCGCCGAAGGCCACGATCGTGTCGCCGTTGAGGTCGGCCAGGGTGTCGCGCACCGTATCCGCGCCCTGGCCGGTGTGGATCCGGTCGATGCCGGCACCGCCGCTGACGATGTTGGCGCCCGTGCCGCCATAGAGCGAGTCGTCGCCCGCGCCGCCGGCCATCGTATCGTTGCCTTCGCCGCCCGCGACCACGTCGTTGCCGTCGCCGCCGTTGAGCGTGTCGTCGCCGGCGACGCCGTCGAGGGCTTCGTTGGCCGCGCTGCCGAGCAGGTTGTTGTGCCCGCTGTCACCGAGCTGGGTCGCCAGCCGCTCGACCTTCACGTAGTCGACGTCGAAAAAGTAGCTCTTGTTCGCTGCTGGGGTTTTGGCGATCAGCAGCGTCGGATCGGTGATGGGCGGCCCGCCCGGGTCGCCGGGGTTGGGACCCCACGGCCCGCCATTGGGACCGCCGGCCTGCGGCGCGCCCCACAGGTTCAGGTGAAGCTGCTGCGGCTTGGTCGGCACATTCTGCACTTCTTCGCGGATCAGCTTGTTGTCGACGAACCAGCGCACTACCGAGGGCAGCCATTCGAAGCGATAGACGTGGTCGATCCCCAGTCCGCCATCCACGGCGTAGGAGTGCGGCGTGCCGACTTCCTGATGCTTGAAGACGTTGGTCGAGATCTTCTGCATCTGGGTGGTGATGATCTCGAAGTCGATCTCGTCATGGGGCTCGCGCTTGGCGCCCGACGGGAACTGTTCGTAGGTGAAGAAGCCGGCGATCATGCCGCCTTGGGTGCCCTCGAACCTGAACTTGCCTTCGAAGCCGAGGCCCCCGGCGCTGACGTCCCACGCCTGCTTGGTGATCGCTTCCGAGCCATAGTACGAATCGGGGCCACCCGGCGGCGGGTTGAAGGTGTCCATCCTGATGCGCGCCATGTCGTTTTCGGCGGCCGGCAGATTCTGCCGCATCTGGGTCTGGCCGAGATAGGACGGGTTGTTCGGTCCTTGGATCCAGTGGTTGTAATCCCAGTTAACGTCGCTGACCTGCGTTCCCGAGAAATGGTCCTCGAACAGGACTGCCGATGCAGAGAGTGGTGAAGTCATCTACAGCTTCCCCTTTGTTACTTTTGAACTCTTCATGGCCGCCAACCTCTCACACACCCCGCCTTCCGGCGACCGGGCTCGAGGGGATTGCGGCAGCAGAGTGCTTAACACCAAAGCGAGGCCGTCCGTCATCTTCCCCTCGTGGAAGGTCCCGGAATTCTCAGTCTTTTCCTGGAAAAGAGCGGGTGGAAATCACGTAAGGCAGCGTCCGAGCGCTGAATTCGCAGGCATCATAAGAGAGCGTTGCGCGCGGCAACAGATTGAGCACCCTGCTCGCCGCGCTGCTGCTGCTCCTCGCCGCCGGGGTCACCTGGATCGTCACCAGACCGCCGGAGGCGCAAGCTCCATAGACGCAATCTCGCCGCTGTCGAGCCGATACAGGCGATCATGCGGGTGCGAGCGGGCCAAGGTTTCCGCCGGCGACAGCGACGCGTAAGCGCCCTGGATGGCGCGGCTCATCATTTCGTGCGTGACCGCCACGGTCAGTGCCGCCGTGCAGCCCGCGAGCCAGCGCCTGGCGCGCTGGCTGGCAAGCGCATAGCTCTCCCCGCCATCGATCACATAGCGCCATTTGTCTGCCTCGCGGGCTTGGCGGGCGCCAGGAAAGCGATCGTCGATCTCGGCGTAGGTCAGGCCCTCCCAGGCTCCCAGCGCGTGCTCCATCAGCAGCGGCGACGAGCGGATGTCGGCGACAGGAAGGGTGAGTTCGGCGGCGATGAGTTCGGCGGTGGCCCGCGCCCGACCGAGCGGGCTGGTCTCGAGAACGACGTCGAGCCCCTCGGGCAGGATCGTCCGCAGGAAGCGGCCGGCTGCACGCGCTTGTTCAACCCCGTTGGGCGTCAGTGGCGAATCGAGGCGCCCCTGCTGGCGGCCAGCCTGGTTCCAGACCGTCTCGCCATGGCGGACGAGATAGATCAGGGCGCCGTCGCGAGCCTGCGGCCGACGTCGGTGAGCTTGCAGACCAGCCAGTCCGGTTTCAGCGGATTGCTGAACCACGGCTCGGCCCAGCCACGGTCGAGGCAGCGGCGGACGATGGCCGCCGCGACAGCTTGGCCATCGAGGTCGAACAACGGCAGCTTGCCACCCGCCTGGGCGAGGCCCCGGCGCAGGTAGAGCAACTCCGGAAGCGTCGGAAGATCGGCTTCCAGCTCGTTGTCATTCAACGCAAAAACGTCAAATGACCCCGCTCCATGGCGGCTCATCGTGCGATCAGCAAACACGGCGGCGTCCCCCTCTGACGATGCCGGTTGATAGGCCCCTCACCGAACAGGATACGCGTGTTCGGCGAAAAACAAAGCTGAATCAGGTGGTTGTCGCCGCTTCTTGGCGCGACCACCCGATCTGGTGGCTACTCGAAGGCCGATTGCCAAAGTCTTGACTGCCGCCCCCCGGCGACAACCCTGACAGTGACTAGTTGTTGGCCTTCAAGGTGGTGCGCAGCTGCGTGAGGGCCTGTTCGAGATCCTCGAGCACCGATTCGATCTCTCGGCGCTTGTGCAGGTCGAGCACGGCAGCGCGCGGCGTCGTGGTCGACGGCTGCGGGCCGGTCCTGGGCAACGGCTGGCGGTTGGAGCCGGCCGCCATCGCCTCGGCGCGGGCCGACACGATGCGCAGGCTCTCGAGCGCGCTCTCGGCGGCAATGTCGAGGCGCTGCGCCGGCAAGCGGCCACGGCCCTCCTTCAGGAGGCGCTGCACGCCCTTGATGGTGTAGCCGTCCTCGTAGAGCAGCGTGCGGATGCGGCGCAGGAGGTCGACATCCTCCGGCCGGTAATACCGCCGCCCGCCGCCGCGCTTGAGCGGGCGGACCTGGCTGAACTTGCTTTCCCAGAACCGCAGCACGTGCTGCGGCACATCGAGCTCCGTTGCGACTTCGCTGATGGTGCGAAACGCCTGTGCAGACTTTTCAACCCTTCTGTCTGCGGTCTGTAGCGATACGGCCATGTCTAGACCCCCACATTTCCCCAACTACCCCTTGTTCTCGCCGGGCGCCCCATTGATCAGTGATTTCAGGACGTTCGACGCTCGAAAGACGAGTACCCGGCGCGGCAGGATCGGAACTTCCTGCCCCGTCTTCGGATTGCGGCCCACGCGCTGGCCTTTGTCGCGGACCGTGAAGCTCCCGAACGACGAGATCTTCACCGATTCGCCACGAGCCAATGCCTCGACGACCTCGGCGAGTATGGTCTCGACCAGGTCGCTCGATTCGTTGCGAGACAGTCCCACTTCCTGGAACACGGACTCGCTCAGATCGGCACGCGTGATAGTCCGGCCTTCCATCCGGTACCCTTCCTTCCCCCAGTTAATCCATACTCTAAGGTTGGAAAGCGGTCAATATCAGTAGGATAGAGGCTGGACTTGAATCAGCGTCTGTTCCCGTTCCGTTGCGGACGGGTGCACAACGCGTTTGTTTCAATCGTTGATTGTCGAGGCGGTTCCCGATCAGATGGAACTGCGAGCGATTCCATCTGATCGGGAACGCGCGCAATGATGGTCTTGGTTGCACAGGGCACATTCAGTCCGGCTGATGCCTGCCGGACTGAATGTGCTTTACCAGCGGACGAGCGAGGCGCCCCAGGCCAGGCCGCCGCCAATGCCCTCCAGCAGCAGCAAATCCCCTTTCTTGATACGTCCATCCTTGACCGCCGTATCGAGCGCCAAGGGGATCGAGGCCGCCGAGGTGTTGGCATGCTTATCCACAGTCACCACGACCCGTTCCGGCGGCAGGCCGAGCTTGCGGCCGGTGCCGTCGATGATGCGCTTGTTGGCCTGGTGCGGCACCAGCCAGTCGATGTCCTTGGGCTTGAGCCCGGCCTTGTCGAGGACCTCGCCCACCACGGACGCCATGTTGACCACGGCGTGCCTAAAAACCTCCTTGCCCTCCATGCGCAGGAAGCCGGTCGACTTGGTCGAGGATGGGCCGCCGTCGACGTAGAGAATGTCATGCTGGCGGCCGTCGGAATGCAGCGCGTTGGCGAGGATCCCGCGATCGGCCGAGGTGCCCTGGCCCTGCTCGGCCTTGAGCACGATGGCGCCGGCGCCGTCGCCGAACAGCACGCAGGTGCCGCGGTCGTTCCAGTCGAGGATGCGCGAGAAGGTCTCCGCACCGATCACCAGCGCCGTCGAGGCCATGCCACCCTTGATCAGGCTGTCGGCCACCGACACGCCGTAGACGAAGCCCGCGCACACCGCCTGGACGTCGAAAGCCGCGCCCTTGTTCATGCCCAGCGCGGCCTGCACGCGGGTCGCAGTGGCGGGAAAGGTCTCGTCGGGCGTTGCTGTCGCCAGCACGATCAGGTCGAGGTCGGAGGCCTTCGTGCCGGCATGATCGAGCGCGCGCTCCGACGCCTTGATGGCGAGATGCGAGGTGAACTCGCCGTCGGCGGCGATATGGCGCTGCTTGATGCCGGTACGCTGCTGGATCCACTCGTCGGATGTATCGACTTTCTTGGCCAGTTCGTCGTTGGTGACGACCCTTTCCGGCAGGTAGGCGCCGCACCCTTTTACGACGGACCGTATCACTCGCCTCCTCCGCTTGCCTGCAGCGCCGGCATCGTCGGCGCCTCGGCGGTCGAGATCACCTGGCGCAGCTTGCCCAGGCCTTCGACGAGCCTGTTCTTGTATTCGTAGCGAACCAGATCGACCGCCACGCCGATGGCGTAGGCGAAGCCCAGCGCGTCGGTGCCGCCGTGGCTCTTCACGCACACCCCGTCCAGCCCCAGGAACACGCCGCCATTGTAGCGGCGCGGATCGACCCGCTTGCGCAGCTTGACCCAGGCGCCTGAGGCGAACAGGTAGCCGATCTGGGCGAAGGTCGAGGTCCGGAAGGCGTCACGCACGAACTGGGTATAGAGCTTGGCCGTGCCCTCGATCGCCTTCAGCGCGATGTTTCCCGTGAAACCATCGGCCACGACGACGTCGATGTTGCCGGTCCCGATGTCGTTGCCCTCGACGAAGCCATGGAAATCGACCGGTGCGCCTTCATGGCGCAGCCACCCCGCCGCCTGGCGCAGCTCCTCGTGGCCCTTGAGCTCCTCCGACCCGACATTCAGCAGCCCGACCTTGGGCCGGTCGAGGCCGAGCAGGACCTGGGCAAAGACGCTGCCCATGACGGCGAACTCGGCGAGGTTCTCGGCATCGCATTCGAGGTTGGCGCCGAGATCGAGCATCACCGTCTCGCCACGCGCCGTCGGCAGGAACGAGGCGAGCGCGGGCCGATGGGCGCCTTCGACCATGCGCATGGCAAACATCGAGATCGCCAGCAGCGCGCCGGTGTTGCCGGCCGACACCACGGTGTCGGCGCGGCCTTGCGCCGCCGCATCGACGGCCAGCCACATGCTCGACTTGCGGCGCCGGCGCAGCGCGAAGGAAGGCTTGTCCTCAGCCAGCACGGTGTCCTCCGCCGGCACGATCTCGAGCGCCTTGGCGAGGCCCTTGCGCTTGTCGACCAGCGGCTTCATGCGGGCCGGATCGCCGAACAGCAGGAACGACGTGCCGGGATAGCGCTCGCGCGCGATGTCGGCACCGTTCACGACGACCTCGGGGGCGTGATCGCCGCCCATGCCGTCGAGCGCTAGAACGATCTTGTCCGCGCTCACCGCAATGCTCCGCTTGTCGGGTGCCAGCCCATCGCCGGCAGCGTGCTGCAGCCTACTTCTCGGCCGATGCGCTGTCCGCCAGGACCGGCATGTCCTCGCGATAATAGCCGCAGTGCGAGCACACCGTGTGCGGGCGCTTCAGCTCGCCACAGTTCTTGCACTCGATGTAGGCCATCGACGGCAGGGCGTGATGGGCCCGGCGCATGTTGCGGCGAGACTTCGAAACCTTCTTCTTGGGAACGGCCATGACGATCTCCACGACGGGCGGCCACCGGCCTGCCCCAAAAAACTACGGCCGCACTCTATCGGCGCGGCAGGCGGCTCTCTCTAGCCAAAACGTCTCGCCGCCGCAACAATTTAGCGGCCGCGGCGCGGCTTGTCTCTCAGCGCAGCCAACTCGGCAAAAGGATGCCGGCGCTGCTCGGGCTGGCCTTTTCGCCCGCCGTGGCGGGGCTTTGGCAGCACGTCTTCCAGCTTGGCACCGGGCCGCCGCGGATAGGGATCGGCCGCCAGGGAAAGCTGCTCGGCGACGATTTCGCCCACATCGAGCATATTCCCTGTGAGCGGCTCGGGGGCATCGGCCTGGGAGTTCAGCACCGCCTCCCCGCTTTCCGGGTCGCGGTCGTCGGCCATATCGGCCTTGAAGACGATGCGGAACGTGTCGTCGAGATCCTGCGTCACCGGGTCGAGCGTAAGCACACAGGCCTGCACGATCCGCCCACGCAGGCGGCCTTCGACCACGATCTGGCCGCCGACACGACGATCCACGGTCACCCGGGCGGAAAAGGCCGGCAGGCTCAGGAAGCCGAAACGCTTGGCCAGGGCGGCGCGCTCGCCGTCGCTGGGAGCGATCTCGAGTGCGGCTCCAGCCGGCCCCATACGATCGAGGTCGATGAGACGTTCAATCTCTGATTTATTCTTATTTTCAGTAGTTTGAGGCATTTTTTTAATCTACTTCGTTAGCTCCAGTCGGGGCGTTGCGGCCAACCGCGCCGCATAGTCGCGGATATGGGCCTCCAGACGCTCGACCTCGGCGGCGTCGGGCGACCTACCGCCGTAGGCGTTGCGGCGCAAGACGTCGTTGAGGGGCGCCGGGCCGCCGGCCAGGGCCTCCCGATAGGCCAGGGCCCGGCCATGCAGCCCCTCGGCCATGATCTTGATGCGCCGGCCCACGCCCAGGTCCTGCACGCCGATCTCGCGCAGGGTGAGGTCGAGGTGGCGGAACATGGCGTCGAAGAAGGCCTGCGCAAGCTCCTCGCCGTCCGGCTCGCGCCGCAGGCGGTCGATCATCAGGGCGGCGTGGAGCGCCAAGGCATCGAAGCGGCCGTCGAGCGTGTCGGGAATGCCGCAGGCCTCGAACAGCGACGGCAGCCGCGCCTGCTCGGCCGTGCGCGCGTAGAGGGCGGCGGCAAACGCCTCATGGGGGTTCTTTCGCTTGAACACGACTTGCTCCCGTACCGTCGGTTGACCCGGCGCGGCCATCGCGACATATCTTGCAGCTCCTCTTTCCGACGAACCCAAGAAGCCGTCCATGCGTCGCACCGTCCCGCTTGTCCTCGCCGCCGCCCTGCTGTCGGCCGCCTGTGAACCATTCGGCGACATCAGAGGCTTCGCACCGGCGCCGGGCACCGTCGACAAGCTCGAGGTCGGCAGCCAGAGCCGCGAGGACGTCGTGCGCCTGGTCGGCTCGCCGTCGGCCGTGGCGACCTTCAATCCCAACGTCTGGTACTACATCACCGAGAAGCAGGAGAACTGGGGCCCGTCGCGGCCGTGGATCTCCGAGCAGAATGTGATCCAGATCGGCTTCAACGAGCAGGGCCGCGTCGCCAACATCAAGTACTACGATCTCAAGGACGCGCAGAACATCACCATGGTCTCGCGCATCACGCCGACCTCGGGCAAGGAGCTGACGGTGCTGGAGCAGCTCCTGGGCAACGTCGGCAAGTTCAGCGGGCCGCGGCAGAGCAGCAACCCGGGTGCGCCCACCGGCGGCGGTCCCTGATCCCGTCGGCGAGACAAAAGAAAAAGCCCCGGTCCTGCGACCGGGGCTTTCTCGTTGGGGCCTATTGTCGGCTCAGTGCGCGAGCACGGCGAGCAGCAGCAGGGCCACGATGTTGGTGATCTTGATCATCGGGTTGACAGCGGGGCCCGCCGTGTCCTTGTACGGATCGCCGACGGTGTCGCCGGTGACGGCGGCCTTGTGGGCCTCAGAGCCCTTGCCGCCGAAATGGCCCTCTTCAATGTACTTCTTGGCATTGTCCCAGGCACCGCCGCCCGCCGTCATCGAGATGGCGACGAAGATGCCGGTGACGATCACGCCGAGCAGCATGGCGCCGACCGCGGCGAAGGCGTCGGCCTTGCCGGCGATCGCCGAGATCACGAAGTACAACACGATCGGCGACAGCACCGGCAGCAGCGACGGGATCATCATCTCCTTGATCGCGGCCTTGGTGAGCATGTCGACGGCGCGGCCGTAGTCCGGCCGGTCAGTGCCCTGCATGATGCCGGGCTTTTCCTTGAACTGGCGGCGAACCTCCTCGACCACCGACTGCGCGGCGCGGCCGACCGCCAGCATCGACATGCCGCCGAACAGGTACGGCAGGCCGCCGCCGATCAGCAGGCCGACCACGACGTAGGGGTTCTGCAGCGAGAAGCTCACCGCCGTCACGCCGAGCTTGCCCTGGGCGATGAAGTAGTCGAGGTCCGAGGTGTAGGCCGCGAACAGCACCAGCGCACCCAAGCCCGCCGAAGCGATGGCGTAGCCCTTGGTGACGGCCTTGGTGGTGTTGCCGACGGCGTCGAGCGCGTCGGTGTTCTTGCGCACTTCCTTCGGCAGCCCCGCCATCTCGGCGATGCCGCCGGCATTGTCGGTGACCGGGCCATAGGCATCGAGCGCCACGATCATGCCGGCCAGCGCCAGCATGGCGGTGGTGGCGATGGCGATGCCGAACAGGCCGGCCAGCACGTAGCAGATCACGATGCCGGCGCAGATCAGCAGCGCCGGCAGCGCCGTGGCCTCCATCGACATCGCCAGGCCGGCGATGACGTTGGTGCCGTGGCCGGTGACCGAGGCCTGCGCCACCGCCTTGACGGGGCGGTAGTCGGTGCCTGTGTAGTACTCGGTGATCCACACGATCAGGCCGGTGATGGCGAAACCGACCAGCGAGCACCAGAACAGCGTCATGCCGGTGAACTCGCGGTCGCCGACCTTGAGCACGGTGGCATTGCCGATCACCCAGTCGGTGACGAACCAGATGGCCGGAATCGACAGCACGGCGGCGGCGATCACGCCCTTGTACATCGCCCACATGATGCCGCCGTCGGAGCCCAGGCGGACGAAGTAGGTGCCGATGATCGAGGTGATGATGCAGGCGCCGCCGATGGCCAGCGGATAGACCATCAGCTTGTAGACCAGCGCGGGATCGGCCGCGAAGAAGATCGAGGCCAGGACCATGGTGGCAACGATGGTCACCGCATAGGTCTCGAACAGGTCGGCCGCCATGCCGGCGCAGTCGCCGACATTGTCGCCGACGTTGTCGGCGATGGTGGCCGGATTGCGAGGGTCATCCTCGGGGATGCCGGCTTCGACCTTGCCGACCATGTCGCCGCCGACGTCCGCACCCTTGGTGAAGATGCCGCCGCCGAGACGGGCGAAGATCGAGATCAGCGAGGCGCCGAAGCCCAGCGACACCAGCGCATCGATCATCTCGCGGCTACCGGGGGCGACGCCCGTCTTCATGAGGACGGCGAAGTAGCCGACGACGCCCAGCAAGGCGAGGCCGGCGACCAGCATGCCGGTGACCGCGCCGGCCTTGAAGGCGAGGTCGAGGCCCTGCCCCAGGCTCTTCTGCGCCGCCACGGCGGTGCGCAGGTTGGCGCGCACCGACACGTTCATGCCGATGAAGCCGGTCGCGCCCGACAGCACCGCGCCGATCAGGAAGCCGACGGCGGCATGCCTGCCGAGCAGAATGGCGAGGATCACCAGCACGACGACGCCGACGATGGCGATGGTCGTGTACTGGCGGCGCAGATAGGCGCTGGCGCCCTCCTGGATCGCCTGCGCGATCTCTTGCATGCGCGCAGTGCCGGAGTCGGCGGCCATGACCCGCGATGCGGTCACCACGCCGTAGAGCACGGCGATGATTCCGCAGGCGACGACGGCCCAGAGAACGGTAGACATTGTTGGCTAACCTATTGTTTTTGACGGCATTTCCAGCCTTGCGCGTGCCGAAGTGTCAGGATCTCCCCCAGCGCGAGGCGGGCGGAAAATGGCAGAACGCCACAATCTGCGCAACCCGTAGCAGGGAAAAGCTATGTTGCCTCAAGGGCTTGGCTTCAGACGCGCGCGGGATGTCGCAAGCGGAAGACGCCGATGACCAGGAAGGCGATCAGCACCAGCGCCAGGGCGAAGTAGTTGAGGACCGCCCAGCCCTCCACTTCCAGCACGACGCTGGCCATCAGGCTCGCCGTCGCCGTCGTGCCGAACACCATGAAGTCGTTGAAGGCCTGCGCCTTGCCGCGTTCGGGCGCCCGGTAGGTCGTGGTGAGCAGCGTCGTGGCGCCGACGAACATGAAATTCCAGCCCACGCCGTTCAGGCCGAGGGCGATGCGGAAGTGCCATTCGGTGACGCCGGTCAGGGCGACGATGACGCCCAGCACCAGCAGCGCGATGCCGGCAATCATCATGTTGAACACGCCGAAGCGGGCGATCAGGTTGCCGGTGAAGAAGGCCGGCACGAACATGCCCATGACATGGACGAAGATGGTGACCGGCGCCTCTGTGGCCTTGAGGCCGCACATCACGATGGCAAGCGGCGAGGCCGCCATCACGAACGACATCACGCCGAAGGCGATCATCGCACCGGCGCAGGCCACCATGTAGGCCGGCTGGGTCACGATCTCGAACAGCGGACGCTGCGGGCCCGACGTGTCCTCGGCCTTCACGGGCGGGAACTCGATGAAGCCGAGCACGGTGAACACGATGGCGTGGATGACGATGACGGCGCAGAAGCTCGCCTGGAACAGCGGCAGCCAGAGATCGGGCGTGAAGCGCGCCAGGCCGGGACCGACGATGCCGGCGATGACGCCGCCGGCTGTCACGTAGGAGATCGCCTGGGCGCGGAAGTGGCCGGGCGCCAGCTCGACCGCGGCGAAGCGATAGAGCTGCATGTTGGCCACGGCATAGCCGAGGCACAGGCCGCCCACGCACATCACCAGGAAGCTGCCGATGCCGAGCCCGATCGCCGCGCAGGCGGCGCCGACCATGCCCATCAGCGAACCGGTGCGGAAGCCGAACTTGCGGCCGCGGCGCATCATCAGCAGCGAGGCCGGGAACACCGACAGCATGACGCCGAGATGCTGCATGGTGACGGGCAGGTTGGCCCACATGCGCATGTCGGGAGAGACGATGGTCAGCACCGCGAGCGCCGAGGAGGCGAACATCAGCGTGTTGCTGCTCTGCGTCAGTGCCTGGCACGTCGCGAGGAGCCCGATGTTGCGCAGCGAACGGGGCGGCATGGCGCCGCCCGAAACCGGCTTCGTTTCCTCGATCTTTATCGATCCATCCATTGGCCGCGCACTCTAGTCGCCCGACTCCCCCGCCCCAAGCGAATAGGCGGTCGCGCAGTGCTGCTATGACTTACGTTTGCTTATGCCCGTCGACGTTGAGGCGACGACACTAGAAGTGAACGTAGCCTTGGCGCGGCGCGCGGACCGGTCGGCCGGCAACCGTCAGCTCGACGCCCTTGCCTCGCCCAAAGGCGCCGATCGCCGTCACCTTGACCTTTGCCGACCGCGCCGCGTCGATCAGCGTCGCTTCCTTGCACGGCGATACGGCGATCACGAGTTCGTAGTCGTCACCGCCGCCCAGCACGTTGGCCCACAACGCGGGCTCGGCCGCGATCACCCGCCGGGCGGCGGCAGACAGCGGCACCCGCTCGCGCTCGATGCGAACGCCAAGCCGCGACGCCTCGGCGATGTGTCCTGCATCGGCCAGCAATCCGTCGGAGACATCGGCGACGGCGTTCGCGATGCCGACCAGCCGCGGCCCCAGAAGCGAGCGCGGTTGCGGGAGGCGATAACGTCTCTCGAGCGCCGCCGACGTGATCCGGCCACGCGCGGCGAGCAGGCCGAGCGCGCCATCGCCGATCGTGCCGGTGACGAAGAGCCGGTCGCCTACCCGCGCGCCGGCGCGCGTCAGGCCGCGCCCGTGCGGCACGCGGCCGAACGCGGTGACGGTGACGGTGAGCGGGCCCGGCGTGGTCACTGTGTCGCCGCCGCTCAGCACGATGCCGTAGCGGCGCTGATCCGCGGCAAGACCGCGCGCGAATCCCGCGATCCAGCGCTCGCTCCACGCCTTCGGCAGCGACAGCGAGAGCTGGTAGGTGAAAGGCTCGCCGCCGCCCGCCGCGAGATCGGACAGGCAGACGCGCAGCGCCTTGGCCGCCACCAGCTCGGGCTTCTCATCGGCGAGGAAATGCACGCCCGCGACCACCGTGTCGGTCTTGACGACGAGGTCGCGGCGCGGATCGGACGGCAGGAAGGCATTGTCGCTCAAAAGCCCGCCCGCGCCGGGAAAGCCTTTGGCCAGCGGCGCGAAGTAGCGGGCGATGAGCTCGAACTCGCCGATGCGCCGGCGGCGCATGCGCTATCTCGCGAGCTCGGCGGAACGTGACTGGCGCGCCACGCGATCGAGCACCGAGTTGACGAAATTCTGCTCGCCCTGGTCATAGAACGCATGGGCGATCTCGACATATTCACTGATCGTCACCCTGGGCGGCACGTCCTTGCGATGGATCAGCTCATAGGCGCCGGCGAGCAGGATGGCGCGCACCAACCGGTCGACGCGCTCCCAGGTCCAGTCCTGCGCCAGCGCGCCGGACAAAGTCTGCTGAAGCGCCTCCTTGTGCGCGACGGCGCCTTCGACAACGTCCTTGAACAACGGTCGGTCGGCGTCGCGGCGCATGCCGCCCTCGCCCGTCTCGCCAGTGCGCACTTTCAGGAACTGCTCGATGATCTCCGCCGGACCGTGCTGGCCCTCCTGCCACTGATAAAGGGCCTGCACCGCTGCCAACCGCGCGGCCTGGCGGCGGCTGGAGCCGAAGCCCAATGTCGGCTGTGCGCTCACGCGTTCCGCCAGCGGCGGCAGAGCGCCACCATGGCGAGGCAGGCATGGGCGGCATCGCCGCCCTTGTCGCCGCGGTTGGTGAAAGCCCGCGCCCGAGCCTGCTCCATGGTGTCGACCGTGACGATGCCGTAGCCGATCGCCAGCCTCGCGCGGACCGAGAGATCCATCAGGCCGCGCGCGCTCTCGCCGCAGACATAGTCGTAATGCGTGGTCTCGCCGCGGATGACGCAGCCCAGCGCCACGAAGCCGTCGTAGTGGTCGGCCGCCAGCGCAATGGCGCCCGGGATCTCGAAGGCGCCCGGCACGACGACGCGCTCCGACAGCGCGCCATTCCTGCCGATCTCGTGTTCGGCGCCCTCGATCAGCGCATCGGCGATCTCGATGTAGTAGCGCGATTCCACGATCAGGATGCGCGCACCCTTGACCCCGGCGACCGCCGGTCGGGCCGTCGGTGTTTCCGTGCGCGTCGACATTGCTAACGGGCCGGTCTGCCGGGAACCGGCTTTTGGCCGACGATCTTCAGACCAAAGCCTTCGAGGCCAACGACGGACTTCTTGCTGTGACTCAAGAGCACCATCTCGCGCACGCCGAGATCGATCAGGACCTGGGCACCGACGCCATAGTCGCGCAGCTCGCCGCCCGCGGGCTCGATCGCCTCGCCGGCGCGGCGGCGCTGCTCGGACAGCATGACGGTCGGCGGCTCGCGGATCAGCACGATGACGCCCCTGCCCTCCTTAGCGATCTCCTGCATGGAGGCCTCGATCTCGCCGCCGCGGCCGGTGTTCCTCTGGCCGAGAACGTCGGTGAAGATGTTGACGGCGTGCATGCGCACCATGACCGGGCCGCCGGCCGCCGGGTCGCCCTTCACCAGCGCGATGTGCTGCGCCATCGTCACCTTGTTGACGTAGATGACGCAGCGGAAGTCGCCGCCGTAGATGCTGGTGAAGGTGGTCTCGCTCAGCCGCTTGACGATCGAATCGTAGCGCCGGCGATAGGCGATCAGGTCGGAGATGGTGCCGATCTTGAGCCCATGGCGCTGGGCGAAGGTTATCAGGTCGTTGCGACGGGCCATCGTGCCGTCGTCGTTCATGATCTCGCAGACGACGCCGGCCGGCGTCAGGCCAGCCAGCCGCGCCAGGTCGACCGCGGCCTCGGTGTGGCCGGTGCGCTCCAGCGTGCCGCCGTCGCGCGCCACCAGCGGGAAGACGTGGCCCGGTGTGACGATGTCCTGCGGCCCGCACGACGGGTCGATCGCCACGGCGACGGTGCGCGCTCGGTCGGCAGCGGAGATGCCGGTGGTCACGCCCTCGCGCGCCTCGATCGAGACGGTGAAGGCGGTCTGGTGGCGGGTGCCGTTGTTCTGCGCCATCAGCGGCAGGCCGAGCTGCTCGACGCGCTCGCGGGTCAGCGCCAGGCAGATCAGGCCGCGCGCGTGCTTGGCCATGAAGTTGATGGCGTCGGGTGTCGCCCATTGGGCGGGGATCACGAGGTCGCCTTCGTTCTCGCGGTCCTCGTCGTCGACCAGGATGAACATCCGGCCACGACGGGCTTCCTCGATGATGTCCTCGGCCGCGGCCTTCACCTCGGAGAAGGTGATGCGCCAAGCGTCCTTTTCGAGCGCGCTCATGATCTTCCGTGCTCCAACAATCGTTGAACGTAACGCGCGAGCATGTCGACCTCAAGGTTGACCCGCTGGCCCGGCTTGGCCTGTCCCAGGGTCGTAACCGCTTGAGTATGTGGAATAATGTTCACGCCGAAGCGGTTTCCCTCGACCTCGTTGACCGTGAGGGAAATGCCGTCGATGGCGACCGAGCCCTTGGAAGCGATAAAGCGCGCCAGCTCGGACGGCGCCTCGAACATGAAGCGCATGCTGCCGCCTTCCGGCGTCATCGACACGATCTCGCCCACGCCGTCGACATGGCCATAGACCAGATGGCCGCCCAACTCGTCGCCGAGCTTGAGCGACAGCTCGAGATTGATCCGGCTGCCGAGCTTCCAGTCGCCGAGATGGGTCTTGGCCAGGCTTTCGCCCGAGACCTCGACGGCGAACCAGTCGGGCCCCTTCTCGACCACCGTCAGGCAGCAGCCCGAGCAGGCGATCGAGGCGCCGATGGCAATCGGCGTCATGTCGTGCCTGGTGCGCACCACGAAGCGGCGGTCGCCGGAATTGCCGCCGGGGGTGATGGAGGTGATCTCGCCGATGTCGGTGACGATGCCGGTGAACATGACCCTTTAACTATGCCCCTCTCGTCCAGCTTTCCACCATGTCGCCCTGCAACGGACGGGCCGAAACCAGCCGGAACCGGGGCGCGAAATCCAGCCGGTCGAAGCCCAGCTCGCCGACCGCAGAGCGGGCGTCGGCGCCCAGAACCAAGCCTGCCCGGTAGCTGGTGATGCGGTCGATCAGGCCGGCCTTCAGGAAAGCCGCGGCGACCTGGCCGCCGCCTTCGACCAGCACGCGGGTCAATCCGCGTTGGCCGAGCGTTTGCGCCGCGGCGGCGACGTCCACGCGCCCATCACCCGCAGCGGTGGCTTCAATGACCTCAACGCCCGCCTTCCGCAAGGCCTCGCGCCTGGCCGCCGGTGCGGCACTCGTGCACAGGAGCCAGACCGGCACCTGCCGCGCCGTCCTGGCGAGCTTCGACGTCTCGGCGAGGCCGGCCTTCGAATCGAGCACGATGCGCACCGGCGAATACGCGCCGAGCCCCGGCAGGCGGCAGGTCAGGTCGGGATCGTCGGCCGTGACCGTGCCGGCGCCAACCAGGATGGCATCGTGGGTGACGCGCAAGCGATGGCCGTCGGCCCGCGCGCCTTCGCCCGTGATCCACTTGCTCTCGCCCGATGCCGTGGCGATGCGCCCGTCGAGCGACGATGCGAGCTTGAGGTGGAACAGCGGGCGGCCGGCGCGAAGACGCAGCAGGAAGCCGGCATTGATCTCGGCAGCCTCGTGGGCGCCCTCGCCCACCTCGACAACGATGCCAGCTTCGCGCAGCCGGGCATGGCCCTGGCCGTTCACCGGAGGATTCGGATCCTCCATCGCCGACACGACGCGCGCCACGCCCGCCCCCACGAGCGCATCGGCGCACGGCGGTGACTTGCCGAAATGCGAACAAGGCTCGAGCGTCACATAGACCGTGGCGCCGCGCGCCGCCTCGCCTGCCTGATTGAGCGCGTCGACTTCGGCGTGCGGACGTCCGCCGTCCTGCGTGCGGCCGCGCGCGATGATGCGGCCGTCCTTGGCGATGACGCAGCCCACGGCCGGGTTCGGCCAGGTGCGCCCGAGCGACCGGCGCGCCAGCGCGAGCGCGGCGCGCATCATGTCGTCAGTCCTTGAGGTTGGTCTCGGCGAGATCGGAGATGAACTCCTCGAAGTCGCGGGCCTCGCGGAAGTTGCGATAGACCGAGGCGAACCGCACATAGGCCACCGGATCCAGCGCGCGCAGCGCGTCCATCACCAGCTCGCCGATCTGCGTCGAGGGAATCTCGCTCTCGCCGGAGCTTTCGAGGCGCCGGACGATGCCGTTCACCACGCGCTCGACACGCTCGGGATCGACCGGCCGCTTGCGGCAAGCCACCAAGATCGAGCGCGCGAGCTTGTCGCGGTCGAACTGCACGCGCTGGCCGTTTTTCTTGACTACCGTGAGCTCGCGCAGCTGCACGCGCTCGAAAGTGGTGAAGCGCGATCCGCACGACGGGCAGTAGCGCCGCCGGCGGATCGCCGAATTGTCGTCAGTCGGTCGCGAGTCCTTAACTTGTGTGTCCTCGTGACCGCAAAATGGACAGCGCATCTTCTCCCCCTGTTATGGCTTGCGCTTGCGTCAGTCGCGGTAGATGGGAAAGCGGGAACAAAGCGCGTGAACCTTGCCGCGCACCTGGGCCTCGACCTGGGCGTCGCCGTCCGGGCCGTTCCTGGCGATGCCGTCGAGCACGTCGGCGATCAGATGGCCGACCTGACGAAACTCGGCGACGCCGAAGCCGCGCGTCGTGCCGGCGGGCGACCCCAATCGCACGCCGGAGGTGATGGTGTACTTCTCCGGATCGCCCGGGATGCTGTTCTTGTTGACGGTGATGCCGGCCCGATCGAGCACCTTCTCGGCCGACACGCCCGTTGCCTTCTTCGGGCGCAGATCGACCAGCATGACGTGGCTGTCGGTGCCGCCGGAGATGATTTTCAGCCCGCGCTCGGTCAGCGCCGAAGCGAGCGAGCGCGCATTGTCGACGACGTTCTGGGCATAGACCTTGAACTCCGGCCGCAGCGCCTCGCCGAAGGCCACGGCCTTGGCGGCGATGATGTGCATCAGCGGCCCGCCCTGCAGGCCCGGGAACACCGCCGAGTTGATCTTCTTGCCGATGTCGGGATCGGTCGACAGCACCATGCCGCCGCGCGGGCCGCGCAGGGTCTTGTGCGTGGTCGTCGTCACGACATGGGCGTGCGGCAAGGGGCTGGGATAGACGCCGGCCGCGACCAGGCCGGCATAGTGCGCCATGTCGACCATGAAGAAGGCGCCGATCTCGTCGGCGACCTTGCGGAAGCGCGCCCAGTCGATGTGGCGCGAATAGGCCGAGGCGCCGGCAACGATCAGCCTGGGCTTCTCGCGGCGCGCGGTTTCCTCCATCTGCTCGTAGTCGATCAGATGTGTGTCGGGCTTCACGCCGTAGGACACGACCTTGAACCACTTGCCCGACTGGTTGGCGGGCGAGCCGTGCGTGAGATGGCCGCCCTGGTCGAGCGCCATGCCCATGAACTTGTCGCCTGGCTGCAGCAGCGCCATGAACACGGCCTGGTTGGCCTGCGCGCCGGAGTGGGGCTGGACGTTGGCGAAGCTGCAGCTGAACAGCTTGCAGGCGCGGTCGATGGCGAGCTGCTCGGCCTTGTCGACCTCCTCGCAGCCGCCGTAATAGCGCCGGCCGGGGTAGCCCTCGGCATACTTGTTGGTCAGCACCGAGCCCGCCGCCTCGAGCACGGCGCGCGAGACGATGTTCTCGGAGGCGATCAATTCGATCTGCTCGCGCTGGCGATGCAATTCGCCGTTCACGGCCGCATCGATCGCCGGATCGGCCTCGGCGAGGCTGCGCGTGAACATCGGCAGCGGCGACTCGGTCGTCTTGGCAGCGGCTTGACTCATTTCATGCAACCCTTTGACAGCTTGGCGACGCGGCCGGCATGGCGGCCGCCTTCAAATTTGGTGCCCAGAAAGACTTTTAGCGCCTCGCGCGCCGTTTCGGTTCCGATCAGGCGCTGGCCGAAGGCCACCACGTTGGCGTCGTTGTGCTGACGCGACAGCCGGGCCGAGGTGACGTCATGGACGAGGGCTGCCCGCACTTTGGGGTTGCGGTTGGCCGCCATCGAGATGCCGATGCCGGTGCCGCAGACCAGCACGCCGCGCCTAGCCTTGCCCGAGGCCACGGCATCGGCCATGGCCGTGCCGAAGTCCGGATAGTCGACCGACTGGGTGGAGTTGGTGCCGAGGTCCAGCACCTCGAGACCCGCCTCCTGCAGGTCGCGCTTGAGAATCTCTTTCAGGTCGAAGCCGGCATGATCCGACGCGACCGCGATGGCGCCCCCCGGCATTTCGACGATCGATCCCCTCTAACTGTTGAGCCCCCGGATACCATATCGGGGGCCGCGGTGTCACCGTCCCCCAAAATCGTGGAAAGCGACCCACAAGACATTGAATCGGCTGAGGAAAGCCCTGGCCCGATTGCCGGCTGAACGTTCCCTTGGCGTCGATTGCGCCCAACAATAACTATGGTTTCTTCATGGAGTCAACAGCAGTTATGGACGGGCCGCGCAAGATAATTCTTTCGCACCGTATGGCCCCCGGGGCGATCGCATGGCCATTTTCCAGTCATCCCGAGCGGAGCCGCCCAAAGGGCGGCGCAGTCGAGGGACCTGTTCTTGCCGATGCACCAACAGAACAGGTCCCTCCACTTCGCCTCGCTACGCTCGGCTTCGGTCGGGATGACGGGCGTTTTTGGCCATATGCGATCGCCCCGGGGACGAAAAAGGGCCCGGATGACCGGGCCCTTCTCCTCGAAGCGTCGGCTTCTACTTCATGGTCGGGTACGACTTGCCGTCCTTCCAGACGTAGATGTCGTAGACCGGGTTCTTGATGTCGCCCTTCTGGTCGAACTCGAGGACGCCCACGGCGGAGTCGTACTTGCCGCTGCGCAGCGCCGCGGCGACCGCCGCCGCGTCGGTCGACTTGGCCTTGTTGGCCGCATCGGCCCACGCCTTGACCGCGGCGTAGCTGAACAGCGTGTAGCCCTCCGGGTTGTACTTGGCGTCGCGGAACTTCTTCACCAGCGCGGCATTCTTCGGATCGTCCTCGGCCTTGGGCGGGAACGACATCAGCACGCCGTTGGTGGCGGCACCGCCGAGTTGGGCGAACTCCGCCGTCTCCAGCGAATCGAAGCCCATCATCTGCGCGCCGAGGCCCTGCTCGCGCGACTGCTTGATGATCAGCGCGCCCGCGGTGTGGTAGCCGCCGAGCACGATGATGTCGATCTTCGCCTGCTTCATCTTGTTGATGATCGCGGTGAAGTCCTTGTCGGTCTCGTTGTAGGCCTCGTACATGGCCTCGCGCAGGCCGCCCTTGTTGAGCGCCTTCTTGGTCTCGTCGGCCACGCCTTTGCCGTAGGCCGACTTGTCGTGGAGGATCGCGACCTTGGCGCCCTTCTTGTGCTTCAGGATGTAGTTGCCGACGGTGAGCCCCTGCACGTCGTCACGACCGCAGGTGCGGAACACCGTGGTGTTGCCCTTGGCGAAGGCATCGTCCGTGAGCTTGGGATTGGTCGAGGCCGGCGAGATCTGCAGGATCTTGGCTTCCTTGTAGATGTCCGCGGCCGGGATCGACGAGCCGGAGCAGAAATGCCCGGCCACGGCCACGACCTTGTCCGAAACCATCTTGTTGGCGACCGCGGTGGCCTGCTTGGGGTCGCAGGCATCGTCGCCGATGACCAACTCGAGCTTCTGGCCGTTCACGCCGCCCGCCGCGTTGATGTCCTCGACCGCCATGGTGGCGCCGCGGCGAAGTTGTTCGCCGAACGCGGCATACTGGCCGGTCATCGGGCCGGCCGAGCCGATCTTGAGTTGCGCGAGCGCCGGCGTCGCCATCATGGCGATCGCTGCGACGGCAAGCGCGCCGTAGGTCCTCTTCATCTTAAGCCTCCTCTTTCACCCCGATCTCCACGGGTGTGGAGCATGTTCTAGCTTAGTGCCGCTCCTCCCAGCCCAGCAAGCCTTTGCGCCGGTACAGCCACGGATACTGCCGCACCATCTGGCGCGCGTGCGTCAGGCGATAGGCGAAGCCTCCGACCGCCAGCTGCACTGCCCAGCCGAGCAGGAAGCCGCCGAGCGACCACAGGTCGCCGCCGGCCAGCGCATAATCGAAGAACCGCAGGGTTGCCGAAAGCAGCGCCGTGTAGAACACGACCTGTCCCCACGGACGCCAGGTGATCGCCACGGCGTGGCCGGCCGCGAACGAGCCGGGCGCCACCAGGATCAGATTGAACAGCAGCACGTTGCCCAGCGTGTCGCCGAACCAGTCGAACATGAAGGTGTCGAGCGGGCTCATGCGTGGCCGCCCTCGAGATAGGCGGCGCGGACCTCGGCATTGGCCAGGAGCTCGCGGCCCGAGCCGCTCAGCCGGACGCGGCCGTTGGCCAGCACGTAGCCACGATCGGCAAGCCGCAGCGCATGGAAGGCGTTCTGCTCGACCAGGAAGATCGTCACCCCCTCCTCGCGCGCGATGCGGCCGATCGCCTCGAAGATCTGCCGCACGATCAGCGGCGCCAGCCCCAGCGAGGGCTCGTCGAGCAGCAGCAGGCGCGGCCGGCTCATCAGCGCGCGGCCGATCGCCAGCATCTGCTGCTCGCCGCCCGACAGGGTGCCGCCGCGCTGCTCGCGTCGCTCGGCCAGGCGGGGGAACATGGTGAAGACGCGCTCGAGGTCGTGCTGGAAGTGCGCCGGGTCGCCGAGCGTGGCACCCATCTGCAGGTTCTCGAACACGCTCATGCGCGGGAAGATGCGGCGCCCTTCCGGCACCTGCGCCACGCCGCGGCGCACGATCTCGTGCGTCGGCAGCTGGGTGATGTCCTGGCCGTCGAGCACGATCGACCCCGCGCGGGCACGCGGGTTGCCGCAGACGGTCATCAGCAGGGTCGACTTGCCCGCGCCGTTGGCGCCGATCAGGGTCACGATCTCGCCCTTGCCGACGTCGAGGTCGACGCCGTGCAGCGCCTGGATGGCGCCATAGAAGGTCGCGACGCCCCTCACCTGGAGCATGGGCACGGTGAGCATGGGATCAGCCACGACCGGCACTCCCATTCAGGCTCCTCTCCCCCGTTAGGGCGAGAGGTTGGGTGAGGGGGCTACGCACGTCGATTCCCCCTCACCTAGCCTCTCCCCCTAGCGGGGGAGAGGAATCCGAAGGACCCGTGTCGTCGGTGCCGAGATAGGCGCGGATGACGGCGGGATCGCGCTGGACCGCGGCCGGCGCGCCCTCGGCGATCTTGCGGCCGTAGTCGAGCACCACGACATGGTCCGAGATGTTCATGACCACGCTCATGTCGTGCTCGATCAGCAGCACGCCGATGCCGTCGCGGTCGCGGATCGAGACCAGGAGCTGGTTGAGCTCGGACGATTCGCGCGGATTGAGACCCGCGGCCGGCTCGTCGAGGCAGAGCAGCCGGGGCTCGGTGCACATCGCGCGGGCGATCTCGAGGCGCCGCTGCGCGCCGTAGGGCAGCTGGCCGGCGGGACGGTCGGCTGCCGCCACCAGGTCGATGCGCTCCAGCCAGCTGCGCGCGAGCGCGATGGCGGCCGCCTCGGAGTCGCGATAGCGCCTGAGGCCGAGCAGGCCGAACACGCTGTAGCCCGAGGCCACCATCAGCTTGTTGTGCTGCGCGACCAGCAGGTTCTCGAGCACCGACATGGCCGGAAACAGCCGGATGTTCTGGAAGGTGCGCGCCACGCGCGCGCGCTGGCCGATCTCGTGGCCCAGCATGCGCTCCAGCAGGTACTCGCGGTCGCCGCGCATCAGCAGGCGGCCCACCGTGGGCTTGTAGAAGCCGGTGATGCAGTTGAAGACCGTGGTCTTGCCGGCGCCGTTGGGGCCGATGATGGCGGTGATCGCGTGCGGCAGGCCGATGAAGGAGACGTCGTCGATCGCGACGAGGCCGCCGAACCGCATGGTGAGGTGCTCGACCTCGATCAGGGGAGCAGCTTGCCCGTTCATCCGCTGCCACCCGAGGCCACGGGATGCAATCGGATCGAGGGCTCGCGATGGCCGATCAGGCCGCGCGGGCGGTAGACCATGATCAGCACCATGGCCAGCCCGAAGGCCAGCATGCGGTAGTTGCCGAGTTCGCGGAACCATTCCGGCAGCCCGATCAGCAAGACCGCCGCCAGCACCACGCCGATCTGGCTGCCCATGCCGCCCAGCACGACGATGGAGAGGATGATCGCCGATTCGATGAAGGTGAAGCTCTCCGGGCTGATGAAGCGCTGCTTGGCGGCGAAGAACGATCCGGCGAAGCCCGCGAACATGGCGCCCACCGCGAAGGCCGTGAGCTTGGTGTTGGTCGGATTGATGCCGAGCGCCTTGCAGGCGGTCTCATCCTCGCGCAGCGCTTCCCAGGCGCGGCCCACGGGCAGGCGCCGCATGCGCTGGGTGAAGATGTTGGTGACCAGCGCCAGCAGGAGGATGATGTAATAGAGGAAGATCAGGCGGTGGATGCCGTGGAACGGGATGCCCAGCATCTCCGACACGGTCTGCCCGCCGGCGGGCGCCGTCTCGGCGAACACCGCGCCGAACAGGGTCGGGCCGGGGATCGAGCCGATGCCGGCCGGCCCGTTGGTGAAGTCGTACCAGTTGATGATGACCAGACGGATGATCTCGCCGAAGCCCAAGGTGACGATGGCGAGGTAGTCGCCGCGCAGGCGCAGCACCGGGAAGCCGAGCAGGATGCCGAAGGTCGCGGCGAACATGCCGGCCAGCGGCAGCACCGCCCAGAAGCCCAGCCCGTGCTGGGTGCTGAGCAGCGCATAGGCGTAGGCGCCGACGGCGTAGAAGGCGACGTAGCCGAGGTCGAGCAGCCCGGCCAGGCCGACCACGATGTTCAGCCCCCAGCCCAGCATCACATAGGTCAGGATCAGCACGCCGAGATCCATCGTCTTCTGGTCGGCGAAGGGCGTGAACGGCATCACGACGGCGAGGCCCAGCAGGACCCAGCCCAGCCCCCTGCCCACCCATTCTGTGCCGATCTTGTCGACCACGCGACCCGTCGGCGTGCGTGCCGCCGCGTGGATCGCCTGGTCGGCCCACGGCCAGACGGCGCGGATCACCAGCAGCACGCCGCCCAGCGCCACGAACCAGTGCAGGAAGCCCGACGGCAGCTTCATCGGCGAGGCGCCGGCCGCGATCATCGCGACGCCGAGCGCGATCGCCGGCCAGCGCAAGCCCATGGCGGCGAGCGACAGGCCGAGCCGGCCCAGGAAGATGACGACGATCGCGACGCCAAGATCGGCGAAGTGATAGTCGAAGGCGAGCCCCGTCCGCGAGCCGACATCGACGGTGCGGAAGCCGACGATGAAGATGCCGAGCGCGGCGGCGACGAGGGCGGTGAGGGCCGCGTCCTTCAGCATGCTGGTTCCGGGCATGTTGGGCAGACGCGGATCCCTCATGTCAGACCTTCTCGATCTCCGGCTTGCCGAGCAGGCCGGTCGGGCGGAAGATCAGCACGAGCACGAGGATGCCGAAGGCGGCGACGTCCTTGTACTCGCTGGAGAAGTAGGCGGCCCAGAAGACCTCGATCACGCCGATCAGCAGGCCGCCCAGCATGGCGCCGGGCAGCGAGCCGATGCCGCCCAGCACGGCGGCGGTGAAGGCTTTTATGCCGGCCAGGAAGCCGATGAAGAAGTCGATGACGCCGTAATACATCAGGAACAGCGTGCCGGCGACGGCGGCCAATGCTGCCCCGAGCACGAAGGTCAACGAAATGGTGCGATCGACGTCGACGCCCAGCAGGGCCGCCATCTTCATGTCCTGCTCGCAGGCGCGTTGGCGGCGGCCGAGCGACGTCCTGGCGATCAGCCAGGTGAAGCCGCCCATCAGCACGATGGTCACCAGCACGATGATGATCTGCAGCCACGACACGCGCACGTCGAAGCCGTCGAGGCTGAACAGGTTGAAGCCGCCCGAGACGATCTGGCCGCCGGGCTTGGGCCTGGCGCCCTGCACGAGCTGCACGTAGTTCTGCAGCGCTATCGACACGCCGATGGCGGAGATCAGCGGCGCCAGCCGGAACGAGCCGCGCAACGGGCGATAGGCCGCGCGTTCGACCGCCCAGCCATAGACCGAGGAGAAGGCCATGGCGATCAGCAGCACCAGCACGATCGCCACCGGCGCCGAGCCGATGCCCAGCATGCTGCAGATCATGAAGCCGATCAGCGAGATGAACGCACCGATCATGAAGACTTCGCCGTGGGCGAAGTTGATCATGCCGATGATGCCGTAGACCATCGTGTAGCCGATGGCGATCAGCCCGTAGATTGCACCCAGCGTGATGGCGTTGATCAATTGTTGCGTGAAGTACGCCATGCCTTTTGTTTTTCCCTGCTCCTTCGACCTACGACGCTTCCGCGCGCCCTTGCAAGCGAACGATACACAGGACGGCGGGAATGGACCGCCAGGCCCGCGACCAAGCCCGCGACCAGGCCCGCGACGGGCGGCGTGCAAGGCGCGGACCATGTCGCGGCGGCCTGCGCACCGGAGCCGCCGGGCCGGATGCAACTTGCGGTGGGGGTTTCCGCCCTTTGCGCCCTTTCCGCCGGTCGCTGCGGGAGCTTCCCAGGCGTGAGACCCGTGAACCTCCGGAGACCTCGCCGACCGCCTGGAGAGGACCTGGCAGGCATTATAACTAAAGTTACGCCATGCCGGAAGAGCAATAACTAAGGTGTGCGATGGAATCTCAATTTCGTTTTGACGACTTTTGGCGCTCCAGGGCACGCCATGAATGGAGAGCGATCCGCCACCCCATACAAGCTCTGGTTCGTCCCTGCTGCGTGCCAGCAATGCTGGCATCCCTCTCCGCCCCGCCTTTCGAGTGAAGCCTCCACGCCGTGCATCGAGAAAGAAACATCAGGCCGGCTTGGTGCGCAGCCGACCCTCGTAGTCGCGCTTGCCGAGCGGCACACCCCGCGTGCGCAGGATGTCGTAGGCGGTGACGGCGTGGAAATGGAAGTTGGGCAGCGAGAACGAGAGGAAGAAGGTCTCCGGCGTGAAGGCGAGTCTCCGAGGACCGATCTGGAAGTCCAGGTCCTTGTCCGACCAGCTGTTGACCTCCTCGGGGGTGAGCGCCTTTAACGCCGCTTCCGCCTGGGCGATCATGGCCCGCAGGTCGGCGAACGGGATCGGTCCGACCAGGGCGGGCGGGGCGAAGGCGCCGTTCTTCACGGCCTCCAGTCCCCACACGGAATGGTGCGCCACGCATTCAATCTGGAAGTGGAACGGCGCCATGTCGTCGACGAGGCGCGCGTCCACGAAGTCGTCGGGGTCAGCGCCCGTCTCCGCGCAATGTGTGGCCGCACGGTCGAGGAAGCCTGCGACGGCGCTCACGGTCTGCAGGAAGGTCGGCACGCTGAGGTCGTAGAGTGATGTCGCCATCGGCTTTCCCTTGCTTGAAATCGGCCTCCGTTAGTGCCAGGTGAAACCCCGCGCTGTCGTGGAGGACAAAGCACCAATATCCACGCCGTCGTCGATCCGGCAATCTCCCGTCAGCAAAACTCGGTCGAGCGCTTCTTCTATCGCCTCAAGCCCATCCGATGCGTCGCCGTCCGATTAGACAAGCTCGCCAGGAACTTCCTCGCAACCGTCCTGTTCGCTTATGAGTCCACGACCCAGAGGCAAACCCTAGGTGCCGGCGAGCGCCCTATAGAGTTTTCCGGCGACCGGCCGAAAACCGTTGACGTGGAAGGCGTTGGACGGCGGCGACGGAAAACGTTGCCCACCGGGCGAGAAGCGTTTCCCGACCGCAATGTGCGCTGCCCATCCCTGCAGGAGGCGAAGGAATTCGCCGTCGCCGGCCGGCAACGGCCAGCGCGCGACCGCGACGACGGCGGGCACGCCTGGGCGATCCCGCGCCAGCCCCTCGACGCGCCGTGAAGCCGAATGCCCTCGTTCGCAGCGCTCGCGAGCGCGTACGTGTTCATCTCTTCCTCCGGTGATGCAACCGATCGACGTCCGCTCAAGCCAGGGGGCCGGCGCGCGCGGTCATGGGCTCCCTTCGTGACCAGGGGTGACGGGACGATGCGTGTCGAGCGCGCGGCCTTGCCCGGTCGGAGATCCGGACGGAGGCTCTGTCGGTCGGCCTGCGGGACGGCTTGGCGACGCGCATCCGGTTCCGGTTGTCGAGCCGCGCCGGTGAAGGCGCAGGGACCGGTCCGGGCGTGATGCGGGTCGGTGTCGTCCGTGCAGGAGGGAGGCGCCTGTCGGACCCTTGCCGGCCCTCATCGCTATCGCGGCTGCCGGCCCGTCGGCCGGTCCGGACGCGATGCGTGCCGGTGTTGTCCTTGACAGACGGTCCTGCCGGCGCCTCCGGTCCCGCGAACGGGTTGGCGGTGCGCCGGGCAAGCTCGGAGCGCCAGGCGCGCTCGGGGCGCGCGGCGCAAGATCTGGTCGAGAGAGGTTGGCCGTCCGCGGCCATGGTGCCGATCCTCTTGAAGAGCGTCGGCAGCGATACGCCACAATTTCCGGTGAGGGAGTCAATGCGTTTCGGCGGCGAGGCATGTCCGGGCATGCCGGCAGTGCTTGCACGGAGTGATGCGCGGGCTGCGTTGGAAGAAGCACCAGGGAACATGAACCAACCTCTCTGTTGAAGGTTGGCAGCGATAGGCCACAAAATTGCGCTAGGGAGTCAAGGGAGGAAGTGCGATCGCCTCAGAAGGCGCGATCACTTCTTCCCGTCACGTCCCCACCGGAAGCATTCATCGCGTTCCTGGTGATGGAATGCCACTTCGTCGTGGACCTGCAGTCCTATCCGGCGGGCGGCGGCGACGAAGCCCTTCAAGGCTGGAGGCTCGAGTTCTCCGGTTTTGCGTCCACTCTTGTTGACACAGATGGCCGACAACTGGGGCAGGCCTCGGGCATGGCATACGTCCACCAACCGGTCCAGGTGCCCATTCCTGCCGTTCATCTGGTGCCGCGCGACTTTCCAGTCGACGTTGTTGGCTGTCGCCAGATCGCCGTACGTCACATAGCGTTGCTCCTTCGCGGCCTGGATCAACATGTCGAGTGACTTGTTTACATCCAGACGTCCCTTCTCCCGGTCCCTACGCGCCCGGTCCTCCAGCAACGCAAGGTACAACGGCTCCTTCGTTGCATGATTCTTTTCGTGATTGAGGATCCATTGCTCGATCCTGTCGTCCTCGAAGGCCGCGAGATCGGCCGATCTTTCCGTCGTCATGATGCCGAGACTTCTCCCTGACCTCGGATGCCAAGACATCCGTGAAACCATCCGCTGCGCATCCCCTTCATGCACACATCAAGCTTCGCATCATTCAGCAGCGTCGCTCGCAAGTGCGTCGGGCTCTCCGAAGGAAGGTACCTTCACGCGCGGCCCGAAGACCTTTCGGATCTTGCCCATCTTTTCGAGCATCCATTTGTGCAGGCCTTCGAACTGCGCAGGGTCACCGGGGTTGACGCCATGCAGAAACACGCCGATCCGCCATGCCTTCTTCCCCGGGAGGTCCTGCCACTCCAGCGGTTCGCCAAAGTCCTGCTCGATGTTCGCTTTTTGCTCCAGCAGCTGATGGTAGCCGATCTTCTCGGGATCGTTGTGCATGTAGAGCTCGACCCCGATTCGACCCTCCTGAGTGATCGTCGTGTTGATCTGCACACCGGCCCGACCAATGGAGAACGGGAACCAATTGTCCCGGTTCTCGCGCCGGATCTTGAAAGTGGAATTCTGCGCTTTCAAATAGTCGGCAAACGACGACCAATAGGCGATCCGCATCTGGTGGGCGGCCGGCAGCGGACCGTCCAGCCGGCGGGACGCCGTGCGCGCGGTTCTTGTCCAGTCGTTCGGACTGGCGATGACGTTGAAGCGCGGCGCGGGCGGCGAGCCGTCGATCCTCCAGAGCTCGATCTCGATCGCAAAGAATGAGAAATCATCTGTTGTATTTGCGTTGAGCCAATCGACGGCCGCGCGATGATCGGGCTGGATCGTCTCTGCAATCCAGACGACTGTTTTTGCGCCTTCGATGCCGGCCAGATAAGTAAGTATCTGGCCCAGATGCCTGTGGTCAGTTCGGCCGAACTGGTTCTCGATAACGACGCGATGCTCGGTCTCATCCAGTGAGCGGGCGAGGATGTCGGCGACAAACGACCCGACGCGGTGCTCTTCCGCCTCCACCTCCAGTTCCATTCCCAGTGCCTCGCCAAGAAGAGCGACATTCGCCGGGCTCGCAAGCCAGGGGGTGAAGTTGCCATCCTCGGTCGGCCAGGCCGTCGTTAGATCCACTCGCTCGAACTTGCCCAATGGAATGACTGACGCCATCCGCTGCCCCCGTGCAATTTAGTTGAATAGGCAAACTGCCAACAACCAGATGCACAATAGCGAGTCACTTCTTGGGGTGCGAGGCCGTTTGAGGGCGGCCGTCTCACCGACGACATGCACGCCTACGCCGTGCAGACCTATGCGCCGAGACTTGCCTTCAATGCTGGCTTTGCAGACACTGCCATCCCAACGTCGGGGATGAGGTAATGGCCAAAGGGAATGCCAGAAAAGCTGGCAAGGCGACAAACGATACATCCAAGAAAGCAAACAAGGCCGGCAACGGCACCAGCCTCGGCTTCGAGGCGCAGCTCTTCCTCGCCGCCGACAAACTGCGCAAGAACCTCGAACCGTCCGACTACAAGCACGTCGCCCTGGGCCTGATCTTCCTGCGCTACATCTCCATCGCCTTCGAGGCGCGCCATGCCGCCCTCTTCAAGGACGACCCGGCCGCCGCCGAGGATCGCGACGAGTACCTGGCGGAGAACGTCTTCTGGGTGCCGAAGAAGGCCCGCTGGTCGCATCTGCAGGCAAACGCCCGGCAGCCGACCATCGGCAAGCTGATCGACGAGGCTATGGCGGCCATCGAAAGCAGCAACGACAGCCTCAAGGGCGTGCTGCCCAAGGACTACAACCGCCCGGCGCTCGACAAGGTGATGCTGGGCGAGCTGATCGACCTCGTCTCCGGCATCGCACTCGGCGACCCGGACGACAAGGCCAGGGACATTCTCGGCCGCGTCTACGAATACTTCCTGGGCGGCTTCGCCGGCTCCGAGGGCAAACGCGGCGGCGAGTTCTACACGCCGCAATCGGTGGTGCGCGTGCTGGTCGGGATGCTGGAGCCCTACAAGGGCCGCGTCTACGACCCCTGCTGCGGCTCGGGCGGCATGTTCGTACAGTCGGAAAAGTTCGTCGAAAGCCACGGCGGCAAGCTGGGCGATATCGCGATCTACGGCCAGGAGAGCAACTACACGACCTGGCGGCTGGCCAAGATGAACCTCGCCGTGCGCGGCATCGAGGCCGACATCCGCTGGAACAACGAGGGCAGCTTCCACAAGGACGAGCTCAAGGACCTGCGCTTCGACTACATCCTCGCCAATCCGCCTTTCAACGTTTCCGATTGGGGCGGCGAGCGGCTGCGCGAAGATGCGCGCTGGGTATACGGAGCGCCGCCCGTTGGCAACGCCAACTATGCTTGGCTGCAGCACATTCTCTGGCACCTAGCGCCTAATGGCACTGCCGGTGTCGTGCTAGCAGCCTGTCGGACTGAGGTCTGGGAGTTGAGAGACGAAGGGAAGGATGGT
>WHTW01000085.1 GCA_009377525.1 Rhodospirillales bacterium
CTCCTCGAGACCCTCGCCACCATCGTGCGCAACACCTGCCGCATCCCGGGCGACAACACCGCCGCAACCTTCAACATCGTCACCACGCCAAACCTTCTCCAGAGGCGCGCCAAAGACCTCATCGACGCCATCGTCCCGTAGTCAGAAAAACAAACCTCTCGTCGCCTCAACCCACTGGCGACAAACGAAATAGCGTGCGGCGCCATCAGGAACTTCAGCCTAGAAGAGTTAGGACTTTTGCCACAGGGCACTTGGGATTCTTTGCGGGATCGCGGCTTCGCGAGCGATCTTGAGCGCAGCGTTGTAGGCGAAGTCAATGCGCAGAGGAGACCGCCACTCATTCCGCCCCGCCTAGCCTATCTGGCCTCGGTCGCGCTGGATCGCGAGGCGCTTTCAGAGGGTCAACTATGTGATCTGCTGGCTGTAGACCGCGTAGAATTGCGAGAGGCACTGGAACCTTTTGAGGCAAAGGAGGCAATTTCGCTGCATGCCTGATCCTGGCGACAGCAGCGGCCTCGTGCTTGATACGAGTGTCTGGATAAATCTTCTCGCTACAGATTCAATGGGGGTGATACTCAGCGCGTTAGGAAAGCCTCTTTACGTACCCGAGCAGGTCGAAGCGGAGCTTAAACGTCATCCTACTACGGGCGCTACGTTCACGACCCGAAACCATCCACTGCGACGGTTGTCGCCACGTGTTTCTGTCCTGTCTCTCGAAGGGAAAGAGGTTGATCTATTCCTTGAGATCGTCGGCGCTCCGGTAGGAGACGCGCTGGGAGATGGTGAGGCTGCTGCCATCGCGGTGGCGGTACATCGTGGGTTGGATCTGATCATCGATGACAGGAAGGCACGACGCATCCTGCGAGAGCGGTTCGGTCAAATACGTGCCTATTGGACGGTGGATCTGCTGAACGCACATTCGGTGGTCGACTCTCTTGGTCGGCCGTTAGTCGACGAGCGTTTTGCAAAGGCATTGCGCTTCGGGCGCATGCACGACCCTCGCGTCTGACCTCGTAGCCCGGCACGAAGTCGCCCACGGTCGGCAGGTCGGGCAGCGGTTCGGCGCGCACCGCCATGGTGACGGCCGTGGCCTATGCCGAACGTGTCGCCCATGCGGTGATGAGTGGCGAATAGGCCGTATCGGCAGTTCGTGGGTTGACGATCGCGCAGCTTCGGCGCAAGCACGACCCGGACAAGTGCATGGACTTGGTGTCGGCCTATCCCGTGGCGCGACCCGTCCCAGCGCTACCATTGTCAGACATTTGGTGACCGGGGATGATGCAAATGATCGTCAAGCAGATCTGGACCGCCAACGCCTACCGCAATTTCAACTACCTCATCGCCTGCAGTGAAACCGGCGAGGCCCTGGCCATCGATCCCTTGGATCATGAAAAGTGTCTGAAGGCCGCCAAGGAGGAAGGTTGGGAGATCACCCAGATCCTGAACACGCACGAGCATCGCGACCATACCGGCGGGAACGAGGCCGTGGCCCGGAAAACGGGAGCGACGATTCTGGCGCACAAGAATGCCAGAGACAGTATCGCCGACATGGGCCGAGGCCTGAGCGCGGGCGACGTCGTCAAGGTGGGCAAGACGGTCGAGCTCGAGGTGATGGACACGCCGGGCCATACCATGTGTCACGTCTGCCTGCGGTCGCACACGGACCAGCCGGCACTCTTCTGCGGCGATACGCTGTTCAACGCCGGCGCCGGGAATTGCCACAACGGCGGCCATCCGGCAGAGCTGTACAAGACATTCGACCAGCAGCTCGCCAAGCTGCCGCAATCGACATTGATCTATCCGGGCCACGACTACGTAGAAAACAATCTGCGTTTCACGTTGGATCGCGAACCCGACAACGAGAGCGCCCGGGAGATGCTCGACAAGCTCGCGGGTCAGGACCCCAACAACGCGTACGTATCGACGCTCGAAGTCGAAGGGAAGATCAACACGTTCTTTCGCCTGAGCAGCCCGATGGTCATCGCGAAATTGCGCGAGTCCTTTCCCGACCTGCCGGAGAAGCCTGACCAACGCACGGTGTTCCTGAAGCTCCGCGAACTGCGCAACTCGTGGTGAGCGAGGTCTAGGGAACGCGTCGTCTCATGCTCTTCCGGACCGCGCGCCTCCCGGCGCGCTCATGAGCATGAGCGAGCGAGACGCTCGCGGTCCGGAAGACCATGACGAGCCACTGGACCGCCGACGCGTGCGACCAATCTGTGACCCTGGCCGTTTTCCATGTCGTCTGACGCGCGCCTGTAAAGCGCGGGCGTCACCCCTTTCGCCCCACCGAGAGGAAAGGTTCACGACATGGATCTGGCACCGGGTTCCATCGCCTTCACCGGCTTCAATGCGGACGGCAACGACAGCCTCGCGTTCGTCGCACTAGCGGCCATCCCGGGCGGCACGACGATCTTCTTCTCGGATCGCGAATGGACCGGCAGCGCCTTCAACAGCGGCGAGGGCGGTTTTAGCTGGACGGCGCCGGCAGCAGGCGTTCCGGCCGGCACCATCGTGACCATCAGCGACATCTCCGATTCCGACGGCGTCCCCATCTCGACCAACGTCGGCACGGCCGCGGGCGGTTCGGGCCTCGGCGCCGACAACGAGATCGTCTATGCCTATCTCGGCACCGATGCCGACACGCCCACGGTGTTCCTGACGGCCGTCGCCAACGACACCTTCACCGTGAATGGCGCCACCCTGACCGGCACGGGTCTGACCCAGGGCGTCGACGCACTCGCCTTCAACGGCATCGATGCCGACACCGACGTCGCCGCGTTCAACGGCAGCCGCGCCGGCCAAGTGGACTTCGCCGCCTACGCGCCGCTGATCAACAACGCCGCCAACTGGATCACCCAGGACGGCACCGGCGATCAGTCGGCCGACGGGACGGCACCCGACGTGCCCTTTTCCACGGAAGCCTTCACGGTCGGCGCCACCGGCAATGAAATCGGCGGTATCGCCATCCTCCACCAGGCGGAGTCCCTGCAGGGATCCGTCGCGGTTCCGGTGGCGACCAATGCCCTGAACGTCACGCGAGCCGGCTCGTACCTGTCGGGTGACGGGGAGGGCGGGGCGGAGTCGGTCGCCTTCGACCCGACAAGCGATCGCGCCTACGTGACCAACGCGACGGCTGACCGCATCGACATCCTCGACCTCGCCAACCCGACCGATCCCGTGAAGATCGGCCAGATCGAGCTCGCCTCCTTGGCCGCCTACGGCAACGTGAACTCGGTGGCGGTGCGCAACGGCCTCATCGCCGTCGCCGTCCAGAACGTCGATGGCGGCGAGGCGGGGCTGGTGGCGCTCTATGACGGCGCCGGATCGCTGATCAAGACCATCACGGTCGGTGTGCTGCCCGACCAGCTCACCTTCAGCCCCGACGGCAACCTGCTGCTGGTCGCCAACGAGGCCGAACGCTTCCTCGATCGCTCGGGGCCGACGCCCGTGGTCGAGGATGCGCCGGGCACCATCACCATCATCGACGTCTCGGGCGACCCCGCCGCTGCCGCGGTGCGCAACACGATCGGCTTCTCGTCGCTCGACGGCGACGAGGCCGCGCTCGAGGCGCTCGGCATCAGGACCTATGACGGCGGCGTCCTCGAGACAGACGAGGGCGACATCGCCCTTCCCGATTCCACGGTGTCGCAGGACATCGAGCCGGAATACATCACCGTCTCGCCGGACGGCACCCGCGCCTACGTCACCCTGCAGGAGGTCAACGCGATCGCCGTCATCGACCTCGCCGACCCTGCGGCCGACCGGCCGCTCGCCATCCTGCCGGCCGGTGCCGTCGATTTCAGCCTGCCGGGCAACGAGGCCGACTTCTCCGATAGGGACGGGGCGGGCGGCACGGCGTCGATCTCGGTCGGCAATGCGCCGGTCAAGGGGCTGCTGCAGCCCGACGCCATCGCCTCCTTCGAGGTCGGCGGCGTGACCTACGTCGTCACCGCCAACGAGGGAGACAGCCGCATCCTGCAGGACGCCGCGCTGGACGATCCGGCGCTCAACGAGGCGCGGGCCAGCGCCGTGCAGGCCGGCGCTCCGGCCGACTTCGCCCGCCTCAACCTCGACACGGTGTGGTCGACGTCGTCCGATGCCTTTGCCTTCGGCGGCCGCGGCTTCTCGATCTTCCAGCAGAATGCCGACGGCACCATCGTCAAGGTCGAGGAGACCGGCGGCGATTTCGAGCAGATCCTGGCGGCGTTGCCCAATGCCGGCACCGTCTTCAACGGCGAGAATGGCGGCGGCTTCGACGGCCGCTCCGACAACAAGGGCGCCGAGCCCGAAGGCGTGGCCGTCGGCACAGTCAACGGCACACCCTACGTCTTCGTCGCCCTGGAGCGCATCGGCGGCGTGATGGTGTGGGACGTGTCGACCCCTTCGGACGCCAAGTTCGTGCAGTACATCCCGCCGACAGCGGACGATTTCGGGCCCGAGGTCATCAAGTTCGTCGCGGCCGAGGTCAGCCCGACCGGGCGTGCCATGCTGATCGTGGCCAACGAGATCAGCGGCAGCGTCACGACCTACGACATCGGCGATCCGGCGACGACCCAGATCGGCGCCATCCAGGGCAGCGGTCACGTCTCGGCGATGGAGGGCCAGACCGTCACCGTCGAGGGTGTGGTCGTCGCGATCGACACCAACGGCAGCCGCGGCTTCTACATCCAGGATCCCGACGGCGACGGCGATGCCGCGACGTCGGACGGCATCTTCGTGTTCACCAACGCCGCCCCGACGGTGACGGTCGGCCAGCTCGTGCGGGTCACCGGCGTGGTCGACGAGTTCGTGCCCAATGGTGCTGCGCCCGGCAGCTTCTCGACCACCGAGATCGTGGCGACGGCGGCCGCGGGCGGCGTCATCACCACGCTCGGAACCGGGCCGGCCATCGCGGCGACGGTGATCGGCGGCGAAGGCGGCCTGCTGCCGCCGGCCGGCAGCTTCACCGAGGCCTCCGCCTTCTACGAAAGCCTGGAAGGCATGCTGGTCACGGTGAAGGAGGCGGTGGCCGTCGGCCCGACCAACGATTTCGGCGAGATCTACACGGTCATCGACAACGACGCCGACCGCGGCAACGGCGTCAACGGCGCCGAGCTGAACGGCCGCGGCGCCCTGCCCATCGAGGCCGGCGCCCCCGACTTCGGCAACACCGACCTCGCGGGCGGCGACTTCAACCCCGAGCGGCTGCAGATCGACGACGACAGCGGCGTCTTCGCCGCCGCCGCGCCCAGCGTCTCGGTTGGCGCCGAGCTCGGCGACGTCACGGGCATCGTGCGCTACGACTTCGGCAACTATGAGATCGTGCCGACAGCTTCCTATGTCGTCGAGCAGCAGAGCACGCTGGTGAAGGAGACGACGACCCTGGAAGGCAGTGCGACCCGCCTGACGGTGGCGAGCTACAACGCCGAGAACCTCGATCCGACCGACGGCGCGGCGCGCTTCGCCACCATCGCCCAGGAGATCGTCACCAACCTCAAGCTGCCCGACATCGTCGCCCTGCAGGAGGTGCAGGACAATGACGGCCCGGGCAGCGCCGCCGCGTCGACGGTCACGGCGGCGGACCAGACCCTGCAGATGCTGGTCGACGCGCTGAACGCGGCGGCGCCGGACGGGGTGGAATATGCCTTCGTCGACAACCCCTTCATCGGCGACGACAGCAGCGGCGGCCAGCCCGGCGGCAACATTCGCACTGCGTTCGTTTACCGCACCGACCGGGTCGATTTCGTGGATGGGTCGCTGAAGACGGTGGCGGCCGACGGCACGGCGATCAGCGATCCGGCCGGCAATGCCAACCAGCAGAGCAATCCCGACAACCCGTTCTTCGATTCGCGGCCGCCGCTGATCGCGACCTTCGCCTTCAACGGCGAGGAGGTCACGATCGTCAACAACCACTTCTCCTCGAAGGGTGGCAGCGGTGCCCTCTACGGCACCGATGAGTCACCGCTCAATGCCGGCGAGGTCCAGCGCGCCGCGCAGGCCCAGGCGGTGAACAACTTCGTCGACTCCCTGCTGGCGGACGAACCCGGCGCCCGGGTCGTGGTCGCGGGCGACCTCAACGATTTCGAGTTCGAGGAGCCGCTGGCGGTGATCCAGGGCACCGCGAGCATCTCCGGCTACGACGTCCCCGCCGACAATCCGATCGCGGCGACGGCGACCTTCACGCCGGGCGGCGACCCGATCCTGCACGACCTGCTGGAGACCCTGCCGGCCGACGAGCGCTACGACTACGTGTTCGAGGGCAACGCCCAGTCGCTCGACCATGTGCTGGTGACCGAAGGCCTGCAGGAGGGTGCCGCGTTCGACGTCGTGCGCATCAACGCCGAGTTCGGCGACCAGACCAGCGACCACGACCCGCTGGTGGCGAGCTTCGAGATCGACGATCACCCGTCGCAGAACTTCGTCCTGCAACTGCTGCATCTGGCCGACGGCGAAGCGGGCCTGCTGGCATCGGACACGGCGCACCACCTGGCCGCCCTGGTCGATGCCTTCGACGACGACTACGCCAACACCCTGATCCTGTCGGGCGGCGACAACTTCCTGCCCGGGCCGTTCCTTGCGGCAGGCACCGACCTGTCGGTCAAGCCGGTGCTGAACGAAGTGACGGGTTCGACCATCGACTTGTCGGCTTCCGTGCAGGTTCCGATCGCCGCGGTCGATACCGCCATCCACAATGCGATCGGCGTCGAGGCATCGACCATCGGCAACCACGAGTTCGATCTCGGCAGCCGCGTGTTCCGCGACTCCTTCACGCCGGACAGCGTGCCCGGCTGGGTCGGCGCCGATTTCGTGTACCTCTCCTCGAACCTCGATTTCTCCGGCGATGCCGATCTCAACCCGCGCTTCAGCGACACGCTCGATGGCGGCACGGGTACGCTCGTTGCAGAGGCCAACACGCTGAAGGGCCGGATCGCGCCGGCCGCCGTCATCACCGAGGGCGGCGAGAAGATCGGCTTGATCGGCGTGACGACCCAGATCCTGGAAGCGATATCCTCGCCGACCGGTACCGAAGTCGAGGGCTTTCCGACCGGTCCCGGCGCCAACGGCGAAGTGGACGACATGGTCCTGCTGGCACAGCAGCTGCAGCCGATCATCGACGAGCTGATCGCCGAGGGCGTCGACAAGATCGTCCTGCATTCCCATCTGCAGCAGATCGAGAACGAGCAGGCGCTGGCGCCGCTGCTGCGCGGCGTCGACATCATCCTGGCGGCGGGATCCAACACCCGGCTGGCCGACGCCGACGACGAGCTGGTGGCCTTCCCGGGTCATGAAGCCGAGGCCGAGGGTCCGTACCCCATCGTGACCCAGGGCGCCGACGGGAAGACGACCCTGATCGTCAACACCGACAACGAATACACCTACCTTGGCCGGCTGGTCGTCGAGTTCGACGCCAACGGCGACATCGTCGTCGACAGCCTGGCCGCAAACCAGTCGATCAACGGCGCTTATGCCGCGACGGCCGACAACGTCGCCGAGGCCTGGGGGACCACGGTCGACCAGCTCGCCGACATCGCCTTCGCCGATGGCACCAAGGGCGACAAGGTCGAGAAGCTCACCGGCGCCGTGCAGGACGTGATCACGGTGAAGGACGGCAACGTCTTCGGTTTCACCGAGGTCTATCTCGAAGGCGAGCGCGCCTTCGTGCGCAACCAGGAAACCAACCTCGGCGACCTCTCGGCCGACGCCAACGCTCACGTCGCGCGCGAGGCGCTCGGGGGAAGCGACGCCTTCCTCGTTTCGCTGAAGAACGGCGGTGGCATCCGCTCCCAGATCGGCTCGTTGTCCGTCCCCGACCCGGTGACCGGCGAGATCGACAAGCTTCCGCCCGCGGCGAACCCCGACTCCGGCAAGCCGGAAGGCGGCGTGTCGCAGCTCGACGTCGAGAACTCGCTGCGCTTCGACAACAAGCTGATGGTGTTCGACACCACGGCGCAGGGCCTGCTCAACCTGCTGAACTGGGGAGCCGGCCTGGGCCCCAACAATGGCGGCTTCCCGCAGATCGGCGGCGTGCGGTTTTCGTTCGATCCGGACCTGCCGGGCAACGTGGCCGGCGAGCCCGGCTCGCGGGTCCGCGACGTGGCGCTGGTCGATGCCGAGGGCAACATCCTGGTCAAGCTGGTGGATGACGGCGTGGTGCTGCCCGGCGTGCCGGACGTGATCAGCGTCGTCACGCTCAACTTCACGGCCAACGGCGGCGACGGCTATCCGACGAAGGCCAATGGCGAGAACTTCCGTTACCTGCTGGCCGACGGCACGCTGTCGGCGCCGATCGACGAGGCGCTCGACTTCACCGCACCGGCCAACGTCCCGGCCACTGCGCTGGGCGAGCAGCAGGCCTTTGGCGAGTACATGCAGGCCTTCCACGGCACGCCGGAGGAGGCCTACGACCAGGCCGACACGGCGATCCAGGACGATACCCGGATCCAGAACCTCAACTTCCGTGACGACACCGTGCTCGAAGGGCCGGAGGCACCGGACGGCGACAACGTCATCCACGGCACACCCGACGACGACGTCCTCGACGGTCATGGCGGCAATGACCAGCTGTTCGGCGAGGCCGGCGACGACCAGCTCGACGGCGGCACCGGCGACGACCATCTCGAGGGCGGCGTCGGCGACGATCGCCTGGCGGGCGGCGACGGCAACGACAGCCTGCAGGGTAACGCCGGCGTCGATGTCCTGAGCGGCGGGACAGGCGACGACCAGCTCGAGGGTGGCGACGGCAACGACGTGATGTTCGGCGATGCCGGCAACGACCGGCTGGCCGGCGGCCAGGGCGACGACGTGGCCAAGGGCGGTGCCGGCGACGACACCTTCGTCGTCACCCGCCTGTCGGACGGCCGCGACGCCTACGACGGCGGCGCCGGTGTCGACACGCTGGACTTCAGCGACCTTGTGGCGCGGGTCAATCTCGACCTGAACGACGGTACGACGCGGTCCTCGGGCGACAGCATCGTCAATGTCGAGAACCTGGTGGGCGGCAGCGCCGGCGACCGGCTGGGCGGCAACGGCCTCGACAACGTCCTCACCGGCGGCGCCGGCGACGACGTCCTGAAGGGCGCAGGCGGCGACGACCGGCTCGAAGGCGGCGAGGGCAACGACACGCTGAAGGGCGGCGGCGATGCCGACACGCTGCTGGGCGGCCGGGGCGACGACGATCTCGCGGGCGGCGCCGGCGACGACTTCCTGCTGGGTGGCGCGGGCGCGGACTTCCTGGCCGGCGGCGGCGGCCTCGACCAGTTCGCCTTCGAGACGGCGGGCGAGGGCGTCGACACCATCACCGACTTCAAGCTGTCGGGCGCGTCACGCGACACCATCGTGCTGTCGGCGTCGATGTTCGAGGGCTTCGCCGGCGACGATGCCTTCGATCTCATCGGTGGCGGCTTCCTGCGGGCCCAGTCGGGCGGCGGCGAGACCCAGCTGCAGGTCGATGTCGATGGCGCCGGCAACGCGTTCGTCACCTTGGCCACGATCAACGGCACCCTCAGCAACGGCGTGCTGGCCGATCATGTCCATGTCGAGCTCGGTCCCTTTGCCTGATCAGGGCAGCCGACGCGCAACGCGGGCCGTCGGCCCGCGCTGCTAGAGCATATTCCGTTCGGCTGGAATCAGCCGAACGGAATATGCCTGCTGCAACAACCAACCCAGTGCGCGCGTTTCCGGTCAGAGGAACCGCAAGCGGTTCCATCTGACCGGAAACCGCTCTGGCGCGTCAGTCCCTGATGGAAAACCGCGCCTCGGCGACCTCCTGGGCGGTGTAGCCGTCGGCCTTCATGCGTTCGCGCGCGCGGTCGATGAAGTCCTGGTCGAACAGGGGAGCGTGGGTCATGTCCCACGTCATTGTGTAGGACTGGACCAGGACGTCCTTCAAAAAGACGTCGACAATCTTGTCCGCCACTGGCGCCTCGTCTCTCGGTAGAGACAGGTTAGCGGTGACGGTTGTCGGTTGCGTGAAGTTTCCGGGTCGGTCTGGCGACAGCCAGATCGGTGGCACTGCTGATTGCACGGTCCCGGCAAAGTCCGTTTCGGGGCTTCGCAACGCATGCCCTTGTTGCTAACAAGGCGCCGTCGTCCGCCTGGCCACGACGTAAGGGTAATCGGTCATGTCATCATCCGCGGTCGCCATGGGCCGTGTGGCATTCGCCGCGCTGATCATCGGCGCGACACCGGCCTTCGCGCAGCAAGCACAGCCATCGAGCGAGCCGGGCATCGTGATCGTGCGTCCGGCGCGCGTGCCGGTCCCCGGCTCGCCGCAGGCCACCGAACGCAGTGCCAACCTGCGCCCACCGCCGCCCGGCCCGATCGAAAGCCGCCTCCTGCCCATTCCCGAAGGCAGCTTGCGCGCGCCGCGCGACGCGCGCACCGAGCCGCCGGCAGCCGCTTCCGCCGCTCCGCCGGCTGGCGCGTCGTCCAGCCAGTCCGCCGGCAGGTCTTCGCCTCCGGTGACAAGCGCTCCGATTTCGGCGCCGATCTTCGCGACCCCGCCGGTGCGGGCGCTCGCTACACCGTCCGGCCCCCCCGTGGCCGCAAGCCAGCCCGCCGAGCCCGCGGCCCCGATCGCCGGGGCGCCTCTCGCTGTCATCGGCTTCGCCGGCCAGTCCGCGAACCTGACAGACGCCACTCGGGCGGAGCTCGATCAGGTCGCCAAGCGCATCGCCGAGCTGGGATTGCGCCATATCGAGCTGCGCGGCTTCGCCTTCGGCGGCAGCATCGACAGCCGCAAGGTTGCGTTGGCGCGAGCCCTGGTCGTGCGCGCTTACCTGATCGACGCCCGCGTCAAGGCGCGCATCGAGGTCGGCAGCTTCGCCGGCGAGGGCAGTCACGTAGAGATCCTTGCTCCCGGAACGTGAACCGCTCTCGCGCGGCGGATCGCGCTGCGCGGGGCGAACGCGGCCAGTACGCGCGAATCCGATCATATGGAACCGCACGCGGTTCCATATGATCGGATTCCGCTCCGTCGTCTCTACTGCAGGGCCGCCTTTATGCACGCCTCCGCGGCCCTGGCATTGTCGCGCGCGCTGGCGCGGGCGATCTTGTTGCCCATGGCGAGGCTCTTGGTCTCCTTTTCCAGGGTGTCGCGCTGGTTCTGCGTCGTCGGCTTTGCGGCCACGGTCGCCGCGTAGATGGCCTGGCCGTCGGGCGTCAGCTTTGCCGCGCAGGCATTGCCCGCCGCTCCGTCCGCCTGCGCGAACGCGGTGAACACGATCGTCAGGGACACGGCAGCAACAACGACCTTGAACATCACACTACTCCTTCACTGCTAAGATCAGTTGCTCAGAGCACGATCCGTCGAGCTGGAAACAGCTGGACGGATCGTGCCCTGTGAAGCAACATCGCCGGTGCGCGCGAATCCGATCAGATGGGAACCGCGCGGTTCCATCCGGTCGGATTCCGCTTCAGCGCAGGCCGGGGCGATTGGCCGGGCCGCCGCGATTGACTTCGGCTCCCGGTGCGCCTGGGCCGGGCGCCACGCCGGCGCCTGGCGCGCCCACGCCCACGCCTGGTGCCACGCCGACGCCGGGCGCGCCGGGCCGCATCACGCATCCCTTCGGCACGCCGACCGTCTTGCAGTAGACCTCGGCATTCGCCGATTGAGCGACGGCCAGCAGGCCGGCCAACGCGAGTCCCGTTCGAAGCAGCATGATTGCCTCCCTGGTTTGTCGACGGTGCATCCAGAAGCGCCTCGCCAGCCGCACCGCGCCGGCGATCGAGCCGTAGTTGTTGCCGAACTCTGCATCGCCCTGCAGGCGCAGCGACCATGCCTCGTCGAGTTGCAGGATCTGCTCTCGGCCGGCTCGTCCGCCTTCTTGTGCTGTCCAGAATATGAACAAACCGCACTCCGAATGCGTAATTGCATATCCTTGCCTCAGGAGTGCAGAAATGGCAACGACTTTCTTGTTTGATGTGCTGCCGCGACCAGCGAGCCGGAATGCCGCCACATCGGCTCGAGCATCGGCACCTCGCTGGTGATCTTCGTGGGCAAGTGACGCCGCTCAACGAGTCTCGTCTGCGCCACTCAAAAATCACAGCGCACCTGCCAGCCATCGGCGATCGTGCCGAGCGACGATTCGAGTGGTCTGTCCACGCGCCTGTTGATTAAGAAACCAGCGACGGACGGAAGCGAATCAATACACTGACGCCTCGACATGCACACAACACAACGCGCATAGGCCGAGCACGATGACGATCACCGTCACTGGGATGCGCTCCAACAAGCTGGTGAACATGGATATCGAGCAGCTTCGCGGATGGGCGACGTTCATGGACCGAGCCATGGTCGCCAGCCTCATTGCCACCATCGTGGCCGTCGCGGCGCTTGGCATCACGACCTGGCTGTCGTTCAGGTTCAGCGGCGCCGTGCGGGCTCACGAGTATGTCGCCATCCATCGATACAAGGTCGAGATGGGAAAGCACGCCGCCGACCTCGAGCAGGAAGTCTCGCGGGCCCGGGAGCGGACGCTCGAGCTCGAACAGGCAGCCTCCGACGCCGACGCACGGGCGGCACGAGCGGCGCGCGAGAGTGCGGCCGCGGCCGAGAAGGCGCGGACGGCGGAGATCGATGCGGAGGAAGTCCGCAAACGAGTTGCCGAACTCGGAAAGCAGGTCAGGGAGGCAACGGCGCGCGCACCGGAGCCGGCCCCGCCCGTTGCGACGGAAACGCCACTCGCGCCCAAGGAGGAGGCCGCACCCGAAAGCGCCGCGGCAAGTCCCGAGGTGCCGCCATCGCCGCCACCATCGCCGCCACCATCGCCGATCGTCGCGAGCCTTCAGAAATATGCCGGCACCATGGCCGCCTTGTACGTCCTCGACGAAGCGCCCGACGCTCCGGCGGTCGGTGCCACGATCTCCGGCTATCTTGGCGACGCCGGCTGGGCGCCGCTGACATGGACGTGGACGGGCGTGGGCGGCATCGTCGGCGTGGTCGTGCTGATCAAGGACGGCAGCGACCCGGCAACGGACGAGGCCGCGTCGGCGGTCCTGGAGGCCCTGCGCTCGGCCGGGTTCAACGCGGCAAAGGGAAATTGGCCGGCCGACTGGCGCCGATTCCGCGGCACGCTCAACGGTCCGCAAACGCCCGGCCCGACGGAGGCTCCCATCCGCATCGTCATTGGGGCAAGAGCGCACTGAATTCTTAGCCGAGAGGGCTTCCCTCGCATCCGGCATCTGTGATTCCTGCCCGACATCCGCCGTGCGGATCACCTTGCCCCACGTCGCGACGCAATGGGCTTGGAGGCGATTGGCGACGACACGTGGGCTTGCAGGCGTTTGAGCAACGCGGCCAGAACCTGCTCCTCCTTCTCGCTGAACACGGAGAGCAGCTTTCTTTCGCGTTCCAGTGACGCCACGATGAGGCGGTCGTACAACGCCTGTCCTGACCTGGTGAACCGGATCGTGCGTTGCCGCGTGTCATCGTCGTCGACCGTCAGGTGCACAAGACCACGGCGCTGCAGCCCGGCCAGGGCCCGGCTGGTCGCTCCCTTGTCGATTCCCATGATCTCCGATGCGCGGCGGGCGGTAAGCACCCCCTCGTAGCCCAGCACGTACATCAGTCGGCCCTCGGCAAGGCTGATCCCGAACTGGTCCTGATAGAAGCGCGAGCCCGTGGCGACGGTACGGTTCGATATCGCCCCCAACAGATAGGGAATCCGGCTCTGGTAGTCGCGCGCCTCTCCTGCGGGTGACCGGGGCGAGGGGGATGCTTTCTTCATGCGGTGTCTGCTTTTTCGTCTGACGTCCAACTCGGCCGGAGGCGCCAGCGCAGCCTGCGGCAACGCAAAGCTAGGGCATTGTCCGCGAGATTGGCAGATAGTTGACGCGGCAACTATATGCTCCTACCGTCACTGCCAACAACGACAAGACAGAAAGCAACGGAGGAAGCACCATGCCCAGGATCGGTCGCCGCGACTTGGTCGCGGGAAGCGTTGCGTTGTCGATTGCCATGCCATCCATCGTCCGCGCACAGCGCAGGTACGATCCGGGAGTCACCGATCAGGAGATCAGGATCGGGCACACCAACCCTTACTCGGGGCCGGCTTCCTCCTTCGGCATCATCGGCAAGGGCCATGCCGCGTACTGGAGCTGGGTCAACGACACCGGCGGCATCAACCGACGGAAGGTGAAGTTCATCTCCTACGACGACGCCATGACGCCGCCGAAGTCGGTCGAGATGGTGCGCAGGCTGGTCGAGGAGGATCAGGTCCTGGCGATTTTCCAGCTCCTGGGCACGGCGAGCAACGCGGTGGTGCGGAAATATCTCAACCAGAAGAAGGTTCCGCAGCTCTTCACCGGCTCCGGATCATCGCAATTCGGCGATCCCGCACAGTTCCCCTGGACCATGGGCTGGCAACCGACATACGCCGATGAGGCCGAGATCTATGCCAGGCACATCCTGGCCAGTCACAAGGGCGCGAAGATAGGTGTCCTTTTCCAGAACGACGATTCCGGTCGCGACTATCTCATGGGCTTTCGCAAGGGACTCGGGCCCGAAGGCGAGAAGCTGCTGGTCGCGACCGCAGGCTTCGAGATGACGGATCCCACCGTCGACTCTCAGGTTGCGCAGATCAAGGCGTCGGGTGCCACGGTGTTCTTCATCCAGGGCATCGCCAAGCAATGCGCCCAAGCCATCCGCAAGGCCGCCGATCTCGGCTGGACGCCAGCGCGGTATATCACCAACACATCGGCGTCCATCGCCTCGACGCTCAAGCCGGCCGGCCTCGACATCAGCAAGGGCGTGATCACCTCGCTCTACATCAAGGACCCGACGGACGGCCAATGGGCCGGCTCGCCGGACTATGTCGCCTGGGAAGCCTGGATGGCGAAATACCTGCCGCAGGCAAGCAAGGCCGACTATCTCTACGCCTATTCCTACGCCGTCTCGGCGACCTTGCGGCATTGCCTTGCCCTGTGCGGCGACACGCTCACGCGCGAGAACCTCATGAAACAGGCGACCAACATGAAGAATCTCGAGATACCGATGCTGTTGCCCGGCATCAGGTTGAACACCAGCGCGACGGACTACCATCCCATCCAGTCTCTGCGGCTGGCGCAATTCGATGGCGAAAGCTGGAAGCTGTTCGGCGACATCCTGTCCGGCGACAGCAACTGATCGCGACGCGACAACCTGGAGTTTGGCGATGATCGACTCACCGTTTGCGGATTTGAACGGCCTGCCGTTCTATGACGAGCCTGCTCTCTACATCCATCTCGGCGGCATGATTCGCGGCTGGGAGTTCGGCGGCTGGAAGCGGGAAAGCATGTCGTGGAAGACCGGTTGCTACATCCATACCGGCCTGTCCGGCCCGCAGTTCCGCTTCCAAGGACCGGACGTCGCCATGTTCTTCGCCAGCATCTGCTCCAACAGCTTCGCGAAGTTTCCGATCGGCAGCATGAAGCATGGCGTGATGTGCAACGACGAGGGCCTCGTCGCGACGCACGGCATCCTGCAGCGCAACGCCGAGGAGGAGTATCGCTGGTTCGCCGCCGGTCCCTGGCCGATGTATCAGCTGGCCAAGACCTCGTTCAACGTGACGCCGCGTGTCATCCGAGGATATCTCACGCAGATCGCCGGGCCGCGCGCGCTCGATGCGCTGGAACGCGCCGCCGGCGAGGACCTGCGTGACATCGGTTTCCTGAGATTCCGCAATACGCGGATCGCCGGCAAGACCGTGGAGATCGGCCGCATCGGCATGGCCGGCAACCTTGCCTTCGAGGTGCGCGGGCCGATCGAGGAGGGGCCGGCGGTCTACGACGCCATTTTCAAGGCCGGCCGCGACTTCGGCATGGAGCGGCTAGGCTGGCGTACTTATCTCGTCAATCACGTCGAAGGCGGCTTCCCGCAGCAGACATGGACGTTCTGCGCCGCCCAGTGGCAGGACCCCGGATTCTTGGAACTGAACGAAAAGCACGGTTTCAGGGTGAGGCCCGTGGTGTCGGGCAGCGTCGATCCCGCCAACTTGCGGGCCCGCCAGCGCTCGCCGCTCGAGCTGAACTGGCAGGGATCGGTGCGCTTCGACCACGACTTCATCGGCCGCAAGGCGCTGGAGGCCGAGGCGGCAAACCCGCGGCGCAAGACGGTGACGCTGCGCTGGAACGCCGACGACGTGATCGACATCCACGCCTCGCTGCTGCGCAAGGGCGAGGAATACAAGACGATGGACCTGCCGACGACGCCGACATGGCTGCACGGCACGCTCGCCCACGCCGACCACATCCGCAAGGACGGGCGTGAGGTCGGATACGCGTCCGGAACCATCTACAGCTACTACTTCCGCGAGGTCCTCTCGATGGGTGTCATCGACATCGATGAGGCCTCGATCGGTAACGAGGTGATCGTGCAATGGGGCGATCACGGCCGCCGGATCAAGAACGTGCGGGCGACGGTCGAACGTTTCCCCTATATGCAGGAGGGTCGCAATGACCAGATCGACGTCACGACCCTTTCAAACCAGGCGGCGGACTGACACGCGCGAAGGCGGTCGGAACTTTGGCACCCGACGGTCAGCTGTCGTAGAGTGGGCCTGAAGCCGGAGGGATCGACATGGCACAGAAGACCTGGGAACTCAGCGGCGAGTACATGGAGAGCTGCAACTGCGACTATCTGTGTCCCTGCATCTTCACCAATCCGCAGGCGCCCGCGACGCATGAGCACTGTACGGCCCTGATGGTCTACCGCATCGATCGCGGGCGTCACGGCGACGTCTCCCTCGATGGGCTGAAGTTCGCCCTGGTCATCCGCTCGGGCCGCGTCATGTCGGACGGCGGCTGGGTGTTCGGCTGCGTGGTCGACGAAAAGGCGAGCGACGCCCAGCGGCGCGCGCTGTCCGACATCGTGAGCGGCACCGCAGGCGGACCGCCGCAGATGATACGCGACAATCTGGTGAGCGACTTCCGCGGCGTCGAGTTCCGGCGCATCGATTTCACCATCGACGGATTGCGCCGCGCGACCGAGATTCCCGGCGTGGCCGCCTTCGCGATCGAAGGCGTGGCGTCGCGCAATCGGTCCGGCGAGCCCTTCTATCTCGACAACACCGCCCATCCGGCCAACCGTCGGGTGGCCCTCGCGCGTTCCAGCAAGACCGAGGTCAAGGGCTTCGGGCTCGACCTCAGCCTTTTGGGTAAAGGCAACAACGGACACTTCGCGCCCTTTGCCTGGGGTGCGTGACGGGCCTCGCCGCTGCTCGGCCTGCTGACGAGCCAGCGCGTCGCGATCACGGCGGCGCTCGCCGGCTTGACCGTGCTGTGCTGGCTCTACCTGCTCGACGAGGCGAGGCGGATGGCGGTCATGGACCAGGCCATGGTCATGCCGCCCATGGGCGCTGCCGATCCTCTCCTGCTGCTCGCGATGTGGTGGATCATGATGATCGGCATGATGCTGCCGAGCGCGGCGCCGATGATCCTGACCTTCGCCGCCATAAACCGCGGCCGCCGCGCCCGCGGGCAGCCCTACACCCCGACGGTGCTGTTCACGTCGGGCTATCTCCTGGCCTGGGGCGGCTTCAGCGTGGCCGCGACGCTCGCCCAGTGGGCTCTGGAGCAGGCGAGCCTGCTGGCGCCGATGACCATGAAGACCACCAGCCCGCTGCTGGGCGGCCTTCTGTTCATCGCCGCCGGTCTCTATCAGTTCACGCCGCTCAAGAGCGCCTGCCTCAGCTCCTGCCGCTCGCCCTTCGATTTCGTCGTCAATCACTGGCGCGACGGCGCCAGCGGCGCCGTGCGCATGGGAGCGGCGCACGGCCTGTACTGCCTCGGCTGCTGCTGGATCCTGATGGCGCTGCTCTTCGCCGTCGGCGCGATGAACCTCATCTGGGTCGCGGCACTGGCCGTCATCGTGCTGGTCGAGAAGCTGTTCCCGCACGGCGACTGGATCGCCCGGATCGGCGGCCTGCTGCTCATCGCCTGGGGTGTCAGGCTGGCAATCGTGAGTTAGACGAGAGTTAGCGTCTCTGGCCGAGGAACATCATCAGGAACTGGAACAGGTTCACGAAGTCGAGGTAGAGGCTGAGCGCGCCGAAGATCGCGACTTTCTCGGCCGTATCGGTGCCCCAGGCCTCGGCATACTGCCCCTTGATCTTCTGGGTGTCGTAGGCGATCAGGCCCGAGAAGATCAGCACGCCGGCGGCCGAGATGATGAAGCTCATCGTGCCCGACGGCCAGATCATGTTCACCAGGCTGGCCAGGATCAGGCCGATCACGCCCATGAACAGGAATTTGCCGAAGGCGCTGAGGTCTCGCTTGGTGGTGTAGCCGTAGAGGCTGAGCGCACCGAAGGCGGCGGCCGTGACGAAGAAGGTCCGGGCGACCGAAGCGCCGGTGTAGCGGAACAGCAGCAGCGACAGGCTGACGCCCATCAAGGCCGTGACTGCCCAGTAGACGGCCTGAACCGCGCCGACGCTCATCGACTGGGCGCGGAACGAGACCAGCAGCAACAGGCCGAGCGGTGCGAAGATCGCGACCCAGCCCAGCGTGTTGAGACCGACGACGGAGCCTCCCTCCAGCTTGAAGAACAGGCTGGCGAGCTCGGCCGAAGCGAACAGGCCGTAGGCGACGATGCCCGACAGCGCGAGGCCCGACGCCATGTAGTTGTAGACACGCATCATGTGGGCGCGCAGGCCGACATCGAATGCCGCCTGGTCGGTGATCGTGCCGGCGCGGTTGAAACTGCCGAAGTTTGGATTGGCCATTTGAGCTCCGATCTCCATGGAAGGCTTGTCGTGCGATGATCGCGGTCTCAAGACCATTTGTCCATGCGGACCTGACCGACCCTGGAGCCTGATGTTGGCCGCACGAAGGCGCGGATGAAGTTGAAAGGCAGCGTCTCACGGGCGCAGGCGACGCCGTCTCGCGCTCCGGAATCGATCTCCCGGTGGACAAAGCCCGTTGCCGGTCGTTAGCTCGACGGCAATGCAAGGGAGGCGAGGAGACGCATGACATCGGGTATTCCCGTGGAAGACTGGATCGCCCACCACGCGCGCTTCTCGCCGAGCGCGGAGGCGGCGCACGATCTGGCGTCCGGCCGGCGCTTCACCTACGCCCAGTTCGACGAGCGAATCACGCGCGCCGCGCTGTGGCTGGCCGGCGCCTTCGGCGTTCGCCGCGGCGACCGCGTGGCGGTGCTCAGCATGAACGACACCGACGTCTTCGAGCTGCAGTTCGCCTGCCGGCGGCTGGGGGCGATCTTCCTGCCGCTGAACTGGCGGCTCGCGGTGCCGGAGCTCGAGTTCATTGCCAAGGATGCCGGGCCAGTCGTCCTGCTCCACGGGGTTGAGTTCGCCGACGCGGCGCTTCAGGTGGCGCGGCTGGCCGGCGTGCCGCACACCGCCGACCTCGCCAATGGCAAGCCCAGCGCCTACGAGGCGGGGCTCGCCGCGGCCCACGGCACGCTCGATCCGCCGGCGCTCGATCTCCCCGCTCTGGATTTGGCCGACATCTGGACCATCATGTACACGTCGGGCACGACCGGGCTGCCGAAGGGCGCGCAGATCACCTACCAGATGTGCGTGTTCAACGCCGTCCAGTGCGCCATGACGATCGGCTTGACGGCGCAAACCCGGAACCTGGTGTTGCTGCCGACCTTCCACACCGGCGGGCTGAACGTCTACGCCAACCCGACCTTCCATACCGGCGGCTGCAACGTGGTGATGCGCAGCTTCGACCCCGGGCTGTTCCTGCGGCTGCTCAGCGATCGCGCGCTGGGGCTCACGCACCTGCTGGGCGTGCCGACCAACTTCCTGATGCTCGCCCAGGAGCCGGGCTTCGCCGCCGCCGACTTCTCGCACATCGCTTGCATCGGCGTCGGCGGCGCGGCGGCACCGCTGGCGCTGATCGAGGAATACGGCCACAAGGGCATCAAGCTTCAGCAAGGCTGGGGCATGACCGAGACCGGGCCGCTCGGCCTGCTGCTGTCGGGCGACATGGCGCTTGCCAAGGTGGGCTCCTCCGGCCTGCCGCCGCTCTATGTGCGGCTCAAGATCTGCGATCCCGACGGCAACGAGGTGAAGCGGGGCGAGACCGGCGAGCTGATGATCCGCGGGCCGACCGTGACGCCGGGCTACTGGAACCGGCCGGAGGCCAACAAGACCTCGTTCACCGCCGACGGGTGGTTCCACACCGGCGACGCCGCGCGCCAGGACGAGGACGGCTACTACTACATCGTCGACCGCTGGAAGGACATGTTCATCTCCGGCGGCGAGAACGTCTATCCGGTCGAGGTCGAGAACGTGATCTACCAGCTCGATGGCGTGCTGGAGAATGCGGTGGTCGGCATCCCGCACGAGAAATGGGGCGAAGTCGGCCGCGCCTTCGTGGTGCTGAAGGCGGGGGCCAACCTCGACGAGGCCGCGGTGATCGAGCACTGCGATGGGCAGCTCGCGCGCTACAAGGTGCCGAAGGAGGTGCGGTTCATCGACGGCCTGCCGCACAATGCGACGGGCAAGGTGCTGAAACGCCAGCTGCCGCGCACCTGAGAAGGGAGGAACGCTCCATGGCCAGCATCGTCTTCGGCGCCGGCACCTCGCACACGCCGATGCTCAACATGACGGCCGCGGAATGGCCGCTGTTCGAGGAGCTCGACCGGCACCGCGCGCATCTTCACACGGATGGGCGCGCGGCGACCTACGACGACCTGCTGGCGGCGGCGCCTGCTTCGGTGCAGGCGGAGATCACGCCCGACAAGCACTCAAGGCGCCATGGCGAGGCGATGGCGGCGCTGGGCCGGCTGCGCGACGAGCTCGCCGGCGCGGCCCTCGACGCGGTGATCGTGGTCGGTGACGACCACAAGGAGATCTATCACGACGACAACATGCCGAGCGTGCTGGTCTATCACGGCGAGACAATCGCCAACGTGCCGAACCGCACCGGGCGCAGCCCCGGCGCCAACGTCGACGGGCAGCGGCGGCCCAACTGGATGCAGCGCGCCGCCGCGCGTTACTACGAGGAGAGCGAGACGCGGCACTATCCGGTCCACGCCGGGCTCGCCAATCACCTGATCGCGGCCCTGGTCGAGGCTGAGTTCGACGTGTCGTCGGCCAACGCGCTGCCGGCGGGTGAAGGCGAGGGGCACGCCTTCGGCTTCGTGCACCGCCGCCTCATGAAAGAAGCGGTGCCCGTGATCCCGGTCGTCCTCAACACCTATTACCCGCCCAACCAGCCGTCGCCGCGGCGCTGCTACCGGCTCGGCCAGGCGATTCGCCAGGCGATCGAGAGCTATCCTGGAAACCTGCGCATCGGCGTCGTGGCGTCGGGCGGCTTGAGCCATTTCACCGTCGACGAAGAGCTCGACCGCGAGGTGATCCGTGCGCTCAGCGAGAAGGATGCGGACACCCTGCAGGGCCTGCCGCGCACGCGGCTCAACTCGGGCAACTCCGAGATCCGCAACTGGATCTGCGCCGGCGGAGCGCTCGAGCATCTCGATCTGCGCTGGGTGACCTACTGCCCCGGCTACCGCACGCCCGCCGGCACGGGCACCGGCCTGTGCTTCGCCCACTGGGCGTGACGTCAGCTGACGATGGCGCGGCCGTCTGTCGAAACGGCGAGCCGGCGCGCGCGACGCCTGAGAATCGGCTAGGTTTGCGCCTCGCTTCGGCAAGACTTTTGGGGAAACATCATGAAGGCTGCTTACATCGAGAAGTTCGGCGGACCGGAGGTCCTGGCGTATGGTGATCTGCCGGATCCGGTCGCCGCGCCGGGGCAGGTCGTCGTCGATGTCGTGGCCGCGAGCGTCAACGGCGCCGATCCGAAGGTCGCCGCCGGCGAGTACAAGCAGACCAAGTTCCCGTTGATCCTGGGACGCGACTTCTCCGGCAAGGTCAGCGCCGTCGGCGAAGGCGTCGCCGACCTCGAGATCGGCGACGAGGTGTTCGGCGTGCTGGAGACGGGCCGCGACGGGACCTACTGCGAGAAGCTGGCCGTCGGCGCCAACGTCGTCGGCAAGAAGCCGGCCGGCCTGTCGCACGTCGATGCCGCGGCGATGGCGTTGACCGGTCTCACCGCGATCTGCTCGGTCGAGAACTCCCTGCAGCTCAAGCCCGGCGAGACGATCCTGATCCAGGGCGGCGCAGGCGGCGTCGCGGCCTTCGCCATCCAGCTCGCCAAGCATCTCGGCGCGCGCGTCATCAGCACCTGCAGCACGGGCAATCTCGACTACGTGCGAGAGTTGGGCGCCGACGAGGTCATCGACTACAAGACCACCGACTTCACCAAGGTCGTGAAGAATTGCGACGCAGTGTTCGAAACGGTCGGCGACGACGTCGCCATGCGCTCCTTCGCCGTCCTCAGGCCGGGCGGTCGCGCGACCTTCATCGCCTCCGGCCCGACGGCGCCACAGCCCGACCGCAACGACGTCACCGCCTTGCGGCCGGCCGTCCCGCGCGAGCGCAAGTACATGGAGCGGATCGCCGAGCTTTACGGGAAGGGCGCCGTCCGTCCGCAGCATGTCACGGTGTTCGAGCTGTCGAAGGCGCGCGAAGCGCTCGGCGTCAGCGCGGCGCGTCACTTCAAGGGCAAGCTGGTGTTGAAGGTGCGTTAAGACCACACCGTCATCCCGACCGGAGCCGAGCGCAGCGAGGCGTAGTGGAGGGACCTCCTCTTGCTGCCGGCAGTTCACGAACAGGTCCCTCGACTACGCTGCCCTTCGGGCAGCTTCGCTCGGGATGACGGAGTAGCAAATGAAAGTGGGTTTCATCGGCGTCGGCAACATGGGCGGCCCCATGTGCCGCAACATCATCAAGCGCAGCAATCACCAGGTGACGGTGTTCGACCTGAACGCCGCGGCGGTGAAGGCCTGCACCGATCTCGGCGGCACCGCGGCAAAGTCCATCGCAGAGGCGACCAAGGGCGCCGACCTCGTGATGACCTCGCTGCCCATGCCCAAGGACGTCGAAGCGGTGGCGCTGGGCGACGGCGGCATCCTGGCCACCATCGCCAAGGGCCAGACCTACATCGATCTCAGCACCAATGCGCCGTCGATGGTGAAGAAGATCGGTGCGGCGATGGCGGCCAAGGGCATCGCCATGCTCGACGCGCCGGTGAGCGGCGGCACGACCGGCGCGGAGGCCGCGACCATCGCCGTCATGGTGGGCGGCGACAAGAAGGTATTCGACGATGCGTTGCCGGTGCTGCAGTCGTTCAGCGCCAACGTCATCCACATGGGCGGGCTGGGCAGCGGCACGGTGGCCAAGCTGGTGAACAACATGTTGTCGTTCTGCAACATGGCGGCGCTCACCGAGGGCATGATGCTGGGCACCGGCTACGGCCTCGACCCGGAGAAGCTGCTGCACGTGATCTCGACCTCGAGCGGCAACTCGAACGCCATCAAGAACTTCACGCTGCGCGCGCTGCCGGGCAAATACGCGCCGCCGTCCTTCGCCCTCGATCTCGCCTACAAGGACCTGCATCTCGCGCTGGAGCTCGGTGACGAGCTCGGCGTGCCGCTGTACCAGGGAGCCTCGACGCACAACCTGCAGCGCCTGGCCAAGGGCATGGGCTTCGGTCCCGACGACAGCACCTCCGTGCTGCGCGTCTACGAATCGATGCTGGGCCGCAAAGTCAAACCGTAGCGACTACAGGCGATATTTTTCCAGAAAGGCGGGATCGGGATCGACGCCGAGACCGGGAGCGGTCGGCACGCTGAGCTCGGGCTGCCAGCGCGTGAGGCCGCTGTCGCCGTACATGTCCATGTGCGGCGCGGCCTCGATGACGGCGTAGTAGGCGGGCTCCTTCATCGTCGCCAGGAAGTGCAAGGTCGCGAGCCCAGCCGGGCCGATGAACGGCGTGTGCGGCGCGATCGAGACGCCGCGAGGCCCGAGCAACGCCACGGCGCGCCGGTTCTCCGAGACCCCGCCGATCATGCAGATGTCGGGCTGCAGGACGCCGACCGGCGCCCTGGCATAGACCGCGAGCTGCTCGGCCGATCCCAGATCGGCGCCCAGGCCGACCACGATGCGCGGAAGCTGCGGCTGCTCGAGCAGGGCTTCGGGCGGCCACACCGGATCTTCCAGCCACAAGAGGTCGAGCGCCTGCCAGCGCGCGAGGCTGCCATGGACGTCGGCCAGCGTGTGGGCGTTGTTGCAGTCGGCGACGAAGGGCATTTGCGGGCCGACGACCTTCCTCGCCGCTTCGATGACGTCGAGGTCGAACTCGTGGACCTTGACCGCGGCGACCTTGGCGGCCAGCGCCTCAGCGATGCGCGCCGTGACCTTGCCCGCGTCGTTGTAGCGGTCGAGGCTCGCCATCACCGGCACGCGAGCCCGCCGCGCTCCGCCCAGCAAGTCGGAGAGCGAGCGGCCGGCAGCCTTGCCGGCAATGTCCCAAAGAGCCATGTCGACCGCGGCCAGAGCATTGAGATTTGTCCCGGCGCGACCGAACGAAGCGAGGCGGATCCGCGCCTCGACGTTCAGGTGCTCGCGTTGCTCCACGGACTTGCCGAGGAAGAGCGGCGCGATGGCCTCGCCGATCGCCGCGACCAGGCTCTTCCGCATGGCAGGCCGCAGGCACAGGCATTCGCCGTAGCCCACCAGCCCCGACCGGGAGGTCACCTTGCACAGGACGAGGTGCAGAGCATCGGCGGCACCCGTCGACTTGGGAATCCGCAGGGCAATAGGCTCTATGCGATCGATGATCATGCGCTATCGTGCGCCACCCGGAAGACGAAAGGAATGCCCGTGAGCCCTCCCTCGACCGACGACGCCGAACTCGCCGCCCTGCTGAAGCGCGCGGGCCTGAGCCTGACGGTCAGTCAGGTGAAGGCGATCCTGCCGGGCGTCGAGATCGTCCAGAGGATGATCGAGCGCATCAATGCGCCGCTGCCGCGCGAAGCCGAGCCCGCGCTGACCTTCGATGTGGAGCAGGACTGATGCCGGCGATCCTGACCATCGCCGAAGCCGCGCGGCTCATCGCCGCGAAGAAACTGTCGCCAATCGAGCTCACCAGGACGCATCTCGAGCGCATCCGTCGCCTCGATCCGCAGCTGAATGCGTTCCTGCTGCTGACGGAGGAGCGCGCGCTGGCCGACGCCAAGGCCGCCGAGGCGCGGCAGATGTCGGGGGCGTTGCGCGGCCCGCTCGACGGCATCCCGATCGCGCACAAGGACATTTACAACACCGCCGGGATCCGCACGACAGCGCATTCCAGGCTCCTGCAGGACAACGTGCCGACACGCGACGCCCATACCGTGAAGAGGTGGGCCGACGCGGGCACGGTCATGCTGGGCAAGCTCGCCACGCACGAGTTCGCTTTCGGCGGGCCGTCGTTCGACGTGCCGTGGCCGCCGGCGCGCAATCCGTGGAACAGGGACCGCTTCACGTCGGGGTCGTCCTCGGGCACCGGCGCGGCCATCGCCGCGGGACTGATCCTGGGCGGAACCGGGTCCGATACCGGCGGTTCGATCCGCGGACCGGCGGCGCTGTGCGGCATTGCCGGCATCAAGCCGACCTACGGCCTGTGCAGCCGCGTGGGGATCCTGCCGCTGGCCTTCTCGCTCGATCATGCCGGGCCGCTGGCCTGGACGGCGGAGGATTGCGGCCTGCTGCTGCAGGGCATGGCCGGTCACGATGCCGAGGATCCGGCGAGCGTCGCCCGGCCGGTGCCGGATTTCACCGCCGAACTCGGCAAGGGCGCGAAGGGACTGCGCATCGGCGTGGTCCGGCATTTCTTCGAGACCGACAATCGCGCTTCCGACGCGACCCGTGGCGGCATCGACGCAGCGATCGACTTCTTTCGCAAGGAAGGGGCCGAGGTCCGCGATGTCAGCCTGTCTCCGGCGGTGGACTATCACGCGGTCGGCTACCTGATCATGATCACTGAGGCGTTCACGCTGCACGCGCCGTGGATGCGCGAGCGCTTCATGGACTATGGCGAGCTGTTCCGCGATCGCGTCAGCCTGGCTGCGATCGTGAGCGGCCCGGACATCGTGCAGGCGACGCGCCGCCGCCGCGTGCTCTGCCGGGAGATGGCGGCGGCCATGGAGGATCTCGACATCATCGTCAGTGCTTCGCAGATGGGAGAGGCGCCGCGCATCGACAGCGTGCCGAAATGGGCCAACATGGAGAAGCCGTCCTTCACCATGCCGTTCAACGTCACGGGCTTTCCCGCGATCAGCGTCTGCACCGGCTTCGGTGTGGGCGGGATGCCCGTCGCCATGCAGCTCGCCGGCAAGCCGTTCACCGAGCCGACGCTGCTGCGCGCCGCCCACGCCTATGAGACGGCGATGCCCTGGCGCGCGAAGCGTCCCGAGATGGCGGTGTAATCTTCCGGACCGTCGGCTTCAGCGGCTTGCTGGTCAACAGCGCCAGCAATGCCTTCGCGGCCGGGCTGAGATAGCCGTTGCGGCGGTGGATGGCGGTGATCGGGTTGACCGCTCGCAGCGCCGGCACGTCCAGCGCGACGAGCAGACCTGGCGCAGCTCGTCGCGCACACTGCTTTCGGGCACCAGGGCCAGGCCGAAGCCCGCCTGGGCGAGCCGCTTCTGCGCCGTCAGGCTGTCGATCAGGGTGACTTCGGCGTCGTCGAGCCCGGCGCGTACGAGCTGGCGGGCGAGCAGGTGGCCCGACGAATCGCGCTCGTTGCGCACCGGCGGAAAGCCGATCCAGCGTTCGCCGCGCAAGGCCTTGACGTTGCGCACGCGCCGGCCGGCCAGGGCATGGCCCGCGGCCGCCACCACCAGCATCGCCTCGGCGCCGGCGGCATGGGTGACGAGATCCGCACCGTCGGCAAAGAAGTAGCGCAGGCCGAGCATGACCTCGCCGCGGCGCACCAGGTCGGTCACCTCCGCGCTCGACGCGGTGCGCAGTTCGAGGCGCACGCCGCGGGCGCGGCGGCGGAAGCGGCGCAGTGTGTCGACGATGTGCGTGTCGGCCAGCGTGCCGACCAGGGCGAGCGACAGGCTGCCTGACAGGCCCGACTGCAGGTCGCGCACGGCTTCCTGGCCATCCTTCAGCGCCGCCAGGGCCGCCTCGGCGTGTGGACGGAAGGCGCGGCCCGCCTCGGTGAGCCGCGCCCGCCCGCGCAGACGGTCGAACAATGGCGCGCCCAGCTCCTGCTCCAGCAGGCCGAGGCGGCGGCTGATCGCCGGCTGCGAGCGGCGGAGGCGCGCGCCGGCGCGGGTGAAGCCGCCGAGCTCGGCGATGGCGACGAAGGTTTTCAGGCCGTCAATGTCCATCGATCCGTTTTCCTGATGCTGATGGCAAATACTATGCATTCGACAGAAGGGCGTGTTCCAGGCCTAACCTCACCCTGAGGAGCATCGCGTAGCGATGCGTCTCGAAGGGTGGGCAACCTACCTTGCTGTTGCCCACCCTTCGAGACGCGGCCCGTGGCCGCTCCTCAGGATGAGGTTGGATCGAAGGAGCGAGAGCATGCGCACTCAGGCAGAGAAGACAGCGGCGTTCCGGGCGCTGCACCAGCGACCCGGCTGCTTCCTCATTCCCAACCCGTGGGATGCGGGCACGGCCAGGATCCTGGCGGCGCTGGGCTACGAGGCGCTGGCGACCACCAGCCTCGGCGTCGCCAACGTGCTGGGCCGCGCCAACGGCGAGGTCAGCCGCGCCGAGGTGATCGCCAATGCGCGCGAGATCGTGGAAGCGACCGACCTGCCGGTGAATGCCGACCTGGAGAATTGCTTCGCCCACGAGCCGGCGGCCGCCGCCGAGACGATCCGGCTGGCGGCCGAGGCGGGGCTCGCCGGCGGCTCGATCGAGGATTACTCGGGCGACGCCAAGGCGCCGATCTACGATTTCGACCTGTCGGTCGAGCGCGTCCGCGCTGCCGTCGCCATGGTGAAGAGCCTGCCGGTGCCGTTCGTGCTGACGGCGCGGGCGGAGAATCTCATACGCGGCCGCAACGACATGGCGGACACCATCCGCCGCCTGCAAGCTTACGCGGCGGCAGGGGCGGAGGTGCTCTATGCGCCCGGCCTCAGGACCGCGGCCGAGATCCGCGCCGTGGTCGAGGCGATCGATCGGCCGCTGAACGTCGTGACCGGCTGGCTCGAGCCCGGCGTCACCGCCGCCGACGTGGCGGCGGCCGGGGCCAAGCGCATCAGCGTCGGCGGCGCGCTCAACCGGCTGGCGCTCGCCGCCTTCGTCGATGCGGCCCGGGCGATGAAGGAGGAGGGCTCGTTCGCCTGGATGCAGCGCATCGCCGACATGGGTCCGCTGCGCAAGATGTTCGCTTCGGCTGACGGAAGAGGCTGACGGCTGGCCCAGGCTTTGCATCCTGCTCTTGCCAGCGGTCGCCCAAATGGCCACCGTCGGCCGGTGGTCTGCCGGGGATGGATGGATGACCTGTGCGATGAGAATGGCTGTTGCACTGCTGGGCCTGGCGCTGACGCTCGCCTCGCCGGCGGTGCGGGCGGCCGAGCCTGTCGATCTCTTGCTGGTGCTCGCCGCCGACGTCTCGCGCAGCGTGACCGAGCCGAAGTTCAAGCTGCAGCGCGAGGGCGCCGCTGCGGCCATCACCCATCCCGACGTGGTGAAGGCCATCATCTCCGGCCCCAACCGGCGCATCGCCATATGCTTCGTCGAATGGGCGACTGCGGGCCAGCAGAATGTCGTGGTCGACTGGACATTGATCGGCGACGGCGAATCGGCGCGTAGCTTCGGCGGCAAGCTGGTCGAGCTGCCGCGATCGTTCTCCGGCAGCACCTCGATCAGCCACGCCATCGACTTCGCCGTGATCCAACTCGAGCGCGCGCCGTTCAGGGCGGAGCGGCGGGTCGTCGACGTCTCGGGCGACGGCACCAACAATTCCGGGCGCCCGGTGAGCGCGGCCCGCGACGAGGCGCTGGCCAAGGGCATCACCATCAACGGCCTGGTCATCCTGACGCCGCTCTCCGAATCGTTCCGTCCCGAGCATACGAATCCGCCGGGCGGTCTGGAGAAGTATTTCCAGGACAACGTCATCGGTGGCTTCGGCGCTTTCACCGTCGTCGCCGAAAGCCATGAATCGTTCGGCCGGGCGCTGACCAAGAAGCTGATCGCCGAGATCGCCGAGCTGCCCCAGCCTCAACTTGCTGCAGCACCAAACGAGGAATAGGTGGCGAAGAAGCAATTCCATCTCGCCTGGTTCCTGTCGCAGGGCTACGGCCCCAAGAGCTGGCGCGGCGACTGGCCGGGCAGCGACATCGAGCGCTGGATGATGCCGGATCTGTTCGTCGACCTGGCGCGGGGCATGGAGCGCGCCTGCTTCGACTACATCATCATCGAGGATTCCTCGAACGTGCCCTACACCTACAAGGGCTCGCACGACACCTACCTGCAATACGCCGCGAGCGCGCCCAAGCTCGATCCGGCGGTGCTGGTGCCCTATCTCGCGCAGGCGACGAAGCATCTCGGGCTCGTGCCGACGCTGTCGGTATCGGAATATCCGCCGTACCTGCTGGCGCGGCTGGTCAACTCGCTCGACCATGTCACCGAAGGCCGTATCGGCTGGAACTGCGTCACCGGCAGCAGCGACGGCGCGGCGCAGAACTACGGGTACGACAAGCACCGGCCGCATGACGAGCGCTACGACGTGGCCGACGAGTTCGCCGACGTCGTCACCCGGCTATGGGAGGCCTGGGAGCCCGATGCCGTGATGCTCGACCGCGACAAGCCGATGTTCGCCGACGGCGCCAAGGTCCATCCCATCAACCACGAGGGCAAGTATTTCCGGTGCCGCGGGCCGCTCAACGCGCCGCGCTCGCCGCAGGGCCGCGTGCCGATCTGCCAGGCCGGCGGCTCGCCGCGCGGCCAGCAGTTTGCCTCGCGCTGGGCCGACACCATCATCACCGAGGGCGGCGGCAGCATCGACAGCATGAAGGCCTATCGCGACCGCGTGCGCCAGCAGGCCGCCGAGTACGGGCGCAATCCCGACGACATAAAGGTGCTGTTCCTCGCCCATCCGATCATCGACGTCAGCATGGAGGGCGCGCGCGAGCGCCAGCGCCTGGAGCAGGTCGAGGCCGAGAAGCATCTCGACCTGCACCTGTCGGGCATGTCGCGGCTGACCGGCATCGATTTCGCCAAGTACGATCTCGACCAGCCGCTGCCCGCGGACCTCACGACCAACGGGCATCAGTCGGCGCTCGCCAAGTGGATCGGCAAGACGCCGCGCTCGATCCTGCAGAGCTATGCGCGCAAGGGCGGCGTCGACTTCACCGGCACCGCCGACCACGTCGCCGGCATGATGCAGGAGATCATGGAGGAGGTGGGCGGCGACGGCTTCCTGATCTTCAACAGCTACTTCGACCGGCGCTACGTGATCGAAGTGTGCGACGGACTGGTGCCCGAGCTGCAGCGCCGCGGCGTGACGCGCAAGGCCTATGCGCACAAGCACTTGAAGGACAATTTACTGGAGTTCTAAGGGAGCGCGGACCTCCAGGTCCGCTCATGCTCTTCCGAGCCACATGCTGCGCGCTCATGACCGATGAGCAAGCCAGAGGCTCGCGGTCCAGGAGACGATCAGCGAACCTCGAGGTCCGCGCTCCGGCGAGACTACGCCGCCTTCTTGTTCTGCTGGCTGGGATGCTCGCCCGCGATCTTGAGGAAGTTCTCCAGGATCTTGTGGCCGTGCTCCGAGGCGATGCTTTCGGGATGGAACTGCACGCCATGGATGGGCAGCGACTTGTGGCGCAGGCCCATGACGATGTCGCCGGTCTCGGCGGTGACTTCGAGGTCCTTGGGGAAGCCCGCGCGGTCGACGATCAGCGAATGATAGCGCGTAGCCTGGAAGGGCGAGGGCACGTCCTCGAACACGCTCTGGTTCTTGTGCTGGATGCCCGACAGCTTGCCGTGCATGGGGGTGGGCGCGCGCACCACCTTGCCGCCGAACACCTGGCCGATCGCCTGGTGGCCGAGGCAGACGCCGAGCAGCGGCATCTGCACCTTCGCCGCGGCCCCGATCAGGTCCATGCAGATGCCGGCCTCGTTGGGCGTGCAGGGGCCGGGGGAGAGCACGATACCTGCAGGTTTCAGTGCCATCGCCTCGTCGACCGTGATCTGGCCGTTGCGATGCACGACGCAGCGCGCGCCCAGGTCGCCCAGGAAGTGGACGAGGTTATAAGTGAAGCTGTCGTAATTATCGATCAACAGAAGCACTACGGCACTCCATTACTGGCAGCAACTATAGAGGCCGAGTGCCAGGGCTGCGACTCCCATTCTTCATTGGAAGTGCCGATTGAGCTTCGTGCAAGGGAGTGGCCAAGGCGCTACGGTGCAGAACTACGAGGGGAGTTTCGTGCCAGATACGACGCAAGCAGCCAGGCTGCTCGAGCGGCAGGTGAGCGTTCTCGAAATGATCGCGCGCGACACGCCGCTGGATGACGTGCTGGAGAAGATCTGCCGCATGGCCGAGGCGTTCGCGCCCGGCAGCATAGCGGGCGTCACCGTGCTCGATCGCGGCGGCATGACCTTCGAGCACTGCGTGATGCCGTCGGCGCCGACCTTCGCGGCCGGCATTCCCGGCGTCGAGAACGATGAGCGCTTCGATCCGTTGTGGCGCAAGCTCAACACCGACCATGGCGTGCGCGCCATCCGCTCACGGCCTGTGTGTTCGGTCGACGGGCGTCCGCTCGGCTGTTTCTTCATTGCCTTCAAGGAGGGCGCGCCCGAGACGTGGCCCGAGGAGATCGAAGCGATCGGCGCCCGGCTCGCGGGCTTCGCGCTCGACCGGCATCGGGCGATGGAGCGGCAGACGCTGATCGTCGGCGAGATGCAGCATCGGCTGAAGAACCTGTTCGCTGCGGTGCTGTCGATCGCCGCACAGACCTCGCATGGCGGCGCAACTACCGCGGAATTCCTGAAGGCCTTCGAAGGCCGCATCCTGGCGCTCGCCAATGCCCACGACCTGCTGACACGGGACGAATCGGCCGATCTCGCCGAGCTCACCCGCCGCATCGTCGGGCCGTTCGCCACCAACGAGGCCGTCGAGATCGCCGGCCAGCCCTTCAAGGTGGCGCCGTCAGCCGTCGTGCCGTTCAGCCTGGTGCTGCACGAGCTCGCCACCAACGCCGCCAAGTACGGTGCGCTGTCGAGCAGCGAGGGCAGGGCGCGCGTCTCCTGGAAGTCCTATCGCGGCGAGAACGGCGAGCGGCGATTCAAGTTCAAGTGGGAGGAGACCGGCGGCCCGCTGGTCAGTCCGCCGCGCCGCAGCGGCTTCGGCACGCTCCTGATGAAGCGGGCCTTCGCCGACGTCGAGGGCCAGTCGCGCCTGGTCCATGCGCCCGAAGGGCTGCGCTTCCGCATCGATGCGCCGATGAGCGGCCGGTTGGGCCGCCTGCACTAGAGCGATTTCCGATCTGATTGAACCGCTCGCGGTTCAATCAGATCGGAAATGC